>CAZNMF010000056.1:0-5697 GCA_964573795.1 uncultured Solibacteraceae bacterium
AGGTCTCACGGCGTTCACGACGATCCTGCCGGACTTCGTCAAGTTCGACCGCGAGCTGATTCGCGCGATGCACAGCACGCCGTCGAAGCACAAGCTCGTGCGGTCGATCGCGGCCGTGTGCCGCGAGCTCAACATCACGACCGTCGCCGAAGGCGTCGAGGATCAGAACGACCTGCTCGCCGCGCGCGAGATGGGCTGCAACCTGCTGCAGGGCTACCTGCTCGGCCGCCCCGCCGATGCGTTCTGCACGGCGGCATCGTCACTCTGCGGGCCGACGAAGGTGAAGACGGCGTGAAGAGGCAGGTTGATCGTTAGCCGCGTGCGATGCGCGCGCGGCGACGGCTTGAAAAGTCAGGTTGAGGGAAATCCCGCCGGGCAATCTCCCCAGTTGTCCGGTACGTTTCGGCTTGCGCTTCGACGTACCGATCAACGTCTTCGCGATGCCGCAGGTAGTACGCAATGACGGCATAGACGTCGGCGAGCATGCTGAACGAGTTCGTCTACTGCCCTCGTCTCTTCTACTACGAGTGGGTCGAAGGCGTCTTCGCGCACAACGCCGACACGGTGGAAGGCGCCGTCCGCCACGAGCGCGTCGACGTCGAGTCCGAGGCGCTGCCATCGCCGGAGGCGCTCGCCAGCGACGAGGATGCAAACGGTCGCGCCAGAAGCGTGCAGCTCGCGAGCGATCGCCACGGTCTCATCGCGAAGATGGATCTCGTCGAGGTATCGGGCGGCCGCGTCGTGCCGGTCGACTACAAGAAGGGCCGGCCGCGGGACGAGGAGCACGGCCCGGAGGCCTGGCCGGCCGATCGCGCGCAGATGGGCGTGCAGGCGCTCGTGCTGCGCGAGAACGGCTACGTGTGCGACGAAGCCGTCCTCTACTACGCCGCCACCAAACAGCGCGTCCGCCTTCGCGTCGACGATGAGCTGATCAACGACGTGGTGATGCTGACGCAGGCGGCACGCGAAGCGGCGGAACGCTCGATTCCCGACCCGCTCGTCGACAGCCCGAAGTGTCCCCGCTGCTCGCTCGTCGGCATCTGCCTGCCGGACGAGACGCGCGAAGCCTCGCGTGCGCCCGCGCCCGTCGATGACGATCTCCAACCATGGTTGCTGCCTCCATCGACGGACGATGCCGCGGATCCGCCTCACGCGGCGGTTCGTCGTCTCGTGCCCGCGCGCGACGACCTCCGCCCCCTCTACGTCGTCGGGCAGGGGTTGTCCATCGGCAAGACCGGCGCAGTGCTGCAGGTGAAGGACCGCACACGCAAGGTCGTTCAGGAGGCGCGGCTGATCGACGTGAGCCAGGTCAACGTCTTCGGCAACGTGACGATCAGCGCGCCCGCGATCCAGGAGCTGTGTCGCGCCGAGAAGCCGATCGCACACTTCTCCGCCGGCGGCTGGTTCTACGCGCTCACCCACGCGATCGGGCCGCACAACGCATATCTGCGCGCCGAACAGTTCCACAAGGCGGACTCGCCGACGTTCTGCCGCGCCATCGCCTCCCGGATCGTCGCCGCGAAGATCCGCAACCAGCGGACGATGCTGCAGCGCAATCACGTCGAGCCGTCGAAGCTGGTGCTCGACGGGCTACGCCGCCTCGCGGCGCGTGCGGAGGAGACGGTTGCGATCGACGAGCTGCTCGGCGTCGAGGGCACCGCCGCGCGCCTCTACTTCGAGCAGTTTGCCGGGATGATCAAAGCCGACGAGGCGGACGGCGCGGACGATTTCCGGTTCGCGTTCGAGCAGCGGAACCGGCGGCCGCCGCGCGATCCGGTGAACGCGCTGCTCTCACTCGCCTACAGCCTGCTGGCGCGCGATCTGACGGTGGTATGCGCGTCGATCGGATTCGATCCGTATTGGGGCTTCTATCATCAGCCGCGCTACGGACGTCCGGCGCTGGCGCTCGATCTGATGGAGATGTTCCGGCCGCTGATTGCGGACTCCGCGGTGCTCACCGCGATCAACACGCGCATGGTGACGACGGCCGACTTCGTGCGGGCGGGAACGGCCGTGTCGCTGACACCGGATGGACGGAAAGGGCTGCTGCGCGCGTACGAGCAGCGCATCGACGGAATGGTCATGCACCCGCGGTTCGACTATCGTGTGAGCTATCGGCGGGTGCTCGAGATTCAGGCGCGGCTGCTGGCGCGCTACGTCTGCGGCGAGATCGACGAGTATCCCACCTTCGAAACGCGCTGATCGAGCGGCGGGGTGATGCGGAAATCCCGGGGATCGCTCGATCGCCGAAAGTGGTTGATGGGATGGCACTTGACAGCGTGGCGGTCCGTCGGGATACTCAGCGGCGCGGGTTGGCAGTGATGCGCTCGCACCCGGCCCCGCAGGTCCTTGAAAACAGGATAGTTGCGGGGGCGGCTATTTCCGCTGCTGAACAGCAGCGGCCTCATTGAAGCACGACATTACCTACGCGCGCGTGGTCGGTCGACGCGAATTTCCGCTGCTGAACAGCAGCGGCCTCATTGAAGCATGATGGCCAATGGATCGACCGGTCCGTATACGCCACATTTCCGCTGCTGAACAGCAGCGGCCTCATTGAAGCAGCACTTGACCTAGTCGGAACTGGGCTCGTAATAGGAATTTCCGCTGCTGAACAGCAGCGGCCTCATTGAAGCCTTGATTGTGCGCGTCAGGCGGGGCGGGCCGAAGCGCATTTCCGCTGCTGAACAGCAGCGGCCTCATTGAAGCCGACAGAGCGTCAAGGTCGGCGGAAGACGGAAGTGGGTTCGCCGAGTATGGCCCGGACTATAGGTCCCGGCGTGCTCCCGCGGAGACGGGCGCGACTAGCGAACCCGTCGTCACTACAGCAGACCTGCTCACCGCGGTCAATCGCGTGCGGCGCGTCGTCGGCCTCATTGAAGCGTCGACGGCGTCGACTGAGGCGCTCGGTGGAGCGCCGTTGGGCGGAGAAAAGGGCCCGGCAGGAAATCCAGATACAAGCCGGAGCCGCCGGGCCATCACCGAACAGACCCGGAGCGGGCCGGAGCTAAATCCGGGGCATCGAGCCGGCCAAGGATGACGATGACACCACCCTCGGCCAAAGTGTCGGCGAACTTGAGCGGTGGAATCAACCTGACACTCTCGGCCGGAACCACCAGACGCAAGTAGCGGGACAGTCGCCTTTGAGACGACGGTTGCTCGGGCCGTCAGACCTCGGACGTGTCGTCCGCGTCCGGTTCGACAAATGATCCCGAGAGTGCCAGCCGGTTGCACCGGCAACTGGCGTCCGCCCGCAACCCGTTCACCCCCGCACGCGCCATCGCTGACGCGCGCGCGTCGCCAGTCGTGCGCAGGCCTGCGGCGTCCAGGGCCGGCCGCGCCAGCGACGGCCGTCGTCGTTGAGCCGCGCGGCAATTGCCGACCACGTCAGCCCGCGCCGCCGCGCGCGGCCGACACGCGCGGCGATCTGCCGCTCGTACGCGCACGGCCGTAGCCGGCCATCACGTCCGAGACGCCAGCCGATCCAGATCTGCTGGTTCGTGCGGCGACGCTGCGCGCGCAGAACGGCCTTCGCCTCCGCGCTCCGCTCGCCGATCCGCCGGGCCTCCCATTGCGCGATGGCCGCCATCACGCCGACGACGAGCTCGCCCGCGGGCGTCGCGGTGCTGATGCCGAGGTCGAGCAGATGCGCATACACGCCGCACTGCCGCCACCGATCCAGCGTCTCCGCGCAGTCGCGCACCGATCGCCACGCGCGATCCAGCTTGGGAATGACGACGTGATCGCCGGCGCGGACCGTTGTCGTGAGCGCCGAGCCCTCCGGCCGGCGCCGGAACGCCCGCGTCCCCGGCACCGCACGATCGATGAACAGCGCCGCCAATCGCCATCCTCGATCGCGGCAATAGCGGCGAATGCTCGCTCGCTGTGCGGCAAGTCCCAAGCCCGATCGTGCCTGCGACGGATCACTGACGCGCGCGTAGCCGTAGATGGACATGACAGCGCACTATCGCACTGTCTCGCTATCGCACGATCGGATATCGCGCTATCGGACTATCTGCCGCCCGCGCGTCCTCGCACTGGCGCATTCCGCGTCCGCGTCTTACAGCAGCTTCCGTCTCACGTCCTCAGGCACGCGCTCACGCAGCTCTGGATACGCTTCGATCAGCCGCGCGATGTCCGCCAGGTCCTTCTGCCGTTTGCTGGCGCGTCGATCGGCGTCCTGCACGGCCCACAGCTTGCCTTGGAAGACGTCCTCGAGGGCAGCGACTGGAAATGTGACGCCGAGCACGTCGTGCGGCGCCGCGCGCGTGATGAACGCCTGGTAACGCGGGTCTGTCTGAAACTGGATACGCAGATCACGTCCCTGCGCTGAAATGTTCACGCGGTGCGGGAAACGCTCGATGCGCAAGTCCCGCAGGTGACGCTCGACATCAGCCAGGTCAGCGCTGACGATCACGAGGTCGAGATCGAGCGTGACGACGGGGCCACGCCGCCGATGACACAGAACCGCGTTCCGAGCCGCCCCATCGCCGCCAGCACTCGATCGAGCACGTCGGTCCTGTCCACCGTCACCGCCCTCCAAAACGCCCGTGCCTGCATACGCGCATGGTCGCCACCCCACGCTCGGAAGTCAACTGCGCGGCCTGCCGACATGGCACGCCGTGACGATCTGATGGCAGCGCGATCGCCGCGTACAGACACACCACGTCCCGCCGATTATCCGAACAGGGATTCGGTTGCCATGACGAGACTGCTCGGCCATCTGGCGCAGTTCAACGCGTTCTCGAATCAGGGAGAAGTGCTGTGCACGCAAGGTCTGGCGTACTTCCTCCGTGAACATCCCGACGCGCGAGCCGCGCTCGCCGCTGAGATCGCCTCCCGCACCGGCCTGACCCTGCCGGACGATCTGCATTGGCGCACGGAAGCGGTCCAGGATTGTGACGGCGGACGTCCCGATCTCGAAGCGTGCAGGACCGACAGCACGCCGGTAGTGAAAATCGAAGCCAAGCTCGGTGCGCCGTTCGGCGACGGACAGCTCCGCTCCTATCTCGACGCCTTGCGCAGTCAGCCACATGAGAGCGTGCTCGCGATCCTCGTTCCGAGTCGTCGGGTCCAAGAGGCGCGTGGCACGATCGCCGAAGAATTTGGCGCGGCCGGCCAGGATCCGTGGCGGCCCGCAGATTCTCCCAACGTCGTCGTGACAACGATTTCATGGGAGGCCGTGCTGAAAGCTCTCGCCGCGTGCGACGATACGCCGCTTCGCAGCGAGGTCGAGCAGTTCGCGGCGATGTACGACGTTCTGAATGACGGCTACATCGAGCCTCTGGCCGGACGCGAAGATCTGATCCAATGGCGGAAGCGTGAAGATGCCACTGGCACCTTCACGAAGCTCGTCGACCGACTCACGCACGAGCTGCCGGGCGACCGCCGGATCAATCCGATGGGAAGAGAAGCACTCGAGCAAACCCCGGACGGCCTCGAGCCAAGAGCGTACCGGCGCCGCTACGTCTGTGAGCCGCAGGACGCATCAGGACAGCAATCCTGTTTCAGCATCGGCGTACGTGATCCCTTTTCAGGTTTCGAGACGCCGATCTGGCTCCGCTTCCATCGTGACACTCCCCGTTTCGAGGCGATCCGCATACGCCTTGAATCATCGGGTGTCACCAAAGTGGCGAGTGGCGGGCACATCTGGATTCCTCTCGACATACCGGTTGGAGTCGGTGAGGAGGACATGCTGAA
>CAZNMF010000057.1:0-4505 GCA_964573795.1 uncultured Solibacteraceae bacterium
GATCACGCGGCCGTCGCGGCCGACGAGCGCCGTCCGCAGGTTGTGGATGATTTGTCCCGGCTGATCGGAGGCGACCAGGCCGATGCCGAACCGTCCCGCGAACTTCTCGATGACGGCGCGATCGCCCGTGACGAACGTCCACACGGCAGGATCGGCCTTCCGCAGCGCCGCATGCTTCGCGAGGACCTCGGGCGTGTCGTGCTCGGGATCGAAGGACACCGACAGCAGCTTCACCTGGTCCTTCAGCGCCGGATCTTCCGAGACGGCGCGCTGGATCGTCGCGAAGTTCTGATCCATCAGCGGGCAGAAATTCGGCTGCGGGCAGCTCGTGTAGATGAACGTCACGAGCGTGAGCGAGCCGTGCCACTCCGAGAACGATCGGCGCCGGTCGTTCTGATCGATGAGCGCCGTGTCCGGTACTTCGTCACCCTCGGCCAGCAGGCTCGTCGCAATCGTGTTCGTGCTCTCCGCCATCGGCGGCAAGGGCGCCGTGCCCGTGTGCGTGATCGCGCTCAACTGAATCGTCGAGCCGCGCACGTCCAGCGTGCCCTCGATCGTCTCGCCGGGCGTCCGGCCCTGCAGCAGCTCCGGCCGCGCGACCGCGTAGTTCATCGTCATGGCCGGCATGAAATCCGGGATGTCCTCGTGCTTGATCGTCAGTTCCTGCCGATCGGAGACGACGGCCAGGATCTGGCCCTTGATCGGATAGTGCTTCACGGGCTCGGCGGGCTTGCTGCAGGCAGCGCCGGCCAGCAGGCCGAGCGCCAGGAGGACGAAACGTGCGCGTGCCATCCTGCGATTGTATCCGCTCGTCGCAGGCGCCTCGGCGGTCACGGCCCGCTGCGACAACTCGCCGCACTGCGGCGTCACTCGCCGCCATCCCGGCGTCGTTCGCCGGAAGAGGCGAGACGCGCCGGCCACGGCCTCGTATCGTCAACATGGACGCGGCCCCGTAAGCCGTAAGCCGTAAGACAGACACCTTCAAGGCTCACGGCTCAGGGCTTACGGCTTACGGGACCCTCCGACGAACGAGGAACAGTTATGACGCGCACGGACATGTGGGTCACGGGATTCGCGGTGGTGGGCGGCGTCGCGAGCGTGCTGGCGGCCGGATTGCTGTGGATGGTGCTGGTGCACCCGATTGCACTGGCCCAGGCCCTGAACGGCATGCGGTGAGCGATGATGGAGGCCGTCATGAAGGACGAACGCGACTCGCAGATCCTCGCCGGCATCGTCGTGCTGGCCATCGGGCTCGTGCTGCTCGTGCAGCAGTTCGTCCCGTCCCATCACTTGGAGGTTGGCCGGCTCTGGCCCATCGCGATCATCGTCATTGGCGCCCGGAAGGTGATCGAGACCTGGCGGGACGCCGGGCGCGTCGCCAGCGGTGGCGTGAGCCTGATCGCCGTCGGCACCATCCTGTTGCTGCTCACGCAGGGCATCATGACCCTCGCGCAGTCGTGGCCGCTGTTCATCGTCGGGCAGGGACTCGGCCTGGCCCTCGGCGGCATCCGCCGCGCGGATCGCGGGAACGGGCAGGTGAGCGATGGCCGATAACGAACGCGCGCCGATCCCGATCACGCCGCAGACGGTCTTCGGCGCGCTGATCCTGATCGCCGGCGTGCTGCTGGTGGCGGCCAACTTCGGATGGTTTCGGGCCGGCGACGTGCTCAGTTACTGGCCGGTAGGCGTCGTGGCCATCGGCGCGGCGATGTGGCGGCGCGCGCCGGATTCCTCCGCACGATTCTCGGCCGTCGTCGTGCTCACGATCGGTGTCTGGCTGACCGCCGCACGGTTGCTGCACTTCTCGGCCCTCAGCTTCCGCCTGATCTGGCCGTTCGCGCTCATCGTGCTAGGCGCGACGATGATCTCGCGGGCCTGGCGGCAGCACGTCGAAGGGCCTGGCATCGTCGATCAGACGACGTCGGGCTTCGCCTTCTGGTCCGGAATCCAGCGCAAGATTGCGTCGCCGCTCTTCCGTCGCGCGGACTTCACGGCCGTGATGGGCGGCATCGAAATCGACCTGCGCCAGGCGTCGACGTCCGGCGAGGCGGTGATCGACGTGTTCGTCGTGATGGGCGGATTGCAGCTCCGCATCCCGCCGGACTGGGCCGTGTCCAATCAGGTCGTCGCGATCATGGGCGGGGTGCACGATCAGAGCGCCGGGCTGCAGGACGCGAAGACGCGGCTGATCCTGCGCGGGTTCGTGCTCATGGGCGGCATCGAGGTGAAGTCCTAACGTGCACCCGATCCTGGACGATCGCCGCTGGCTCGTCCTGCATCTCGTCGCGTGGGCCGTCACCGGAGAAGTCATCGCGCTGCTCGTGCAGGCGCTGTTCGGCGCGCCCTGGCTGGGCTCGATGATCTTCGGGGTGCCGGCGGGTCTCGTCGGCGGACTGATTTCGCTATCGGCCTGGTACGTCTCGCGGGCCACGTCGCCGAGCTGGACCGACCGCCTTCGTCCGATCCTCTCGTGGCTCGCGGGCGCCGTGTTCGGCGGGCTGTTGTGGGCGCTGCTCGCGCAGGTCTGGTGGCAGGGGCTCGAGCGCGCGGGCCTCGTCGCGATCGACGAGACGCAGCGCAGCGCGTTGTTCGCGCTGCTCAAAGGGCTCGGCATCCTCGGCTATCTGCTCGCCGTCGCCGCGTACCGCGCGCTGCACGCGTTCGAGGAGTCGGCTGCCGCCACGCGGCGCGCGCTGCAATCGGAGGTCGCGCAGCGCGACGCCGAGCTGCGGGCGCTGCGCGCGCAGCTCGATCCGCACTTCCTCTTCAACAGTCTCAACTCGATCGCCGGGCTCACGAGCGGCAATCCCGCCAAGGCGCGGGAGATGTGCCAGCTGCTCGCGGACTTCTTCCGGCAGAGCCTGACGGTCGGCCAGGTGGCGCGGATTCCGCTGTCGCAGGAGATCGCGCTGGCCGAGCAGTACCTGCGCGTCGAGCAGGTGCGGTTCGGATCGCGGCTGGCGCTCTCGCTCGACGTCGCGCCGGAGACGACGACCGTGCCGGTGCCGCCGCTGCTGCTGCAGCCGCTCGTCGAGAACGCCGTGCGGCACGGCATCGCCACGCTGCTCGACGGCGGGACGATCGCGATCGACACGCGCCTCGGACGCGGGCACGTCGTGATCGCGGTGAGCAATCCGCGCGATCCCGATGCGCGGCGCCGCGGCACCGGGCTCGGACTCGACATCGTCACGCGGCGGCTCGCCGCGACGTTCGGCGATCGCGCGTCGCTGACGGTCGAGCCGTCGGCCGAGGCCTATCGGGCGCAGATCACCGTGCCGATGGAGGAGACGTCATGAGCGAGGAGCGGACGCTGCGCGCGGTCGTCGTCGACGACGAGGAGCCGGCGCGGATGGCGGTGCGGCAGGGACTGGCCGATGTCGGCGGCGTCGAGATCCTCGCCGAGTGCGCCAACGGCTTCGAGGCCGTCAAGGTCGTCGCCGAGTCGCACCCGGATCTCGTGCTGCTCGACGTGCAGATGCCGAAGCTCGACGGCTTCGAGGTGCTCGAGCTGATCGGCCGCGAGATCCCCGTCATCTTCGTCACCGCGTACGACGAGTTCGCGCTGCGGGCCTTCGAGGTGCACGCGGTCGACTACCTGCTCAAGCCGTTCACGATCGATCGGCTCGCGGCCGCGATCGCGCGCGTGCGCCAGCGAGCAGCGGCCTCCGTTCCGGCGGCGCCGTCGCCGTCGGCGCTGGCGGCGAGCGCGCGGCCGCCGGGCGCGACGCTCGACCGTGTCGTCGTGCGCGACGGCGCGCAGGTGCACGTGCTGCCGCTCGACAAGATCGACTACGTCGAAGCGCAGGACGACTACGTCGCGTTCCACGTGGCGGGGAAGACGATCCTCAAGGATCAGACGCTGGGCGATCTGGAGTCGCGCCTCGACGCGCGCCGGTTCGTGCGCATCCACCGGTCGTATCTCCTCAACATCGAGCGCCTCTCGCGCGTCGAGCTGTACGCGAAGGACAGCCGCGTCGCGATCCTCGCGGACGGCACGAAGCTGCCGGTCAGCCGATCGGGGTATCAGCGGTTGCAGGCGTTGCTGTGAGGGCGTGGGGCTCGAGGCACGAGGCGTGGGGCCGAGTTCGCGACGAGAATCCCCCCAAGCCCCAAGCCCCAAGCCCCAAGCCCCAAGCCCCAAGCCCCAAGCCCCAAGCCCCATTGACTTTCCCCCGCGTCCTCGTCGATGCTAACTAACCAAATGGTTAGTCAGCGAGACGCGCCCCGGCCTGGATCGCGCGATCGGCTGCTGGCGGCGGCAGCGGCGGAGTTCGCGGCGCGCGGGTTCGACGGGGCGAAGGTCGATCGCATCACGCGGCGCGCGCGCGTGAACTAGGCGATGCTCTACTACCATTTCCACAACCAGGCCGCGCTCTACCGCGAGATCCTCGCGCGGCAGTTCCGCGGGCTGGCGGCGGCCGTCACGAGCGGGCGCGCGCAGCCGGGCACGCCGGACGATCAGCTCCACCGGTTCATCCGCACCGTCGCCGGCGTCATCGCCGCCG
>CAZNMF010000058.1:0-4393 GCA_964573795.1 uncultured Solibacteraceae bacterium
CCACTGCGACGTATGGGCATCCGCGTGTTCGAAGACCATCCGCACGGCACGCTCACGCAGTTCGGGGGCATATCGGGTTCCGGTAGACATTGGCTCCATCCTCTCTCGGAAAGAGCCCTCCGATAAACCCGGGGCGATTCACTCTCTCCTGGCAAGAGAGCTCACTGAGGCCGCCTTGGCGGCACCTGGTTCAGTGCCTCCGGTGTCGTAGACGCGAAGGTTGACACAGCGCAGCGGACACCGATGGTGTCGCGTCTTCGGCGCCTCAGCTCGTCTCATCCGGGTGCCGATGCGGTTCCGGCTTTATGCGCCTTCGTACACCATAGCCGGCGGGTTCTGCTTTCGCACAAGGCTATGGCGGACCACCGACGCCTTGGCGGAGGTGGTCCGCCTGCGGGCTCGGCCAGCATGACCACCTTCGCGAAACGCTACGGTGGTCCGCCGCAGCCTCGGCGAAGGCGGAAGCCCGCCGGCCACTATTCGAGAGCATCCCGCACGAATTCCAGGATTAGAATGCCGCCATGCCGGCAGGCGGCGGCTTTGCGTTCGGGCACTACCAGCTCGATCTCAGGGCGAAGCGTCTCTTGCGCGGCGGACAGCCGATCACGTTGACCGCGCGGCAGCTCGACGTGCTCGGCGTGCTCGTGTCCGACGCCGGCAAGGTCATCTCCAACGATCAGATCATCGGCGCGGCGTGGGGCGACGTCGCCGTCTCCGACAACAGCCTGGCGCAGATCGTGTCGCAACTGCGGGGCGTGCTCGACGCGGACCACCCCAATCGCTACATCACCAATACCCGCGGGCGAGGCTATCGCTTCGTCGCGCCGGTCGAGGCGATGGATGCCGCGCTGGCGGACGCCGAGCTCGACGCGATGCTCGCGCCCTATCGCGTGCTGATGGACGGCCGCGCCGCGCTCGAGACGCTCGAACGCGAGGCGGTTGCGAAGGCGCGATCCGTCTTCGAGCACGTCATCGGCCGGCACGGCAGCCACGCCGGTTTCCACGTCGGACTCGCCAACGCGTGCATCCTGCACTACGAGTCGACTCGCACCGATCTCGTGCCCGATGCCGAGGCGTTGCAAGTCGCGTACGAGCATGCGCGGATCGCGCGACGCTTGAACCCTGATGCCGCTGAAGCGTGGGCCACGCTGGGCTTCGTGCTCGAGCGTACGGGCGAGCGCGAGGATGCCGTGGCCGCGTTGCGCCGGGCCGTCGAGCTCGAGCCGGACAACTGGCGTCATCATCTTCGCCTGGCATCCGCGAGCTGGGGCGAAGAGCGGCTGCGCGCGGCGCGGCGCACGATCGCGCTGATGGGGGAGTGCCCGCTCGCGTATTTCCTCGCCGCCACCGTCTACGTCGCGCGCGGCGCGCTGGCCGAGGCCGAGCGCAATCTCGACGCGGGACTCGCCGCGCTGCGGCCCGACAGCGCGGCCGCGTCGCGCTTTCCCGCCGTGGCGCTGCACTGGCTCAACGGTCTGCTGTGTCTCGCGCGCGGTGACGAGGACGGCGCGTGCGAGGCGCTCGAGCGAGAGCTGGCGCTCGAGCCGCGCGGACAGCTCTATGCGCGCGAGTGCTGCGCGAATGCGTGGTACGCGATTGGGGCGATCCATCTTCGGCGCGGCGAGACCGTCGCGGCGCGAGACGCATTCGACCAGGCGATCGCACGCGTGCCACGACATCCGATGGCGCATGTCGGACTGATGCTGCTGCAGGCCGATGGTGGCAACGATACGTCGCGTCTTGACGCGGAGCCGCTGTCCGTCGATCTCGCGCTCGCGCACGCAGCGTCGCGTGTCGCTCGCGGCGACGTGTCAGGCGCCGCGGCGATCGTGGCCGCAGCGCTCGAGGCCGCGCCCGCAGGGAACGCAGGATGGCTCGTGCCGATCGAGCCGTTGCTGAACGTGCCGCACGATCGGATACCGTGGATGCCGGTGCTCGCCGTGTTGCGGGGGAGAGCATCGTGAGGATCATCTGGAGAGATTGCGAAGGAGACAGGCCATGACGCTCAGTCGACGCGAGTTCGTGCAATTGGCGACGGCGATGGGAGCCTCGCTGGCGTGGGGCGGCCCGGCTCGAGCGTCGACGACCGGTTGGCGTGAGCGGCGCGACCTCTATCCGGAGGGCGTCGCGTCCGGCGATCCCGATGCGAGCAGCGTGATCCTCTGGACGCGGCGGCCGTTCGAGTCCGGCGGTCGTCGCGTGCTCACAGTGGAAGTCGCCGCGGACGAAGCCTTCCAGCGCGTCGTCGCAAAGGCATCCGCGCCGGTCTCCGCTGAATCGGATTGGACGACGCGCGTGCTGGTCGGTCATCTCGAGCCCGCGCACGTCTACTGGTACCGCTTCACCGATGGCGAGGGAAACGGGAGCCGCGTCGGCCGGACGATCACCGCGCCGCGGGCGAACGATCCACGGCCGATCAATTTCGCCTTCGTCAGTTGCCAGGACGTCAATGAGGGCAAGCTCAACGGCTATCGCCGGATGATTTTCGAGGACGAGCGCGCGGCGCCCGCCGATCGACTCGGGTTCGTGCTTCACCTCGGCGATTTCATCTACGAGGTCGTCGAATATCCCGACGAGGTGAAGACGCGCTACGACCGCACGATCTACGACGTCGGCCGGATTCCCGATGGCGGTCAAACCAGCAACTTTCACTATCCGCTCACGGTCGAGGGCTATCGCGTCATCTACAAAGGTTATCTGGCCGATCCCGATCTGCAGGACGCGCGAGCGCGCTGGCCGTTCGTCGCCATCTGGGACAATCACGAGTTCTCCTGGCAGGGGCGGCAAAGCATCCAGCAGGCAGGCGGCCCTCCGCGGCCCGGCCAGACGGTCAAGGTCGCCGCCAACCAGGCGTGGTTCGAATACATACCCGCGCGCGTGAAGGCGCCGAGCGGATCGCTCGAGACGTTCGGCACCGTGGCAGTGAAAGATGTGCCGATCGAGAAGTGGGACGACGATGGCCTCGGGATTGAGCCCAACAACCTGAAGGCCATCAACAGCCTGATCGCCTATCGGACGTTGCGCTACGGCCGGCACCTCGATCTCATGCTCACCGACCAGCACAGCTTTTGCGGCGAGGACCCGACTGATGCGGAGGACGTGGGCAAGATCTACGATCCGGCGTTCAACGGGATGTTCTCGGAGCCGGCGATGATCGCGCTCGATGCCGGCCGCACGTTCAACGGCGGCAAGCCGCCCGCAGAGCTCCGCTTTGGCGACACGAGCATCCCGAATCCTCGAAAGGGCTCACCGCCGCGCACGATCCTCGGCGCCCGTCAGAAGCAATGGTTCATGGACCAGCTTCGTCGATCGACGGCCACGTGGAAGATCTGGGGCAATTCGCTCGGCACCCTCGATTGGCGGACCGACCCGCAGAATCTTCCCGACGGACTGACGAAGCAGAAGTGGCCGGCCGATACGTTCGCGCAGGTCGGCAGCGGCGATTTCGGCAGCGCGTACCACGAGCGTGGCGAGATCTATGACCTCGTCCGCGACGCGAAGATCACCGGATTCGCGATTGTGTCGGGCGACCGTCACAGTTTTTGGGCCGGCTATGCCGCCGCCCTATTGCCGCCCGCCAAGTTCGAGCCGGTCGGGCTCAGCTTTGTCGGCGCCTCGCTGACCAGCCCGGGGACGATGGAGGCGTACGAGCACGGTCTTCGCAAGGATCATCCGCTGCGTGCGCTGTTCCTGGCCGATCGGCCAGCGGGCGCTCCAGAGTGGACCTACAACATGCTTCTCAAGCACGGCGTCCGCTCGTGCCTCGAATACGCGAAGAGCTTCGACTTGACGCGCGCGCATGCCGTGTCCAATCCGGACCTTGCCCCGCATCTTGAATTCGTGGATCTCGGCGGTCACGGCTATGCGACGGTGCGGCTCACCAGCGACGAGATGCGGACCGAGTTCGTCTGCATTCCACGCCCGATCACGCGCAGCGATCGTCCCGATGGCGGTCCGCTTCGCTACCGGGTCGTCCACACGGCATCGCTCTGGAAGCCGGGCGAGCGGCCTGTGCTGCGGCAGCACGTGATCGAGGGGGATCCGGGGCTTTCGATCTGAGACAAGCGCCGTCGGGCGCTCCGCCGTTCGGCAGTTCTCCGCCTGAGACGCGTCGCGTAGAATGGCCGTGATGTCCGACCTTCGTGTGCTCGCCGACGCGTTGTACGCCGAGGAGGTTGCCCGGGCTCGTGCGATGAGCCCCGAGGACAAGCTGCTCGAAGGGCCACGTCTGTTCGACCGCGCGTGCCGTCTGATGGCTGCCGGAATCCGCCACGAGCATCCGCAACTCGACGAGGCCGCCGTGCAGGCGCTGGTATTCCAGCGACTGGCCGTGGCCGACAGGCTCGACGGTCGTGAACGCTGACGACGCGGTCGTCGCAGTACTCAACGCGCT
>CAZNMF010000059.1:0-2771 GCA_964573795.1 uncultured Solibacteraceae bacterium
ACAGCCCACATCGGCCAGCATTCGCCACCAGAACCGGCGCCGGCGCTCGCCGTCCGACTGCATCAACGGCACGGACGCGAGGACGGGCACGGACAGTACGGTCGTGACGTCCTGGTCCGTCTTGAAGGTTCGATCGCGATATTCGAGAAACGCAGCCAGCACCAGCCCCACGGCGAATCCGACACCAGCGGCGGTCAGCGCCATCCTCGGTCGATCAGGGCTGAACGGACGCACCGGCAATTGGGCCGCGTCGAGCAGCTTGTACTGTTCGCCGATCTGCTGCTGCTCGAGGTTCGACGCGATCTTCGACTCCTCCTTCTTCGTCAGCAGGCTCTTGTAGAACTCGTCCGTGGTGCTGTAGTCGCGCATCAGCGCCGTGAGCTCCGAGTCACGCGTGGGCAGATTGTCGACGCGCTTCTGCGCCAGCTCACCCGCCGTTCGAGCTGCCTCCTGCTCGTCCCGCGCAGCGGCAATCTGTTTGTCGAGGTCCGCGATCTCCCCTTGAAGCTCTGCGATTCTCTTCGCTCGCCCGTTGGTGGTCGGGCTCGCCGACGGATCCGGCGAGCTCGCGGCCACTTCATTCGCCAGTTCGCGGCGCAGGTCGCGTACGGTCCGACTGGCCTGATCGAGATCGGGATGTCCGGGCTTGTACCCGCGAGCGAGCAGATTGCTCAGTTGCGTCTCCGCCGCGGCAAGGCGCTGGGTCGTCGTGGGACTGCCGACCGCGGCCGACGATGCATCGACGGGACTCGCTTCCAGATCGGCCAGCGCCTTGCGTTGCCCCTCGCGACGGTCCTGCAGCCGCGCAATTGCCTCGCTCTGGGCCTGCACCCGGGCTTGAGCGTTCTGCACCTGCTGCAAGTTCGACTGGAGCTGGGACGGCAGCTCGAGGGCGTGTTCGCGACGATAGGTCTCAAGACGTTTCTCGTTGTCCTCCAGTCGCTGCTTCACTTCGGCGAGCTGAGACTCGAGGAAGTCATCGGTGCCCTCCGCCTGCCGCTGCCGGTCCGTCACGCTCTCGTTGATGTACAGCGAGGCCAGACGATTCGTGACCTGCATGACCTTCTGCGGTTCGCGGCCCACGTACCGCACGATGAACGCGTCTTCGCGAATGGTCTCGACGTTGATGCTGGACTGCATCATCGCGACGACGTCTTCCATCGGCAACACACGGCGTTCGTCGGGATACAGATCGAGATCGCGAATGATCGTCTCGAGGCGCGTCCGGCTCTGAATCGTCGGCGTGATCGTCCGCAGGCGATCACCAAGCCTCGATGTCACCGTCGGACGGACGAACGACTCCGGCACGCGTTGCGGCACGACGAGGATGACGGTCTCGGCACGGTAGTAGTCCGGCAGCTTCCGCGCGAACACGGCCATGCCCGCCGCGAACAACGCGATCGGCACGAGGATGAGCCACATGCGTCGACGGACGATGCGAAGGATGTCTTCGGGGGAATAGACCTTACCGGGCAGCATTGCCCCTCCTGGAGACGCGCGTGAACAACGGCGCGAAGACATTGGCGCCAATGCTGATGCTGCGTCCCGAAAGACGCGGCGTGCCAATGAGCTGCAGCGGATCGCCGTGGGACTGATACTGGTAGTACGTGCAGTCCACACGAACGGCCACGTAACGGCTGAACGCCGTGGAGAGACCAGCTCCGGCCTGATAGGCGACATAGCGCCGGTCGTCGTCACCCACGCCCACCGATCCGGTGATCGCGCCAGCAGACGACTGTACCTGAACTCGACGGCCGAGAAGGCCGGTCAAGGACGCGTTCACCGAGTCGGTGAAGACCGGCTCGACGATGGTGTGGATGAAGCCCGCCTGCCGGTCGTAGGACACGGACGCGTCCCACGTACGGCCCAGTTCCCGACGTAGCGTCGCATTGCCGATGATCCAGAAGTGGCGCACGAGATGATCCGTCACCACCGTGGAACCGGTCCGGAACGACAGCGTCGTCCGGCGCGAGAGCGTGAGGGACCCCGCGTAGTCCACGCCGGCATTGACCGAGTCGTTCCTGAATTGCCGCGTTTCACCTGACTCGGCCAGGTATCGGCCGAACGACCCTTGATACCCGAGGTGGACCGACAAGCTCCGTGTCAACCGGTGTGAGAACCCGAACGACCCCGCGTGCGCGGTCCTCACGCGACCCACGCTCGAAAAACCGTCTTGCGCGTAGCCGTACGACACCACCAGCGAGGACCGCTGCGAAAACGACTGATCGATCAGGATCGAGACCCCGTCGGATGCATAGTTCTCGAGCGATCCGAATGCGGCGCTCTCGTACAGGACAGGATCGAGCGCCGTGTCAGTCGCTCCAGGAAACATCGCGAGCGTGGACACCGGCTGCCGAGCTGTTTGGGCAGTGACATTGACGAAGGTGTGGCGCAACAGCTGCCAGCGCGCGCCGACCGACGCCTGGCGCGAAACCGGAAACTGCAACGACGGATCCGGCGTGTACCGCGACGACACGGAGGCCGACGACGTCAGCGTCAGACGCCGGGTGCCGAGGTCGTACGAAATGAGGCCGGACCACGCGCCGAACGTCGCCGAGCTCTCCAGCGGGCCTGCGGTCGCATCCTCACCAGGCTCGATCGAGGTTGAGGTCGACGAGGCCCCGTTCTGCCCGGCGAAGACGGCGAACGACGCCGTCAACGTCTGACTGGCACCGGATGCGGTATTGGACCCGAACAGCCCGCGAAACGGGCGAGACGGACGTCCCTGCGCCCAAGCGGCGGACGGATCGACGCACATCCAGGCGACCATG
>CAZNMF010000060.1:0-4509 GCA_964573795.1 uncultured Solibacteraceae bacterium
GCCGGGCTGCTGACGCGCGACCCGCGCGCCAAGGAGCGCAAGAAGTACGGCATGGCCGGCGCGCGTAAGCGTTTCCAGTTCAGTAAGCGTTAACCGTTCGTCAGATCCGCGGGCCCAGCCACGCGGAAGGAGAAGAAGCTACTTTGAGTGCGATCCCGATGAAAGACTTGTTGGAGGCCGGCGTGCACTTCGGCCACCAGACCAAACGCTGGAATCCGAAGATGAAGCCATACATCTTCGGCGAGCGGAATGGCATCTACATCATCGACCTCGGTCGCACGGCCAAGCTCTACCGGGAAGCCGCGGAGTTCGTGACCAACATGGCCGCACAGGGCGGTACCCTCCTCTTCGTCGGCACCAAGCGCCAGGCGCAGGACGCGATCTCCGAAGAAGCGCAGCGCTGCGGCATGTTCTACGTCAACCAGCGCTGGCTCGGCGGCCTGCTCACCAACTTCTCCACCATCCAGCGCAGCCTCGCGCGCCTGCGCGAGCTCGAGGCGATGACGACCGACGGCCGCTACGACACGCTGTCGAAGAAGGAGATCGCCCGGCTCGAGAAGGAGCGCCGCAAGCTGGCGAAGAACCTCGACGGCATTCGCGGCATGGGCCGCCTCCCCGACGCCGTCTTCGTCGTCGATACGCGGCACGAACAGATTGCCGTCGACGAGGCCCGCAAGCTCAAGATTCCGGTGATCGGCGTCGTCGACACCAACTGCGATCCGGATCAGGTCGAGTACGTGATCCCGGGCAACGACGACGCCCTTCGGTCGATCCGGCTGTTCTCGGCGGGGATCGCCGACGCGGCCCTCGCCGGGCGCGGCATCGCGGACGCCTCGGCGGCCGCCGAGCCGACGCGCTCGCGCGGCTCGCAGACGCCGCCGCCCGCGGCCGTCACGCCGACGCCGGCTCCAGCGGCTGCGACCACGGCGTAGCCGGTCCGGCAGGAACCCAACCGCCGCCGGCTGGACGCCTTGGTGTCCAGTCGTGCGGCGGTTCGAACGTTCGGCACCTGACGCCGAGCGTCGGAACCGAGAACCTCGAACAAGCACCTCGGAACCCCGGAACCTCGGGAACCCGAACCTCAGAACCCAGAACCTAGAACCCCCAGAACCAATTTCTTGAGGAGCCCCCTTTGGACATCCCAGCGCAACTCGTGAAACAGCTCCGCGACCAGACCGGCGCGGGCATGATGGAGTGCAAGGCCGCGCTGCAGGACGCGAACGGCAACATCGACGAAGCCACGACGATCCTGCGCAAGCGCGGTCTGGCGCAGGCGGCGAAGAAGGCCGGGCGCTCGACCAGCGAAGGCCTGATCGGGTCCTACATCCATGCCGGCGGCAAGATCGGCGTGCTCGTCGAGCTCAACTGCGAGTCCGACTTCGTTGCGCGCACCGAGGACTTCCAGACCCTGCTGAAGGAGATCGCGCTGCAGATCGCAGCCGCCAGCCCGCAGTACGTCCGCCGCGAGGACGTGCCGGCCGACGTGCTCGAGCGCGAGCGCGCCATCTACCGCGCGCAAATGGAGAATTCGGGCAAGCCCGCCCAGGTCATCGACAAGATCGTCGAGGGCAAGCTCGGCAGCTTCTACGAGCAGACCGTGCTCCTCGACCAGATCTCCATCCGCGACTCGAAACAGACCGTCCAGCAGATCCTGCAGGCCGCCATCGCCAAGCTTGGCGAGAACATCGGCGTCGCACGGTTTGTGCGGTTCAAGGTGGGAGAGAACAGCTAGTCGGTTCCGGGTTCTCGGTTCTGGGTTCTCCGTTCTGGGTTCTAGGTTCGACAGATCGGAGCCCGGAACCGGAACCTAGAACGGAGAACCCAGAACCGAGAACCGATCAATAATCTCTGCTCGTGCCCTTCGACAAGCCCGCGTACTCTCGCGTCCTCCTCAAACTCTCAGGCGAAGCGCTCATGGGCGATCAGCCCTTCGGGATCGATCCCGCGACCGCGACGCAGATCGCCCAGGACATCGGCGAGATCCAGCAGCTCGGCGTGCAGGTCGGAGTCGTCATCGGCGGCGGCAACCTGTTCCGCGGGCTGGCCGCCAGCGCGCGTGGCATGGACCGCGCGACGGCCGACTACATGGGCATGCTCGCGACGGTCATCAACGCGCTGGCGTTGCAGGACGCGCTCGAGCAGATTGGCGTGACGACGCGCGTGGCCGCGGCCATCGAGATGCGCGCGGTGGCCGAGCCGTTCATCCGCCGCCGCGCCGTCCGCCACCTCGAAAAAGGCCGCGTCGTCGTCTTCGCGGCGGGGACCGGCAATCCCTACTTCACCACCGACACGGCCGCCGCCCTGCGCGCGATGGAGATGCGGGCCGAGGTCATCCTCAAGGGGACCAAGGTCAACGGCATCTACACGGCCGATCCGATGCTGGACAAGACGGCCGAGAAATTCGATACGATTTCGTATCTCCAGGTCATCGAGCGGTCGCTGCGCGTCATGGACGCAACGGCGATCACGTTGTGCATGGACAACAAGCTGCCCATCGTCGTCTTCAACCTGCGGACGCGCGGGAACCTGCGGCGCGTCATCATGGGCGAGCCGGTCGGCACGACCGTCACCGCGTGAGCGTCGGCGCCGCGCGCTTCAATCGGACGAGAGAACATGGACGTCAATGACATCAAGAGCCTGAGCGCGGAGGTCCGGAAACGGATGGACGCGGCCCTCGAGCACGTGCGCCGCGAGCTGGCCGGTTTGCGCAGCGGCCGCGCGTCGGTGACGCTGCTCGACCCCGTGCAGGTCGAGGCCTACGGATCGCTGATGCCGCTCAACCAGGTGGCCTCGCTCTCGATTCCGGAGCCCACGACGATCGTCGCGCAGCCGTTCGATCCGTCGCTCACGAGCGCGATCGAGAAGGCGATCCAGAAGAGCAACCTGGGCCTGAACCCGGCGTCGGACGGCAAGGTCATCCGCGTGCCGATTCCGACGCTCACCGAGGAGCGCCGCAAGGAGATGTCGCGCCTCGTGCACAAGTACGCCGAGGACGGCCGCAACGCGGTGCGTCAGGTCCGGCGCGAGGCCAACGACCGGCTGAAGAAGCTGCTCAAGGATCACAAGATCTCCGAGGACGAAGAGCGGCGCGCGCTCGACGAGGTGCAGAAGATCACGGATCAGCACGTCGGCATCGTCGACGACCTGCAGAAGAAGAAGGACACAGAGCTGCTCGGGAAGTGAACTGGTGCCGACGTTCTTCTCGCACCTCGAATGTTCGGTGCCGTGCGGCGCGGGCCCCAGTGACCCGCGTCAGGTCCACCAGCGATGCGTGTGCGGCGCGCCGCTGCTCGCGCGCTACGACCTGACCGCCGCGCGGCGCTGGCCGAAGTCGACGCTCGCGGGCCGCGAGGCGTCGATGTGGCGCTATCGCGAGATCCTGCCGCTGCTGCAGTCGTCGAAGGGCCTGGACGCGGCAGTCTCGCTCGGCGAAGGCTGGACGCCGCTCGTCCGCGCGCGCCGGCTCGGCGCGACGCTGAGCTTGCGCCGCCTCTACGTCAAAGACGAAGGGCTGAATCCGACGGGCTCGTTGAAGGCGCGCGGCTTCTCCGCGGCGCTGACGCGCGCGATGCACGTCGGCGCGCGCGGCGTCGTCACCGCAGCCGCCGGCCTGGCGGCGCCGGCCGCCGCCGCGTACAGCGCGCGGGCCGCGCTGCCCGTGAAGATCTTCACGCCAAAGGACGGGCGCCGATCGTTTGCCGCCGACAGCGAGCTGCACGGCGCCGAGATTGCGCAGGTCGACGGCACGCTGGCCGACGCCGAGCGCGCCGCGGAGGCGTACGCGTCGCAGGCCGGCAGCTACGATCTGTGCGCGCTGCACGAGCCGTATCGCGTCGAAGGCCAGAAGACGATCGGCTACGAGATCGCCGAGCAGCTCGGCTGGGAGCTACCCGACTGGATCCTCTGCCCCGTCGGCAGCGGCAGCACGTTCATCGGCATCTGGAAGGCGTTCGTCGAGATGGCGTCGCTCAGTTGGATCGATCCGGTGCGCCGGCCGCACATGGTCGCGATCCAGCCGGCGGGCTGCGCGCCGATCGTACGCGCCGTGGGTGCTGGTGCGGAACGCGCCGAGCCGTGGAGCGCGGACGCGATCCGCACGCTCGCCGACGATCTGCGCGTGCCGGATCCGGCGGGCGCCGCGCTCGTGCTCCGCGCGATTCGCGAGAGCAGCGGGACCGCCGTCGGCGCCGGTGATACCGAGATGGTGACGGAGATGAAGACGCTGGCGAAGCTCGAAGGCCTCAGCGCCGCGCCCGGCGCCGGCGCCGCCGTCCACGCGCTCCGCGTCCTCGCCGGCGAAGGCCGCATCAAACCCCACGACACCGTCGTCATCGTCAATCCGGCGACGGTCGGGCCGTACGCGTCGTAAGCGTGCAGAATTACAGCTCGGAGGGCCGGACCTTCAGGTCCGGCCTGGCGCAGCGCGTGATGACACGTGCTATGCTTGGTGGTCGTGGTCACTGCATGGAACCGCTCCATGTAGCGGCCGAATCGGTCTGTTTCGTGGGC
>CAZNMF010000061.1:0-19677 GCA_964573795.1 uncultured Solibacteraceae bacterium
GTCGACGCGGCGGTCGCGCTGGCTGGGCTGGACGAGACGAGCCTGTTTCGCGGCGCGGTGCTGCTCGCGCCGGTGCTGATGTATCTGCTGTCGCACCAGCTCGTCCATCGCGATCGTCCGTGGCGCGCGCCCAAGGAGATCGTCGTCGCACTGCTGCTCACCGGCGGCGTCGCCGTATTCCTGCTGTCATCCGCCGATGCCGAGGGCCTCGTCGCCGGGCTCGGCGCGTTCGCGCTCGTGAGCTTCGTCAATTGCGCGTTGATCTCGTCGTGGGAGCGCGAGGTCGATCGCGCGCACGGCCAGACATCGCTCGCGCTCGATTCCAGGCGCGCCGCGCGGGCGATCGTCTGGCTGCCCTGGATCGCCGCCGCCGCCGCCCTGCTGCTGACGGTGGCAGGGCCGCCCGCGTCGCGCGTGCCCGCCGGCTGCGGCGCGGCCAGTGCATTGCTGTTGGCCGCCATCGACGGCATCGAGCCCGCCGTGGGATGGGCCGCGGCGCACGTGCTGGCCGACGTCGCGGTGACGACGCCGATCGTGCCGCTGCTCTGGTGGGCGATGCATCGATGACGGACGGTGGCTTCGATCGCGTCGCCGGCATCTATCGCCTGCTCGAGCACGTCGCCTTCGGCCGGACGCTGCAGCGCGCACGGACCGCGCATCTCGAAGCCGTACGCGGGTGCCGCGACATTCTCGTCGTCGGGGACGGCGACGGCCGCTGCCTCGAGGCGATCGTCGCGATGGCGCCCGACGCGCGCGTGACGGCCGTCGACGCCAGCGCCGCGATGCTGGCGCGCGCACGGCGCCGCGTCATCGCCGCCGGCGCCGCCAATCGCGTCACGTTCCAGCACGCGGACGTGCGCCGCGCCGTGTGGCCGGACGCTGGCTACGACGCGGTCGTCACCATGTTCGTGCTGGACTGCTTCACGCCGCGGGACGTCGAGGCCATCGTCGTCGCGCTCGCGCGCGGCGTGCGCCCGGACGGCGTCTGGCTGTTCGCGGACTTCGCCATTCCCGAGCGCGGCTGGCGCCGCGCGCACGCGGGACTCGTCGTCGGTCTGCTGTATGCCTTCTTCCGCTGGACGACCGGCATCGAGGCGCGCGCACTGCCGCCCTCGGAGGCCGCGATCGCCGCACAGGGCTTCTCGCGGGCCGAGCGCCGCGACTATCGCGGCGGCCTGATCCGCAGCGTGCGGTTTCGCCGCGCCCAATCGTCCGGCGCGTGAACCGTCGGCGCGCGTGATCGGACGTCGGGCCGAGTCAGGCGCGGCCGGCGAACTCGCGCGTCTCGGTGTGGACCTTGATCGTCTCGCCTTCCTTGATGAACAGCGGGACGCGGACTTCGAGGCCCGTCTGCAGCGTAGCGGCCTTCGTCACGCCGCCGCTCGCCGTGTCGCCGCGCACGCCGGGCTCGGTCGTCGTCACGACGAGCGCGACGATCGGCGGGAAGAGCACGCCGATCGGATTGCCGTTGTACTTGTAGACCTGCACCTCGAGGTCGTCGGCCAGCAGATAGCGATCGTCGCCCAGGAGATCGGCGCCAAGCGTCAGCGTGTCGTACGACTCCTGATCGAGGAAGTGATAGCCCGAGCTGTCCGCGTACTGATACGTCGCCGGCACCTTCACGAGATCGGGCTCGCCGAATTTCTCGCCGGCCTTGAACGTCTTGTCGAACACGGCGCGCGTGAGCATGTTGCGCATCTTCAGCCGGACCAGCGTCTGGCCGCCGCGCGCGGTCGGCTTCGACACCTCCACGTCGAGGCAGACGTACGGCGCCTGCTCGTACTCGAAGAACATCTTGCGTTTGATCTCGATCGCTTCGATCAGCGCGGCCATGTCGGTGTCGTCCTCCGTCGTGTGGGTGACAGGCCAGTATAGCGGCTGAGGCGCGCGACGATGGGCGCGCCGGGCTCAGCCGCGATCGTCGAACGGCGGATCGGCGACGCCTCGAATCCCCGTCGCCGCGTGGAACAGGCCGCCCGCGTGCGGAAACCGCGCGAGCGCGGCCGCGTCCATCTCGAGCCGCGAGGACGTGACGTAGAGCTCGGTCAGGTCGGCGCCGCCAAACGCCGGGCACGTCGTGTTCGGTGCGGCGACGAGGACCTCGCGATCGAGCGTGGCGTCCGGCAGGTAGCGCCGCACGCGTCCGCCGCCCCACACGGCGTTCCACAGCGCGCCGTCCGCGTCGACGACGGATCCGTCCGGCATGCCGCGTGCGTCCTCCGCGCGCACGAACGGCCGCACGCGCGAGACGCGCGCCGCGGCCGAGTCGTAGTCGGCCTGCCGAATCGTCCCATCGATCGAATCCGTGAAGTACATCGTCCGGCCGTCGGGGCTGAAGCAGATGCTGTTGGCGATCGACACGCCGTCGATGTTCAGACGCCGCAGGCCGTGAGCAAGTGAGAACTGGTAGACGTGGCCGAGACGCTCGGCGTGTCCCTCGGCCTCGTTCATCGTGCCGAATACGAAGCGCCCCTCGCGATCGGTGCGGCCGTCGTTGACTCGCGTGCGCGGCTCCTCGGGCTCGACCGGCACGATCGGCGTGACGGGCAATGTCGACGGGCCGGTGTGCGCGTCAACGTCGGCGAACGCGAGGCCCTTCGCCAGGCCAAGCAGCACGCGGCCGGACGCGCACAGCGCGAACGCGCCCACGCGATCCGGGAGCGCCCACGAGAGCGTCGTGCCGGTGAGCGGCGCGTGGAGCCACAGCCGCGCGCCTTCGATGTCCGTCCAGAGCAGCGCGCGCCGGCGCGGGCACCAGACGGCGCCTTCGCCGAGCGTACATCGCGCGTCGACGCGAAGCGCCGCCGTTTGCAGAGTCGAGGTTGTCATGGATGCGCGCATCATCCGATGCGCAGCAGGGCAGAGTCAATCCAGGCTGCGGTCCGCGGTTTCGAGATTCTCGTTCGGAGGGCCGAACCTTCAGGTTCGGCCGCAGCGGGCGGACCTGAAGGTCCGCCCCTCCGAAAAGCCCGCGGACTGCAGACCGCGGACCCCTGCCCGCCTACCTCGGCGCGAGGACGATGTCGAACGTCTTGCGGTACTTCACGGGCGCGCCGTTGAGCGTCGCCGGCTGGAACTTCCACCGTTTCGCCGCGTCGAGCAGCACGGAATCGTACGTCGGCGTGACGGGCTTGCGCAGCACGGCCGACTCGACCATCCCGCGCTCGTCGACCACCACCTCCAGCAGCCCGCGGTATTCCATCGTCCGCGCGACGACCGTCGGCGGATTCCACGGCGGCAGCCGGCGATCGACGTCGACCGGCGGCACGACGTCGACGCTGTCGGCGCCGTAGATCGACGGCGGTGGCGGCGCGACCGGCGCGGCTGCCGCAGCGGCGCGCGCGGCCGCGGCGGCCTGTGCCGCTTGCGCGGCGGCGATGACTTCACCCTCGGACAGCTTCAGAAAGCCTTCGCCGAGCATCTTGAGGTCGGACAGATCGGCGTCGGCCGAATTGTCCGCGTCGCCGATCAAGGCGAGCATCTCCCGGAACTGCGACGAGGCGGACGCGTACTGCTTGGCGTCGAACGCGGTCTTGGCCTTCGCGTACAGATCGCGCGTCGTCGTCGGCAGCAGCCGCTTGCGCACGTCGTGATACATCGTCACGAGCCGCGGCGAGACTTCGGACTCGGGAATCTCGTACAGCGGGTTGGCTTCCACCAGACGCTGGAGCGACTGTTCAGCTTCGTCCGAGCGGCCGAGCCCGAGCAGGCACAGCGCGCGATATTGCTCGGTCTGTTCCGGGCTGAGACGGCTCTGGACGTTCGCGAGCCGTGTGAGCGCTTCCTCGAACGACGCGGAGGCGTAGAGGTCCTTGACGGCCGCGAGATCGTCGGCCGATGTCGTGGCCGACGGCCCCTGCGCGAGCAGCGTGAGGACGAGAGCGAGCGGCGCGAGCGTCGTCATTTGGTCAGATCCATCCCGGCGCGAACGGGCGCTCCGGCCGTCACCTTGACGGTCTGTCGCCGCTCACCCAGCTGCGGATGCCTCCATACGACTTCGTGGCTGCCGATCGTCACCGAGAGGTTGCCGAGCGGCGTCTGGCCCATGGGCTGGCCGTCGAGCGTGACGTCCGCCCACGGCAGCGCGTTGATCGACAGCGTGCCCTTCGGCAGCGTGACCGGCAGTGTGATCGTCTTGCCGGGCAGCACCTTCACGGTCATCGTCGTGCTGAACGAATAGGCCGCCGATTGGACTTCGAGCTCGTGCGCGCCGGCGGGCAGCATCAGGCTGTCCATGCCGGTGGTGCCGATGATCTTGCCGTTCTCGAGCACCGTCATCTCGAACGGCGCCTTGACGGCGACCCAGCCGCCGGCCGCGCCGCTCGGCGCGAGCGACAGCAGCACGGACGAGGTCGAGCCGGCGGAGACCGTGACGAGACGGCTCACGGTGTTGTCGCCGGACACGAGCGCGACGCGATGCTGGCCAGGCTCGATCGACGCGATCGCCAGCGGCGTCACGCCGCGCGGCGTGCCGTCGACCGTCACCTGCGCGCCCGGCGGATCGGACGACACCTCGATGCGTCCGACGCCCGCGTCGGCGGGCGCGAGATCGACGTACTGCCGAACGGCCGATCCGGCCTCGATCTGCAGCGGCACCGTCCGCTTGCTCGCGCCGTTGTGCAGCTCCAGCGTGTAGGTGCCGACGGGCAGCGTGAGCTTCAACGGCGTCACGCCCTTCGACGCGCCGTCAATCAGCACTTCGGCGCCGTCGGGACGCGACACGATCGTCGCGCTGCCCTCGGTGACGACGGGCGTCGCGACCGGCGCGGGTGCGGCGGCGGCATGCTTCGCTCGAAAGTAGGCGACCGACGGCACCGCTGCCGCGACGACGACGAATGCGGCGATGCCCATCATCGCGCCCTTCGACAGGCCCTTCTTGCGCGGCGGCGGCATGAACGACGCCGGGTTCACTTCCGGCTTTTCGTATCGCGGCGAGTGCACCATCGGCGGCGGCGCAGACGCCATCGCGAGCGGCGGATCGCTGGGACCGAGCAGCACGACGTCGGCGGACGGCGCCTTCGGCGGCGCGGGCGGTGCCGGGAAATCGAGGCCGGTGAAGGGATCCTTGTCGAGGCGCGGAGACGGCCGTTCGCCGCCAACCGGGCCGAGCTGAAACGGCTGGGAGGAAGTAGGAAGCGCCATGGCTCAGGCCCGCCGAGAAGGCAAAGACCGGGCCAGCCAGTTTCGTGGCCGATTCGACGGCGCGTCCCGTCGTGCGTTTGCTGTGTTTACAGAACGAAAACCGTAACGACAGGTTTGTCAGGATCCCGATCGCGCGAGTGCCGCTTCGGCATCCAGGACGTCGACGGTCTTCCGATAGAGCGCTTCCGCCTCCTCGCGCGAGTCGGCGACCGCCGTCAGGCCGAGCGTGCCCTGCTCGCCGACGCCGTTGACCATGTGCAGAACCACGCCGCAATGACGAGCCTGATCGAAGTGCAGCCCGTGCCGCGCGACGATGTCGAACAGGTCGTCGTGCGTGAACGCACGATAGGCCGGCGCGTGTACGTGATCGCTCGCCACGAGACACTTCGTCTCGCCGCGCGGCGTGCGGAAGACGCCGGTGTCGGCGTGGTAGCGGCCGTCGGTCAGGAACTGCAGCGTCAGGAACGGATGCGTCGTCCCGCCTTTCCGCAGGTTGATCTCGATCGCGTACACCTCCCACTGGTCGCGATCGTTCAGCACCGTCACGAAGTCGAGCGCGAAGCGGCCGAGCACGCCCTCCTTCGCGAGCCGGCGTCCGACTTTCATCGCCTCGGCCATGATCGTCGTCGCGTACTCGGGGCTCGCGGGAAACTTGCAGCCGAGGTACGCCTGGCCGCTCGGCCCGCCGAGCATCTGATCGTGCGTCGACAGCGGCTCGACGTCGCCGAGCGGCGTCACGCGGAGTTGCGCGCTCGGGCTGCGGAACTCGCGCCCGCTGATCAGCTCCTCGACGATGCCGCCGTGATCGGCGAGCTTCGCGACGTAGCGCTCGTACGTCATCTTCGGCGACTCGAACTGCATGCGCTGCACGCGGTCGAGGATCGCCGCGCGCTCGGCCGGATCGCCCGGCGCCGGCAGACCCGAGAGATCGACGTTCGCGTTGCCCGCGCCGGACACGCCCTCGTTGAGCTTCGCGACGATGCGCGTGATCGACGGCTTGCGGCGGCGCATGCCGGCGATCGCGTCGACCATCTCGTCCGGCGTGTGCAGATCTTCGATGCCGAGCGGATGTGACACGCCTTCCTCCGAGAAGACCTTGCGCGCGCCGCTCTTGGTGCCCAGCGGGAAGTGCCTGGGGTCTGCGCCGTACATCGGGATGCCGAGACGGACCGCGAGCTCGCGCTCGTCCTCGGTGGTCGCGTACGGCACGAGGTGCGCGCGCGCCGGATCGGGAATGAGCGACCGGATGTGGTCGATCAGCCGCGGGCGCGCGAGCAGCTTCTGCGTCAGCGTCAGCGACGATCCGTCGAGCGGCGACACCATGAACAGCCGCTTGCGCGCGTGGCCGGCGAAGACGCCGGGCAGCAAATCCAGGTAGTAGCCGACGACGTCCTCGTGGACCGCCTGCGACGTGACGTAGATCAGCCGCGCGCGCGGCTGCCGCAGCAGGAGCAGCAGGAAGAGAAAGCGCTCCTCGAGCGCCTGCTGCCGTACGCCTTTCGCGCCGGAGTCGACGCTGAGCGACGGCACGACGACGATCGTCTGCTCGTCCTGATTGAAGTCTTCGAGCGAGCGCCAGAGCGGCCGCAGCCGCTGCTGCAGCGCCTCGAAGCGCGCGGACAACTCGGACTCGGACAGATTCAGCGGCAGCGGCTCGAACGCATCGTCCACGCAGGGCCTCTCAGGCAAGGGATTCTACGCGAAGACGAAGACGTCCTTTCGGAGGGCCGGACCTTCAGGTCCGGCCACGTTCAAGAGTGTCGCGACCAAGGGACCAAGGGACCAGGGGACCAAGGGACGAGGGGACGACGGGATGCGGATGCCGTTCACCGGTAGGGGCCGCCCCCTGTGGCGGCCCGTCCGTCGATCAGCGTCGTCGGGCACTGCCACGTGACTGCTTCACGCGGCGCTTCGACGGACGCGCCTTCGCGGCCTCCGGCTCGCACGCGATCATCACCTCGGTCGACTTGATCAGCGCGATCGCGGACTGGCCGCGGCGCAGGCCGAGTGCGACGACGGCGTCCTTGGTGATGACGGCGGTGAGCACGTGGTCGCCGACGCGCAGCCGCACCTGCGCGAGCAGGCCGTCGGTCCGTACTTCCTCGACGATCCCGCGAAGCTGATTGCGCGTGCTGAGCGCCACGACGACGGGCGGGCGCTGCGGCGGGCGCGCGGCCGCGCGCGGCTCCGGCAGATGGCCGGCGCTGGCGAGCAGCCGCTCGACTTCGCCGATCGCGACGCGATGGTGGCCGCCCGGCGTGCGCGTCGTGCGCACGCTGCCCTGATAGATCCACTGCTTGAAGGTCGAGTAGCCGACGCCGACGCGCCTGGCGGCCTCGCGCGGGGTCATCCAGTCCATCGCCAGAGACTACATGAAAACGATTCGGAGCGGCTCGGCACGATTTGACCGGTCGGTTTCGCGCGCCTACGCTCGCGTACGTGACGATGCGATCTCCGTTGTTCGTGCGCCGTGTCAAGTCCATCGCGATCGGCCTGTCGCTGCTGTGCGCGGCCGTCGTGCTCGGCGCACAGACGCCCGCGCCCGTGCTCGTCTTCGCGGCGGCGTCGATGCAGACGGCGATCGACGAGCTGTCGCCGGCCATCACGCGGGCAACGGGCATCCCGGTCAAAGCGTCGTACGCGGCGAGCTCGGCGCTCGCCCGGCAGATCGACAACGGCGCGCCGGCCGACATTTTCATCTCCGCGGATCTCGACTGGATGGACTATCTCGCGCAGCGCGCGCGGATCCGGCCCGAGAGCCGCACGAATCTGCTCGGCAACGATCTCGTGCTGATCGCGCCGGCGGGCCGGCCCGTGTCGCTGGCGATCGCGCCCGGCTTCGGGCTGGCGGCTGCGCTCGGCGCCAATCGTCTGGCCGTCGCCGACCCCGCGTCCGTGCCCGCGGGCAAGTACGCGAAAGAAGCGCTGACGTCGCTCGGCGTATGGGAGTCGGTGGCCGGCAAGCTCGCGCCCGCGGAGAACGTGCGCGCCGCGCTGCTGCTCGTGTCGCGCGCCGAAGCGCCGCTCGGCATCGTCTACCGGACCGACGCGCTCGTCGACAAGGGCGTCGCCGTCGTCGGCGCATTCCCCGACTCGTCGCACGCGCCGATCGTCTATCCTGCGGCGCTGACGTCGACGTCGGCGCCCGCGGCCGCGCGCGTGCTCGAATTCCTGCACGGCGCCGCGGCGACGGCCGTGTTCGAGCGACTCGGATTCAAGGTTCTGACGAAGTAGCGTCCCGCCGGCGCGCGATCACAGATCGATCGCGATCACCTCGTGCACGTCGATCGACGGCACGGTCAGCGTCAGCGCGCCGTTCGACTCGACGATCGGCAGCGTCGATCCGGCGGTCAGCAGGTGCACGCGCGTGGGCCGCGCGCCAGCGGGCACGCGAATCCTGACGCGCTGCGGGCCGACGGGAATGATCTCGCGCAAGGGGCCTTTCATCATCATCGGATTCGTGAGGTTCACGAGGTGGACCGTCATCGAATCGCGCTGGCGCCAGATCGTCACGTCGATCAGTCCGGGGCCGATCACCTCGACCGGCGACGGCTCGTTCGCGGCCCACGCCACAGCGTTGCGGAGCAGACGTCCGTGATCGACGGCGAGCACCTCCCAGAACGTGCGGTCGATGTCCCACGGGACGTAGACGACGCGGCTCGAACCGAGGTCGCGCAGATACGCCTCGCGGCTGCTGGTGTGCGTGACGCGCGGGTAGACGTCCTCCATCGGCAAATCGGGGTACGTCGGAATCAGCGTGAGCGGCGACGGGAAGGACGCGGCTGGCGTGACGCGCGCGCGATAGACCCCGTTGATGATGCGCGACGTGTCGTCGAAGCCGTCGAGCAGCGGATGCCGGCGTCCCGTCGCGGCATCGGCGTCGAGGCTGAGATACGAGTTCCGCATCGGTCCGTCGAAGCCGCCGGCGAATGACACGCCGAAGACGTCCGCGAGGCCGAAGTCCTGCCGCTGCCGTCCGCGCTCGTCGAACAGCGACGAGGCGAACGTCGCGACGAGGCTGCCGCCGCGGCTGACGAACGCGCGAATCGCCGCGCATTGATCGTCGGAGAGCGCGGCGGCGTCGGCGAGGACGAGCACGCGGAACGCATCGAGACGATCCGGCGTCAGGAAGGCCTCGTGGACGAGCTCGAACGGCACGCGCGCTTCGATCAGCGCCTGCGCCATGCCGAGCCCGTGATCGGCCGGCCGATCGCCGGCGGCGACGCCCGTGTGATATTGCGACGTCTGTTCCGAGAACAGCACCGCGACGCGCGCCAGCGGCGCCTCGTTGCGGAGATAGCGCTCGTGCGCCGCGTGCCACGCGTAGAGACGCTCGACGGGCTCGAGCCAGCGGCGATCGTAGAGCACGCCCGAGAACTTCGTCACCCACGGCCGCATGCCGTTCGCGGTGCCCTCGGCGACCCACAGCCGAATCTCGGCGTCGCTCTGCACCGAGTCCTTCCAGCGATACGGCTCTTCGAGGCCGACGCTGAAGATGCCGCCGATCGGCCGGCGGCCCATGACCGATCGCAGCTCTTTCGCGCGATGGCCGTTCGTCCACGGCGGCGTCAACCCGCGGCGCGCCTGATTGTCGGTGAACTGAATCGGCGCCAGCTCGCCCGCGGTCTTCTGATCGGGCGGGCCGTTCGGAATGACGCGCGCGTCCGCGTTCGCCGCGCGGACCGTCGCGTCCCACTGCTTCCAGAGATCCGTCAGGCGCGCCTTGCGCCACTCGACGAACCTCGTCCTCACGTCGTCTCTCGCAGGCGTGAGCGCGGCAAGGTCCAGCCCGGTCGCCTCCGCGAAGTTGCGGCGGCAGTGCACGCAGTAGCACTCGGACTGCGGCCCCCAGCGATTCACGAAGATCCCGTCGACCTGGTACCTCCCCACGATCTCGCGATGGACCTGATCCATGAAGTCGAAGTTGTAGGGACCGAGCGCGCACGTGACCCAGAGCTCGGGATTGGCCCAGTGGCGCGTGGGCTGGCCGTCACGTCCGGCCGCGATCCAGTCAGGATGCGCGGCGCGCACGTCCTCGCGTGCGGCGTGCGGATCGGTTCGCGCGATGACGTGCATGCCGAGCGCGCGGCAGCCGCGCACGAGCGCGCCGAATGGATCCGACCCGTCGAGGAAGACGCTGCGATGATGCAGCGGAACCTCGGTCGGGTAGTACGCGACGATGCCGCCCGCGCTGAGGCAGGCGGCGTCGGCGTGCAGGCGCTTGAAGTAGTCGAGCCAGAACTGCGGATCGAAACGGCCCGGATCGTTCTCGACGAGCGTCAACTGTGCCCATCGCATCGGCCGATCGAACCAGCCGTCGCCGCCGTCCGGCCGCGGCGTCTGTGCCGGCCACGCGCCGATCTCGGCGGCCGCGAGCGCCGGCGTCACCGCCGCGATCGCGCCGGCGCCGGTCGTGACTTGCAGGAATCCTCGTCGAGTGACCGGCGACGGCATCGAGCGCTCCTCTTGGCAACGGTCCGCGGGGCTGAAAGCCCCGCGGCTACGTCTGTCGCTGTCGTAGCCGGCGGGCTTTTAGCCCGCCGGTCTCAGCGCGCGCCGAGCTTCGCGCGCGCGAACGGCCGCGTGAAGGCCGCGGGCGGATTGTGCGCCGTCGCGAGGCCGTACGCGCGCTCGTAGAGCTCGCGCGCCTTCGCGGCCTGGCCGAGCTTCTCGTACGTCATCCCGAGCAGCGCGTGCATGAACGGATCGCCCTGATTGCCCGGCGTCTGAATCGTCTTCGTCAGCTCGGACTCCGCCTTCGTCAGATCGTTCGTGTAGAGCGCGACATAGCCGACGAGATAGGGGAAGAAGCGCTCCTGCGCCTCGGCCATCGCGCGATCGCCGTCGAGCGCGCGGCGCGCCGCCGCGATCTGACGCTGCGCTTCTGCGGCGTCACCACGGCGCGCGGCGATGCGGCCGAGCGCGTGCGCGAGGCGATAGTCCCACAGGCTGCGCGGATGCGTCTGATTGCCGGGCTCTTTCAGGCCCAGCTCCGTCCCGCGACGGTACATCCGCTCGGCGGTGTCGAGATCGCCGGCGTCGATGCACACGCGCGCGGCTTCGTTCGCCATCTCGCCCTGCTGATAGAAGGCGTTCTGCGGCTCGGCCTGCTCGCGCGTGGCCCAATATGCGATGACCATCTCCTCGTACTTGACCGTGTTCGCGCAGTCGCCGGCGAACGCGTAGGACATCGCCATCGATCGCTGGAGATTCGCTTTCGTCGCGGGATCGGTCGCCGCGTCGATCGCGCGCTGGAAGACCTGACGCGCGTCCTCCGTGGCGCCGAGCAGATCCAGCAGGTTCGCGGCCTGCGTGGACGTCGGGTTCGCCTGCAGCTCGCGGCGCACCGCCGCGAGCGCGTCGGCCGTGCGGCCGTCGTTCATCAACTGCATCGCCTGACGCAGGTTCTCCGACGATCCGCCGAAGCCGCGCTGCGCCGCCTCGACGATTGGATCGGCCAGAGCCGCCATCGCCAGCACGAGAGACACCAAGGTCGATCGAAAAACGGGAAGTGGTGTGCGCATGGGGCAATTGTCGCACGCGGGCGGGGGCGTATTTCAACGTTTCGAACTTCAAACTTCGAAGTTCGAACTTCCGAAAGAACGGTCCGGGGACCCGGAGTCCCCGGACCGGTGCGCTCGACGTCGTACTAGGTACTAGCTGCCGATCGAAAGAATGGTCGATCGGGCTTCGGCGCGCGCGCGTTGCACTTCCGACGTCGCGTCAGCCGCGGGCTGTGATTCGCGAATCGCCGAGGTCAGCGTGCGGCCTTCGTCGAGCACACGATGTTTGAGGACGACGAACGGCACGCCCGTGTTGTGGCTCGCGTACGCCACCATCGCGAACTGCTCGGCGTTGTTGAATCCGTCCGCGGCCTTCGTCATGTCGGCCCCATGCTTCAGGAGCGGCTTCAGCTCGCGGTGCAGCGCAGGCGCGTTCACGTCGACCTTCGGCAGCGGAGCCGGCTCCGCTTTCGCCGTCCTGTCCGGTGACGCCGACGGGATCACGGCCTCGGACGCCGCCCGCTTGCCCGAGAACGGCGTCGCGATCTCGTCGAGCGTCTTCGAGTCGGCGATGCGAGACGGCATCAGATGCGGTCCGCTCCAGACGCCGAGTCCGAACGCCACGATGAAACCTGCGGTCAGCGCCGACGCTTTGCCCATCGTCATGTGGCACCTCCTCAATCGCGTTGTGACGATGGTGTCTAGTGCAAGAAACGTGACCACATGCACCGGCTCCGCAAGTCATGCGCACTCAGTCAGTTGCGACGGCGGCGCGATTCACCGTGCCGGAGGCGGCGTGCGAGCGGGGAAGAACTGACCAGGCGCCTGGCCATTTCGACACGATCGGCGCCGTGTCGCGTCTCGCGGGCGCGTGCGTTACGATGCTCGCCGCACACGCCATGGACACGCCAGTCACATCGTCCGCTCGCGCGACGACGGTCGTCGTCATCGGCGCGCTCGACACGAAGGGCGCAGAAGCCGGCTTTCTGCGCGACCGGATTGCCGCGCGCGGACATCGCACGCTCGTGATCGACGTCGGCGTGCTGGGGCGTGCGCCATTCACGCCCGACGTCTCCAACGACGACGTCGCACGCGCGGCCGGCACGACGATCGCCGCGCTCGTGGCCGACGGCGATCGCGGCCGCGCGGTGACGGCCATGGCGCGCGGCGCCGAGGCGATCGCGCAGCGGCTGTTCGACGAGGGCCGCCTCGACGCGATCATCGGGCTCGGCGGCGGCGCGGGCACGTCGATCGCGACGGCTGCGATGCGCGTGCTGCCGTTCGGCGTGCCGAAGATCATGGTGTCCACGCTGGCCAGCGGCGACACCCGCGCGTTCGTCGGCGTCAAGGACATCGTCATGGTGCCGTCGATCGTCGACATCAGCGGCCTCAATCGCATCAGCCGCGGCGTGTTCGCGCGCGCGGCGGCCGCGATCTGCGCCATGGTCGAGGCCGACGTGCCGCCCGGCGACGACAAGCCGCTGATCGCGGCGTCGATGTTCGGCAACACGACGGCATGCGTCGAGGCCGCGCGCGCGTCGCTCGAGCGCGCGGGCTTCGAGGTCCTCGTCTTTCACGCCACCGGGACGGGCGGCCAGACGATGGAGAGCCTCGTCGAGACCGGACGTATCGCGGGCGTGCTCGACGTCACGACGACCGAGTGGGCGGACGAGCTGGTCGGCGGCGTGATGGCCGCAGGCGCGTCGCGTCTGGAGGCGGCGGCGAAGTCCGGCACGCCGGCCGTCGTCGCGCCGGGCTGTCTCGACATGGTGAACTTCTGGGCGCCGGACACGGTGCCGGATCGTTTCAAGGGCCGGCGGTTCTATCAGCACAACGCCAACGTGACGCTGATGCGCACGACGCCCGACGAGAACCGCGCGCTCGGGCGGATCGTCGCGGAGAAGCTGAATCGATCGACCGGACCCGTCGCCGTCTATCTGCCGCTCGGCGGCATTTCCGTCATCTCTGCACCCGGCGGGCCGTTCCATTGGCCCGAAGCGGATGCCGCGCTGTTCGACTCGCTGCGCACGCATCTGCGCCAGGACATCCCGGTCCACGCGCTCGACCTGCACATCAACGATCCGCAGTTCGCCGACGCAATGGCGCAGGAGTTGTTGGGGATGGTCGGAGCAATCGATCGCCGGGTCTAAAGACCCGACGTCGTAATCTCGGAGCGCCGGACCTTCAGGTCCGGCGTCGTGGCCGGTCATCGCGACGCGGTCTTGATCTTGATCGAGCTCCGGAAGAAGAACAGCACGAGCAGCAGGATCGCAAGCGAGCCGGCGGCCGACGTCAGCCAGAAGTGCAGCCAGTCGCGCGTGACGACGCCGTCCGTGGTGGTCGAGAAGTAGTCGAGGGCGCCACCGGACAGGAACGATCCGATCAGCATGCCCGCGCCGTACGTGATCAGCGTGATGAAGCCCTGCGCGGTGTTGCGTAGATGCGCGGGCGCTTCCTGATCGGTGTAGAGCTGGCCGCTGACGAAGAAGAAGTCGTAGCACACGCCATGCAGCAGGATCGCGGCGTAGAACATCCACATGCCGGCGCCGGCGTCGCCGTGCGCGAGCAGGCCGTAACGCAGCACCCACGCGCCGAGGCCGAGCACGAGGATGTTCCGCATCGACAGGATGCGGAACACGAACGGCATCGCCATCAGCATCACGACTTCCGACATCTGGCCGAGCGTCATCTTGCCCGCGGCGTTGACCACCCCGACGTCGTTCAAGTACGCGTTCGTGAACGAGTAGTAGAACGTGAGCGGGATGCAGGCGAGCACCGAGGCGATGACGAAGATCAGGTAGTCGCGATTCTTCATCATCGCGAGCGCGTCCAGCCCCATGATGCTGCGCGCCGACACGCGCTGGCCGCGCGCGCGTGGCGGCGTGTGCGGCAGCGCCGTCAGGCTGAACAGGCACATCACGACGCACAGGGCCGCCGCGAGGAGGAACGGCGTCGTCCCGGCCTCGACGTGCATGGCGCCGACGACGAGGTTGATCGCGATCCACCCGAGCGTGCCGGCGGTCCGGATGGGCGGGAAGTCGCGGCCCGGATCGGCCACCTGCTGCATCGTGATCGAATTGGTGAGCGCGATGCTCGGGAAGAAGCACAGGCAGAAGAGCAGCAGCAGGCCGTAGACCGCGCCGAACCCCGTGGCGTGCATCAGGCCCAGCATGCACAGCGCGCCGATCGCGTAGAGCACGGCGAGCACGCGCTCGGTGGCGAAGAAGCGATCGGCCACCAGGCCGACGAAGAACGGCGACACCAGCGCGCCGACGGCCGTCGTGCCGAACGCGGCGCCGGCCTGCGTGCCGGTGAAGTGGAGCGTGCTGGTGAGATACGTGTTCACCGTCACGTACCACGAGCCCCAGATCGCGTACTCCAGGAACATCATCGCGGCGAGGCGGGTTTTCACGAGTGAGGACATAGACAGGCTCCGGGCTGCGGTCTGCAGTCTGCGGGCTACAGTCTAGTCTGCGGACTGTAGCCTGTAGCCCGCAGCCTGGTACATCATTCACGAGCGCGACATTTCCGTCCCGTCTTCTCGAAGGGAGCAGCAGCATCATGGAACAGCGGCGATTGGGGCAGTCGGGGCTGAGCGTCTCGATGTTCAGCTTCGGCACGATGACCGTTGGCGGCCGCGATCGCTTCGGCAAGATGGGCAACCTCGGCGTCGCCGAGACGGCCCGCATCCTCGACATCTGCCAGGAAACCGGCGTCACGACGATCGACACGGCCGACATGTACTCGTTCGGGGTCGCCGAGGAGATCCTCGGCGAGGCGCTCCAGGGCCGGCGCGATCGCTTCGTCGTCGCGACGAAGGTCTTCTCGCGGCTGGGGCAGGGGCCGCACGACGTGGGCCTGTCGCGCACGCACCTGCTGCGCGCCTGCGAGGCCAGCCTGCGGCGCCTGCGCACGGACTACATCGATCTCTACATCTGCCATCAGCCCGATCAGCTCGTGCCCGTCGAGGAGACGATGCGCGCGTTCGACGATCTCGTGCGGCAGGGGAAAGTCCGCTACGTCGGCTGCTCCAATCACTCCGCCTGGCACGTCATGAAAGCGCTCGGCGTGTCCGAGCGTCTCGACTTGACGCGTTACGTCTGCCAGCAGGTGAACTACTCGCTCGTCTCGCGTGACGTCGAGCACGAGATCGTGCCGCTCGCGCTCGACCAGGCGACCGGCATCATGGCGTGGAGCCCGCTGCACGCCGGGCTGCTCACGGGCAAGTTCCGGCGCGGCGCGCGGCCGCCGGTCGCGCGGCTCAACGAGCTCGACGCGCCCGGGACGATCGACTACGAGCGCGTCTACCGCATCGTCGACGTCCTCACGACGATGGCCGACGGCCGCGGCGTGAGCCCGTCGCAGGTCGCGCTGAACTGGGTGGCGTCGAAGCCGGGCGTCGACACGGTCATCATCGGCGCGCGCGACGAGGCGCAGCTGCGCGACAACCTCGCGGCCGCGACGTGGCGGCTGACCGACGACGAGATCGCGCAGCTCGACGCCGTGAGCGCGCTCCCCGAGCCGTATCCGCAGTGGCATCAGCACAAGTTCGGCATCGAGCGGAATCCGCCGCTGCCGGGCCGCCGGAGCTGAGGAGGGCGCGATGACCGGTCCCATCTCGCAGTTCGTCGACCTGCACTATCGTCACTTCAACGCCGCCACGCTGCGCGACGCGGCCGAGGCATATCGCGCGCACCTCGACGCGGGCGGCCGGATGTTCGTCACGCTGGCCGGCGCGATGAGCACGGCGGAGCTCGGCATCTCGCTGGCCGCGATGATCCGCGCGGATCGCGTCCACGCGATCTGCTGCACCGGCGCGAACCTCGAAGAGGACGTCTTCAATCTCGTCGCGCACGATCACTACGTGCGCGTCCCGCGCTATCGCGATCTCACGCCGGCCGACGAGCAGGCGCTGCTCGACCGGCACCTGAACCGCGTGACCGACACGTGCATTCCCGAGATGGAGGCGATGCGGCGCGTCGAGAACATCGTGCTCGATCGCTGGATCGCGGCCTCGAGCGCGGGCCGCCGCGCGTTTCCGCACGAGTTCCTCTACGACGTCCTGCTCGACGGCAGCCTGACGCGTTTCTATCAGGCCGACCCGCAGCACAGCTGGATGCTGGCCGCGGCCGAGAAGCGGCTGCCGATCTTCGTGCCGGGCTGGGAGGACTCGACGCTCGGCAACGTGTTCGCCGCGCGCTGCATGGACGGGCAGATCGGCCATGTCGGGACCGTCCGATCGGGCGTTGAATATATGATCGAGCTGGCCGGCTGGTACACGCGGACGAGCGCGGAGGCGTCGATCGGCTTCTTCCAGATCGGCGGCGGCATCGCCGGCGATTTCCCCATCTGCGTCGTGCCCATGCTCCATCAGGATCTCCACGCGCCGAACGTCCCGCTGTGGGGCTACTTCTGCCAGATCTCCGATTCGACGACGAGCTACGGCTCGTACTCGGGCGCGGTGCCGAACGAGAAGATCACGTGGGGCAAGCTGGCGGTGGACACGCCGTCGTTCGTGATCGAGTCCGACGCGACGATCGTCGCGCCGCTGATCTTCGCGAAGGTCCTCGGATGGTAGTGGTGACCGGCGCGGCCGGGTTCATCGGCGCCCGCTGCGTGCAGGGGCTCCGCGCGCGCGGACTCCCCGTCGTCTCCGTCGATCGGCTCGAGCACTTCGGCACACGCTCCGAGCACGCCGGTATCGACTTCGGCGAGCGCGTGGACGCGGACGCGATCGGGGCCTGGCTCGGCGCGCGCGATCCCGTCCGCGCGGTCGTGCACCTCGGTGCCTGCACGGACACGCGCGAGATGGACCGCGCCTATCTCGATCGCGTCAATCTGCGCGCCTCGCAGCAGCTCTGGACGTACGCGACGCGCGCGCGCGTGCCGCTCGTCTACGCGAGCAGCGCGGCGACGTACGGCGACGGCGCGCTCGGCTACGACGACGACGAAGCGCGGATTCCGCAGTTGCGGCCGCTCAATCCGTACGGCGAGTCCAAGCAGCGGTTCGACGTGTGGGCGCTCGAGCAGGAGCGCGCGGGGCAGCATCCGCCCGCGTGGACCGGCCTGAAGTTCTTCAACGTGTACGGCTTCGGCGAGCGCCACAAGGGCCGCATGGCCAGCGTCGTGCTCCATGCTTTCGATCAGGTGCAGGCGACCGGACGCGTCCGCCTCTTCAAGAGCCATCGGGCGGGCATCGCCGACGGCCATCAGGCCCGCGACTTCGTCTTCGTCGACGACGTCGTCGACACGCTCGCCGCGCTCGTCGAGCGGCCGCTGCCGCGCGGGATCGTCAACCTCGGCAGCGGCACCGCGCGGACGTTCCTCGATCTCGCGACGGCCGTATTCGCGGCGCTCGGCCGGTCGCCCGCGATCGACTTCATCGACACGCCCGTCGATCTGCGATCGCAGTATCAGTACTTCACCGAAGCCCGGATGACGCGTCTGCGCGAGGCCGGATACGCGCGGACGCCGACACCGCTCGAGACCGGCGTCGAGCGCTACGTGCACGCCCTCGCGAGAGCCGTCCACGCATGAGCAGAGCGCCGCAGCCGATTCGCGACGACGAACGTGTGGCGGGCTGGGGCGGGATGGCCGTCGCAGGGCGCGAAGTGCGCTCCGAGAACCTCGAGTGTCTGACGAAGGACGTCGTGCTCACGCGCGGGCTGGCGCGCTCGTACGGCGATTCGTCCCTGCCGCCGCCCAGCCGGCCCATCGTCGCGGGCACCGTGCTCGCCGATCGGTTGATCGCGTTCGATCCCGATACGGGCCGCTTGCGCGCGGAAGCTGGTTATTCGCTGCACGATCTCTATCGTTCGTTCCTGCCGCGCGGGTGGTTCACGCCCGTATCGCCCGGCACGCAGTTCGTCACGCTCGGCGGCATGGTGGCGGCCGACGTCCACGGCAAGAACCATCACGTCGAAGGATCGATCGGGCGGCACATCCGCGAGCTGAAGATTCGCGTCGGCACGGGCGAGATCGTCACGTGTTCGCGCGACGTCGAGCCGGATCTGTTCCGCGCGACCATCGGCGGCATGGGGCTGACCGGCCACATCCTCGAGGTGGAGCTGACGCTGGCGCGGATTCCGTCGCCGTGGATCTACGGCATCACGCATCGCATCGGCGACATCGACGAGTTCGTCGTCGCCCTGAAGCGCGCCGCTGCCGAGTGGCCGTTCACGATGGGCTGGATCGACTGTCTCTCGCGCGGGCGTCACATGGGCCGCGGCGTGCTGTTCGCCGGACGCTGGGCGACACCCGACGAAGCGCCGCGTCATCCCCCGCGCCTGCGGCCGCGCGTGACCGTGCCGTTCGTCTGCCCGGATTGGGTGATGGGACACACCGTCGGCCGTCTCGTCAATGCCGCGATCTATCGCGCGCACCGCACGCGCCCGCGGCCCGCGGTCGTCCATCCCGAGCCGTTCTTCTATCCGCTCGACACGTTGCGGCAGTGGAATCGGCTCTACGGTCGTCGCGGGTTCACGCAGCATCAGTGCGTGCTGCCCGACTCGGCCGGCACCGGCGCCGTGCGACGTCTGGTCGAGCTGCTGACGCGGCAGGGCGCGGCGTCGTTCCTGTGCGTGATCAAGGATTGCGGCGACGAAGGGGAGGGCCTGCTGTCGTTTCCGCGCCGCGGCGTGTCGATCGCGCTCGACATGCCGGTCCGCGAGAACACGCAGGCGATCATCGACGCGCTGAACGCGCTCGTGATCGAGGCCGGCGGCCGGGTCTATCTCGCCAAGGACACGTTCACGCGCGCGGAGGATTTCAAGCGGATGGAGCCCAGACTGGCCGCATTCGACGCGATTCGGCGACGGTGGGATCCGCAGGGTCGCATTCGCAGCGCGCAGTCCGTGCGCCTGTTCGGAGATCGGCCGTGACCGCGGTCGTCCTCGGCGCGAGCAAGGGGATCGGACGGGCCGTCGCGCGCCAGCTCGCGGCGCGCGGGGATCGGCTGTGTCTGCTCGGCCGCGACGTCGCCGAGCTGGAGCGCAGCGCGCGCGATCTCGAGATCCGCGCCGGCGACGCGAGC
>CAZNMF010000062.1:0-13296 GCA_964573795.1 uncultured Solibacteraceae bacterium
CACGCTCGACACGCTCGCCGAGGGCAAGGTGCTGCGCGGCACCGTCAAGAACCTCACCGACTACGGCGCGTTCATCGATCTCGGCGGCATCGACGGCCTGCTGCACATCACGGACATGTCGTGGGGCCGCGTGACGCATCCCTCGGAAGTCGTGCACGTCGGCGACGAGATCGACGTGATCGTGCTCAAGTACGATCCGGGCACCGAGCGCGTCTCGCTCGGCCACAAGCAGCTCGTCCCCGATCCGTGGAGCAACGTGATCGAGCGCTACCCGGTCGGCATCCGCGTGTCCGGCAAGGTCGTGAGCCTCACCGACTACGGCGCGTTCATCGAGCTCGAGCCGGGCGTCGAAGGCCTGATCCACGTCTCGGAGATGTCGTGGAGCAAGCGCGTCAAGCATCCGTCGAAGATCCTCAACGTCGGCGACGCCGTCGAGGCGATGGTGCTCGGCGTCGATCCGGGCGCGCGGCGCATCTCGCTCGGCCTCAAGCAGGTCGAGAGCAATCCCTGGCACGAGCTCTCGGGCAAGTACCCGATCGGCACGACGATCACGGGCAAGGTCCGCAACCTGACCGAGTTCGGCGCGTTCGTCGAGGTGGAGGACGGCATCGACGGCCTCATCCACATCTCGGACATGTCGTGGAGCAAGGTCAAGCATCCGTCCGAAGTGCTGAAGAAGGGCGACACGGTCGAAGCGCAGGTGCTCAGCATCGACGCCGACAACCAGCGGCTGTCGCTCGGCTTGAAGCAGCTCCAGACGGGGATCTGGAAGGAGTTCTTCGACGCGCACCACGTCGGCGACGTCGTCGACGGCAAGGTCGTGCGCCTGACGAACTTCGGCGCGTTCGTCGAGCTGGCCGACGGCATCGAGGGGCTCATCCACGTGTCCGAGTTCGACTCGGCACAGGGCGGCGACAAGCTCGAGCTGCGCGCGGGCGAGACGTATCAGATGAAGATCATTCGTCTCGTGCCGGAGGAGCGGAAGATCGGCCTGAGCATTCGCGCCCTGAAGGACGCCGAGTACCGCGCCGACTGGGAGGCGTACGCCGAACAGACCAGCGGACGGCCGGAAGTGACGTTGGGGGATCATTTCAAGAATTTGAAATAAGCAGGTTCTCGGTTCTGAGGTTCTTGGTTCTGGGTTCTCCCCCGCGGGGACGCCGAACCGAGAACCCAGAACGGAGAACGGAGAACCCAAGAATCGGCGACGCCATTAGCCTCCTCCTAAATGACCAAAGCTGAGCTCGTCGAAGAAGTGTCGCGCGTGTCGGACCTCACCAAGAAGCACTCCGAGGTCATCGTCGACACCGTGTTCCAGAGCATCGTCGATGCGCTGCATCGCGGCGAGAAGATCGAGTTGCGCGGCTTCGGGTCGTTCCGTCTCCGCCGCCGCGAGCCCCGCAAAGGCCGCAATCCCAAGACCGGCGACAAGGTCGACGTGCCGCCAAAGCAGGTCCCGTACTTCAAGCCCGGCAAGGAGCTGAAGGACTTGATCAACAAGGCGGCCGAAGAAGCCGACGCCGCCGCGACGGCGGCCACACCCGAGACGCCGCGCACATCGGACGAGACATCGCAATAGTCAGATGACCCGATGGCCCGATGATCCGATAGCCCGATATCCCGATGGGGCAGATAGCGCGATGTCCCGATGTGGCAGATAGCGCGATGTCCCGATAGCGCGATAGTGAGATAGCGAGATAGCGAGATGGATCGTCTCTGGACCCCCTGGAGACTCGCCTACGTGACCGACGCAAGTACGACAGCTCCGGCGTGCATCTTCTGCGCGGCGGTCGAGGCCGGCGATCGCGAAGCGCTCGTCGTCCATCGCGGCGCGCGCGCGTTCGTGATTCTCAATAAATTTCCCTATAACAACGGCCATCTCATGGTCGTGCCCGTGCGGCACGCCGGCAGCCTCGCCGATCTCGACGAGGCCGAGCTGCTCGAGCTGATGACGCTCGCGCGTGAAGCCGAGCGCGTCCTGACCGAGGTCTACCGCCCGCACGGCTTCAACCTGGGCATCAATCTCGGCCGTCCCGCGGGCGCCGGGATCCTCGATCACCTGCACCTGCACGTCGTGCCGCGCTGGAACGGCGACACGAGCTTCATGACCGTGTTCGGCGACACGCGCGTGCTGCCGGAAGAGCTGCCGCAGACGGCGCGTCGGCTGCGCGAGACCTTCGCTCGTCCGAAGTGACGCGGCTGGCCGGGGCGAAGGCCGATGCTATGATTGGGCTTCCGCCTGTCCTGCCCGGAGCACCGCTCCGAAGGTGACCATCGTGCTCACGTCTCGAGTCGCACGTGTCAGCCTGATTCTGCTCGTCGCGATTGCCGCCACGCTGGCGTTTCCGCGCGCGCAGGAGCCGGCGCCGGCTGCCGGTCCCGGCCAGGCCGACGCGCCGCAGGCCCCGCCCACCTTCCGATCGGGCATCGACTCGGTCGTCGTCGACGTCGCCGTCACGGACAAGCAGGGCCGTCCCGTCGCCGATCTCACGGCCGACGACTTCGAGATCCGCGAGAGCGGCAAGCCGCAGGCGATTCAGACGTTCAAGTTCATCAAGACCGACGACGGCGCCGACGATCCGGCCGCCGATCGCGAGATCCTGTCGACGTCCGATCAGGAGCGCGAGGCCGCGCGTGAAGAGAACCGGCTGTTCGTCGTCTTCCTCGACGACTATCACGTCCGCCGCGGCAACGCGATGGTCGTGCGCCAGCAGGTCGCCAACTTCCTGCGCACGCTGACGCGCCACGATCTCGTCGCGCTCGCCACGCCGCTGACGACGGTCGCGAGCCTGACGTTCTCGCGCAACCACGACGCCGTTGCCGCCAATGTCATGGGCTTCGTCGGCCGCAAGTACGAGTACGCGCCCATGAACGCGCTCGAAGCGCGCTATCAGGATCTGCCGCCCGAGCAGATCGAGCAGATGCGCAACAACCTGACGATGGCCGCGATCTCGAACCTCTGCGAGTTCCTGGGGACGCTGCGCGACGGGCGCAAGTCGCTGCTCTGGATCACCGAGGGCATGAGCGGCTCGATGCCGGTCGGCGTCCAGACCACCGGTTCCTTCGTGCCGAACGTGGGCACGGCGCGCACCGACTCGCAGACGTTCTTCGACAACGCCGGGCTGCTGCTCGACGTGCAAACGAAGATCTCCCGCGCGGCGCAGCGCAACAACGTCGCGATCTACACGCTCGATCCGCGCGGCCTCTCCAACTTCGAGTTCGATCTCGGCGACGCCGTCTCGCCGCAGGACGATCGGCGCGTCCTCCAGGAGACGACCGACCTGCTGCGCGTGATCGCCGATCAGACCGACGGCCGCGCCATCGTCAATCGCAACGATCCGGCTGGCGGCATGCGTCAGATGGTGCGGGACGCCAGCGCCTATTACCTGCTCGGCTACACCTCGTCGCTCGCGCCGCGCGACGGCAAGTTCCACGAGATCGACGTCCGGGTGAAGCGGAAGGACGTGGAGGTTCGCGCGCGCAAGGGGTACTGGGCGTACTCCGCCGAAGAGGTCGCGGCGGCGACGGCACCGCCCAAGCCGGGACTGCCCGCCGAGGTCGAAGGCGCGCTCGACGACCTCGCGACGGCCACCGCGTCCGGCCGCAACAACGCGGTGTCGTTGTGGCTCGGCGCCGAGCGCGGGCCGGCCGAGAAGGCCAACGTGACGCTCGTCTGGGAGACGCCCGCGTCGGCGCCATCCGAACCGATCGATGCCGTCGATCACGTCACGGCCGTGGCCGATGCGGTCACCGGCGAGGAGATCTTCAACGGGCCCGTCGCGCGCGCCACGCAGACCGGCCGGATTGGCGGGATGGTGACGTTCGCGGCGCCGCCGGGATCGGTGCGCGTCCGCGTCACCGCGCAGAACGCGCGCGGCAATCGTCTCGACTCCTTCGACGCGTCCCTCGACGTGCCGGATTTCACCACCGCCGGTCCGGTCCTGACGACGCCGTTCGTCTATCGCGGACGCACGGCGCGGGATCTCCAGCAGGTGCGCGCATCGGCGTCACCCGTGCCCGCCGTGATGCCGGTGTTCTCGCGCACCGAGCGGCTGCTGATCCGCTTCGGCGCCTACGGGCCCGCGGGCCGCACGCCGACCGTCACGATGCGGCTGTTGAACCGGTCGGGCAGCCCGATCGCGGCGCTGCCGGCGCCGACCAAGACCGCCGGCGACGAGATGGAGAGCGAGCTCGGTCTGGGCTCGTTCCCGCCGGGCGACTACATCGTCGAGATCGCCGCCGAGATCGGCGGCGAAACGGCCAAGCGCCTGCTGGCGATCCGCGTCACGGGCTGACGCGCGGCGCCGGCGCCGATTGCTGAAATGTGCATGAGGATGCGCAATTGTCAGCGGGCGATCGGCCGTCGCACCGAAAAACGTGCGGGACGATCAATCTGGTAATCGCGCGCGGCATCCTCGCGCGCGCCGATTGCGAGCGGCGCGTCTCGCGGCCGATATCCATTCTGTCGTCGCTCGCGAGCCGGGGCACGCGCCTTGCAATACAATGGCGCCTTGAGCGCCGGCGGAGCGGGCGCGCCAGCCCATGCGGAAGACGCGCGTCATCATCGCGAAGCCGGGCCTCGACGGCCACGATCGCGGGGCGAAGATCATCGCCCGGGCGCTGTCGGACGCCGGCATGGAAGTGATTTACACCGGCCTGCGTCAGACGCCGGAACAGATCGTCGCGGCGGCGCTGCAGGAAGACGCCGATGTCATCGGCCTGTCGATCCTCAGCGGCGCGCACATGCACATCTGTCCGCGCATCATGGCGCTGTTGCGGGAGAAGGGACTCGATCACGTGACGGTCATCCTCGGGGGCATCATTCCGGACGCGGACATCCCGGCGCTTCGCGCGATGGGCATCGAGGGCATTTTTCTTCCCGGCCGTCCCGTGCAGGACATCGTGAACTTCATCAACCGCGCCGTGCACGCGCGCTCCGAAGCGGTGTAACGAACGATGCCCAAGACTCTTCTGCTCGCCGACGACAGCGTCACTATCCAGCGCGTGATCGAGCTCACGTTCGCGCACGAGGACGTGCGTGTCGTCTCGGTCAGTGACGGCCGCCGCGCCGTGCAGTGGCTCGAGGGCGAATGGCCGGACATCGTGCTCGCCGACGTCGACGTGCCGGAAGTCGACGGCTACGAGATCGCCGAGCACGTCAAGACATCGCCGCGGCTCAAGGACGTGCCTGTCGTGCTGCTCGCCGGCGCGTTCGAGCCGGTCGATCAGGACCGCGTGCAGGCGATCGGCTGCGACGGCGTGCTCGTCAAGCCGTTCGAGCCGCAGCAGTTGATTGGCCGCGTGAAGGAGTTGCTGGATGGCCGCGTCGAGCAGCCCGTGGCTGCCGGCGGCGATCGCATGGAGTTCGTCCGCGAACAGGCGCGCCGCGAGGAGTCGGCGACTGTGACGCCGTTTCCCGTTCCTGGAGGTCCCATGCGCGTGATGCACGGCAGCGCCGACCCCGCCGTTGCGCCCGAGCCGCTCGAACCGCCGGCCAGGCCCGTCTGGGAGCTCGGCCTGCCGGATCCGATTCATCGTCCGGCCGACGCGCCGGCCTCGGCCCCGGCGCCCGCCGCCGCGGCCTCTGCCGCAGCCAGCGCCGCCGGCCCCGCAAAGGTCTCACTCGTCAGCGCGTTCTCGGCGCTGCTGGCCGCCGAGCAGTCGGCGGGTCCCGCCGCGCCCGCCGCCGCGCCGATCACCGAGGCCACCGTCGAAGACGCCGTGCGCCGCGTGCTCGTCAAGATGACCGACGACCTCGTCCGCCGCATCGTCATCGAGACGGCCGAACGGCTCATCCGCGAAGAGATCGAAAAGATCAAGGCCAATCCAGAGTAGAGTTTCTAGGATCGGTTCTGAACTCGGAAGGTTCTCCGTTCTCCGTTCTCGGTTCTACGTTCGGCCCGCGGGGCCTCCGCGAGAACGGAGCGCGACGAGCCGAGAACCGGAACCCAGAACTGAGAACCGAGAACCCTAGAACCTTTACTCTCGTGCCCATCCCCGAAAAACCCGCCCTCGAAGGCCTCGAAGACAAGTGGAAGACGCGTTGGGACGTTGACGGCACGTATCGATTCGATCGATCCGCGCCGCGCGCGCGTGTGTACTCGATCGACACGCCGCCGCCGACGGTGAGCGGCTCGCTGCACGTCGGCCACGTCTTCTCGTTCACGCACACCGACATCGTCGCGCGCTATCAGCGCATGCGCGGCAGCGTTGTCTTCTATCCGATGGGATGGGACGACAACGGTCTGCCGACGGAGCGGCGCGTGCAGAACTACTACGGCGTGCGCTGCGATCCGTCGCTGCCGTACGACGCGTCATTCGCGCCGCCCTTCGACCCGGGCGACGGCCGTCCCGCCAAGTCCGGCGCGCATCCGGTGTCGATCTCGCGTCCGAACTTCGTCGAGCTGTGCGTGACGCTGACGAAGCAGGACGAGCAGGCGTTCGAGCACCTGTGGCGCCATCTCGGGCTGTCGGTCGACTGGTCGCTGACCTACGCCACGATTGGGCCGGACGCGCGCCGCGTGTCCCAGTTGGCCTTTCTCGACGCGCTCGCGCACGGACAGGCGTATCAGCTCGAAGCGCCGACGCTGTGGGACATCGACTTCCGCACGGCGGTCGCGCAGGCCGAGCTCGAAGATCGCGAGATGCCGGGCGCGTACCATCGCATCCGGTTCGCGTACGCCTCCGGCGATGGCGCCGTCGAGATCGACACGACGCGTCCCGAGCTGATCCCCGCGTGCGTCGCGCTCGTCGCGCACCCGGACGACGTGCGCTATCAGCCGCTGTTCGGCCGCGAGGTGATCACGCCGCTCTTCAACGTGCCGGTGCCCGTGCGTCCGCACCCGCTCGCCGATCCGGAAAAGGGCACCGGCATCGCGATGATCTGCACGTTCGGCGACGTCACCGACGTCGTCTGGTGGCGCGAGCTGGGACTGCCGGTGCGCGCGATCATCCAGGCCAACGGCACGCTGCGGCCGCTGACGTGGGGCAGCGCCGGCTGGGAGTCGCGCGACGCGGCGTCGGCGCAGCAGCGCTACGACTCGATGGCGGGCCTGCCGGCGTCGAAGGCGCGCGCGCGCATCGTCGAGCTGCTGCGCGAGTCGGGCGATCTCGTCGGCGATCCGCAGCCGATCACGCATCACGTCAAGTTCTTCGAGAAGGGCGATCGCCCGCTCGAGATCGTCACGAGCCGGCAGTGGTTCATCAAGACGATGGAGCTGCGCGAGACGCTGCTCGCGCGCGGCCGCGCGCTGCGGTGGGTGCCGGCGTACATGCTCGCGCGCTACGAGAACTGGGTGAACGGCCTCAGCGGCGACTGGTGCATCAGCCGCCAGCGCTTCTTCGGCGTGCCGTTCCCCGTGTGGTACCGCGTGCGGCCGGACGGCACGACCGACTACGACGCGCCGCTGCTGCCGGCCGAGGCCCAACTGCCGATCGATCCGTCGACCGACGTCCCCGAGGGCTACCGTGCCGATCAGCGCGGCGTGCCCGGTGGGTTCGTCGGCGATCCCGACGTCATGGACACGTGGGCGACGTCCTCGCTCACGCCGTTCATCGTCTGCGGCTGGCGGCGCGATCCGGATCTGTTCGCGCGCACGTTCCCGATGGACCTGCGGCCGCAGGCGCACGACATCATCCGCACGTGGCTGTTCTCGACGGTGCTGCGATCGCATCTGCTGGAGAACGCGCTGCCGTGGGCCACGGCCGCGCTTTCCGGCTGGGTGCTCGACCCCGATCGCAAGAAGATGTCGAAGTCCAAGGGCAACGTCGTCACGCCGATGGGGCTGCTCGAGGAGCACGGATCCGACGCCGTGCGGTACTGGGCCGCGCGCGGCGGGCCTGGCGTCGACACCGCGTTCGACGCCGGCCAGATGAAGATCGGCCGGCGGCTCGCCATCAAGCTGCTCAACGCGTCGAAGTTCGTGCTCGCGAAGACGACGCCGTCGGGAGCGATCACCGAGCCGCTCGATCGCGGCATGCTGTGGCGTCTGGCCGACCTCGTGCAGCGCGCCTCGCGGCATCTCGACGAGTACGACTACGCGTCCGCGTTGCGCGAGACGGAAGATCTGTTCTGGTGGTTCTGCGACGACTACATCGAGCTCGTCAAGCGCCGGCGCGTCGCCGATGATGCGGCGGCCGCGTCCGCGGTGGCCGCGTCGACGCGTGCGTTGTCGGTGCTGCTGCGGCTGTTCGCGCCGTTCCTGCCGTTCGTCACCGAAGAAGTGTGGTCGTGGTGGCAGAACGGATCGGTCCACCGAGCGTCGTGGCCGGCCGTCGAGGAGGTCGTCGAGGGATTGACCGGCGCGTCGCAGGCCGACGATCAGACGGCCGCCCGCGCCGCGTCCGACGTGACCGCGCGCATCCGTCAGGAGCGATCGCTGCTCAAGCTCGGCTTCGGCGTTCCAGTGCGCCTGAGCTTGACGATGCCGAAGGGCAGCGAGCGTGCGTGGTCCGCGGTGTCGCGCGACGTGCTCGCGGGCAACAACGTCGTCGACGTGCGCGCCGTGGGCTTCGACGCCGATCAGCTCGCCGTGACGATCGAGCCGCAGGTGCCCGATGCCTGATCGGCTCGATCCCGGGGCGTATCGCGAGCTGGTGCGGCAGGCCCTGGCCGAGGACGTCGGCAGCGGCGACATCACGACCGCAGCCACTGTGCCTCGCGATCGAATGGCGCACGGCATCTTTCTGGCCAAGAGTCCCGTCGTCGTCGCCGGTCTCGACGTCGCGCGGGAGGCGTTCGTGCAGGTCGATCCGGCGATCGTGTTCGAGGCGCGGCGGCGCGACGGCGACCGCTGCGACGCGGGCGTCGTCCTGGCCGAGGTGCGCGGATCGGCGGCGTCGCTGCTGGTCGCCGAGCGCACAGCCCTCAATCTGCTGCAGGCGCTGTCTGGCATCGCCACGCTGACGCGCGCGTACGTCGACGCGGCTGGCGGCCGCGTGCGCATTCTCGACACGCGCAAGACGGCGCCGATGCAGCGCGCGCTTGCCAAGTACGCGGTGCGGTGCGGCGGCGGCGCGAATTACCGTACGGGGCTGTTCGACGGCGTGCTCATCAAGGACAACCACATCCGCGTCGCGGGCGGCATCGCCGAGGCCGTGCAGCACGTGCGCGCCGCGGGCGTCACGCTGCCGATCGAGGTCGAGGCCCAGTCGCTCGCGCAGGTGGACGACGCGCTGGCGGCGGGCGTCGACGTCATCATGCTCGACAACTTCGACGACGACATGACGCGAGAGGCGGTCGCGCGGATCGCGGGCCGCGCGCGCGTCGAGCTCAGCGGCAACATGACGATCGAGCGCGTCGCCAGGCTGGCCGACTGCGGGGCCGACGACATCTCCGTTGGCGCGATCACGCACTCGGCGCCGGCAGCCGACATCAGCTTCGAGATCGACACGTAGCGATGTTCGACGCGATTCCCGACGACATCGCCGTCGCGATCGCTGCGGCGGCGCCGGCGCTCGGCCCGTACGCGTGGCTGCGGTACGCGGCGGAGATCGGATCGACGAACGACGCCGCGCTGGCGCTGGCCCTGGCCGGCGCGCCGGAAGGGACGTCCGTCGTCGCGGATCTCCAGACGCGCGGCCGGGGACGCCGGGGCCGCGACTGGTTCTCGCCGCCCGAGTCTGGTCTGTATCTGTCCGTGATCGTGCGGCCGCGATTGGCCGCCGACGTTGTGCCCGTCCTGACGCTCGCCGCTGGCGTCGCCGTCGCCGAGGCGATTCGCGACTTGGCGGGGCTGCCGCTCGAGCTCAAGTGGCCGAACGACATCGTCATCGGCCGGCCGTGGCGCAAGCTCGGCGGCATCCTGTCGGAAGGGGCGAGCGCGGGCGGCCGGCTCGAGGCGGTCGTGATCGGCATCGGCGTCAACCTGCGCGCGACGAGCTATCCGCCGGAGCTGGCCGGGCGCGCGACGTCGATCGAGACCGAGCTCGGACGTCCGATCGATCGCGCGCCGTGCCTCGTCGCGCTGCTCGCGCGGCTGCGTGCGATCATGGAGCGGCTGCACGCCGACGGGCGGGACGCCGTCTGTCGCGACTGGCGGACGTTCGGGCGGCACGGGCTGCACGGCGCCGCCGTCCGCTGGACCGATCGCGGCGTCGAGCGGCGCGGCCGCGCGCGGGACATCGACGCCGACGGCGCGCTGCTCGTCGACACGGACGGCCGTATCGAGCGCATCATTGCCGGCGAAGTGATCCGGGAGTCGTGACTGCGTGATCGATCCGCTGACCACATCGACCGAGGCCGTCGCCGTCGACGTCGGCGAGTACTGCCGCCGCGTCGAGGAGCATCTGACGCGCGCCAACGGCGGCCATCTCGTCCGCATTGTCGGCGCGGGCTTTCAGCTCGTCCGCGACTGGGCGCTCGCCGGCATCCCGTTCAGCATCGTCTGTCGCGGGATCGATCAGAAGGCCGAACGGCACCGTGCCGGCCGATCGACGCGGCCGCTGCGCATCGAGTTCTGCGAGCCCGACGTCCGCGCCGTGTTCGAGGAGTGGCGACGCGCGGTCGGCATCGCCGGCGTCCGCGCGGCGTCGACCGAGCACGCGTCGATCGACGCGGCCACTGAAGACGCGAAGAAGCCATCGCTGTCGCGCCATCTCGATCGCGTCGTGACGAGCCTCACGCGCGTCGCCGGCCGGCTGGAGCTGCCGGCCGATCTGCGGGATCGCGTGACGATGACGATCGAGGCCGCGGTCGCGTTGCACGAACAGGCGAGGCACGCGCGCGGCCAGGCGAGGGAGTCGATCGCGGCACGGCTCGTCGCGCTCGACGGGGATCTGCTCGGAGCCGCGCGGGCGGCGGCGGGCGAGACGGTCCTCGCCGAGCTCCGCGCGCAGGCGGAGTCCGAGCTGGCCGTGTATCGCTCGCGCCTCGCGGCCGACGTCTGGACGCGCAGCGTCGACGTGACGGTCGATCGCCTCGTCCGTGATCGGTTCGGGCTGCCCACGCTCGAGGTCTGAGTCTCCGGTGGCGGCTACGATCGAGCTGGACGTCGAACGCCCGGTCGCCGGAGGCCGGATGCTCGCACGTCATGAAGGACGAATCGTGCTGGTCTCCGGCGCGATTCCCGGCGAGCGCGTGCGCGCGCGCATCGCGCGGACCGCCCGTCACACCGTCTTTGCGGACGTCGTCGACGTGATCGCGGCCAGCCCGTGGCGCCGCACGCCGTTCTGCGACCCGCGCTGCGGCGGGTCGGTCTACGCGCACATCGTGCCGGAGCATCAGCGGACGTTGAAGGCGGCCGTCGTGGCGGATGCGTTTCGCCGTCTCGGCGGGGTGACGATCGATCCGCCGTCGATGGCCGGTGCGTCGGAGGACGGATATCGCCTGCGCGCGCGGCTGCACGTGCGCGGCGCCCGCGCCGGGTTCTTTCTCGAGGACACGCACACCCTCTGCGACGCGGCGGCGACGCGCCAGCTGACGCCGGACGCGATGTCGGCCGTGGCGGCACTGCTCGCACAGCTCGGCGACGCCGCGTCGATGGTCGACGTCATCGTCGTCTCCGAGAACGTCGACGCGAGCGCGCGCGTGCTGCATCTCGAGCTGAAGGCGGGGGCGAGGGCGGCACAGATCGACGGCCGCGTCCGTCTGGCCGATGGCGTCACGGGCGTGACCGCGCGAGCCGGCGAGCGGATGATGGCGCTCGCAGGCGTGCCGACCGTGACCGATCGCGCTGGCGCGTTGTTCAACGGCGAGCCGCCAGTTCCTGCGAGCACCGAGTGGACGCGATCGGGCGCGTCGTTCTTTCAGGGCAATCGCTTTCTGATCGGCGATCTGGTGTCGCACGTGCTCGCGCGCGTGGACGGCTCGCGCGTGCTCGATCTCTATTCCGGCGTCGGCCTCTTCGCCGTCGCGTTGGCCGCGCAGGGCGTGACCGTGACGGCGATCGAAGGCGACGCGGCGAGCGGCGACGATCTGGAGCTCAATGCGGCACGCTGGCCGTCGCGGATCGTCGTCCGCCGCGGATCGGTGGAGGCGGTCACGCCTGCGCTGGCTTCCGGCGGGCTCGACACGATCGTCCTCGATCCGCCTCGAACCGGTGCGTCGGCCGAGGCGCTCGCGTCGATCGCGGCCCTGGCGGCGCCGCGAATCGTCTACGTATCCTGCGATCCTGCCACGCTCGCACGCGATACGAAGGCGCTCATCGCCGCGGGCTATCGGCTGGCGTCCGTCACCGGATTCGATTTGTTTCCCAACACCGCGCACGTGGAGACGGTGGCGGTGTTCGACTGTCCGGCGTAGCCGGCGGGCTTCGCGCCCGCCGGGGCCGCTGCGTTGACGCGGAGACTGGTCTGGCGTCGCGCTCCGCTACACTCGCACCATGGTTGATTCGTCGATCGCGCACCGCGTCAACGCCGAGCGCGTCGTCGTGCTCGGCTGGCCGCGCGCGATTCTGATGCAGATGGCGCATCCGCTGATTGCCGCCGGCGTCGCCGATCACAGCTCGTTCCGCGACGGACCCGTCGCCTCGGCGCAGCGGCTGCACGCGACGGTGCACGCGATGCTGATGATCCTCTTCGGCGATGCGGGCGAGCGCGCGCGCACCATCGACGGCATTCGCGAGATCCATCGCCGGGTCAACGGGACGTTGCGCGAGTCGGTCGGCCGCTTTCCGTCAGGCGCGCGGTACTCGGCGGAGGATCCGGCGCTGCTGCGCTGGGTCCACCTGACGCTGCTCGAGTCGGTCCCGTTGATCTACGAGCGCGTCGTGCGGCCGTTGACGCCGCACGAGCGCGACGCGTACTGCCGGGAATCGGCGTGGGTGCCCATTGCGCTCGGCGCTCGCGACCACGAGATTCCGACCACGTGGAACGAGGCCATGTGCGCGATCGAGGAGATGCTGGCGTCGGGCACGTTGGCGATCGGCACCGACGCGCGCGCGATCGCCCGCGCGCTACTGCGGCCGCCGCTGAGCGCGCTCGTCTGGCCGGTGCGTCGTCTGCAGCAGCGCATCACCATCGGCACGCTGCCGCCAACGCTTCGCGACGCCTACGGTCTCACATCAGTGCCGCGCGATCTCGATCGGACGTTTCGCCGCCTGCGACGGATCAGGCGCGCGGTGCCGGACAGGATTGCGCACTGGGGCATCGCGGGGCGGTAGGACGCGACCGCGGATGCAGGCAAGACATCAATCGGGCGGCCACGGGGGGCCGCCCCTACAGCGATAGGGACGTCAGTCGTGGCATGGGCGGCCACAGGCCGATGATGTAGGGCCGGCCCCCTGTGGCCGCCCGTGACGCTGTAACGAAGCAGCGCGACGTCATCGCCGAGCGCGCGACCCACTGTCACCAGGTCGC
>CAZNMF010000063.1:0-4127 GCA_964573795.1 uncultured Solibacteraceae bacterium
GCGAGGCAATCAGCCGCCCGTCGCGAACGCCGGCATTCCCGGCGCCCCGGACGGCGGCGGACCGGGCAGCGGCTACGGACGGCCGTCGGGCGTCGTGTACGCGGTGTCGAGCGACGGCATGCTGCACGTGCTCGGACTGCCGTCGGGCAAGGATATCCAGCAGCCGGCGCGGTTCCTGCCGGCCAACGCGCGGTGGTCAGACGCGATCGCCGTCGGCACGCGGCTGTACACCGCGACGAGCGGCGGCTGCGGCGAGTCGAAGGCGAGCGGCGTCTGGGCGGTCGATCTCGACAGCGCGACGAAGCCCGTCGTCTCGTGGACGACCAACGGCGGCAGCATCGTCGGCAACGTCGCGTTCACGTCGAAGGGCGCGCTGATCGTCGCCGTCGGCGCCGGACAGGCGAGCGCGGGCGGGCATGCGAACGCGATCGTCGCGCTCGATCCGGAGACCCTGCAGGTGCGCGACTGGTTCACGCAGCCGGGCGCAGAGTTCGTGACCGGGCCGACGATCTTCCGCTACAAGGACACGGAAATCGCGGCGGCTGCGACGAAGGACGGACGGATCCTGCTGCTCGACACGTCGATGCTCGGCGGCGGCGATCACACCGTGCCGCTCTACGCGTCGCGTCCGCTGCTGGCCGCGAACGCGCGCTTCGCGACGGAGGCGCTGTCGACGTGGCAGGAAGGCGCCGTCACGGCCGCCGCGCCCGATCCATCAGGCACGCGATGGCTGCTCGCGCCGATCGCCGGACGTCCGGCGGCCAATCTGCGAGCGCCGGCGACCAACGGCGCGATCTCGACGGGCGGCGTGCTCGCGCTGAAAGTCGACGACAGCACGGGCGCGATCGCCGTCGAGCCCGGATGGACATCGGCCAATCTCACCTCGCCCGCCACGCCCATCATCGTCAACGGCGTCGTGTTCGCGTTGTCGACGGGACGTCCCGCGCAGGCGGGCGCGTCTGCCGCCGGCCGGCCGGCCGTGCTCTACGCGTACGACGGCGCCAGCGGAAAGGCGCTCTGGAACAGCCCGCGGGCGATCCCCACATCCGCCGTCGAGCGCAGCTTCTGGAGCGCGATGGGCCAGGTCTACGTCGGCGCCACCGACGGCACGATCTACACGTTCGGGTTTCTGGACGAGAGACGCTGACGGGGACCAGGGGACGAAGGGACCAGGGACGAAGGGACCAGGGGACCAGGGGGCCAGGGGACCAAGGGACGAAGGGACCAAGGGACGAGGGGAATTTCGGAGGGCCGAACCTTCAGGTTCGGCCGCAACGCATCGGATCGACGGCATCTGGACGTCGGATCATCGGGTCATCGGGTCATCTGAACATCTGGCCATCGGGTCATCCGTTAACGGATCATCGGAACATGGCCGATGATCCGACTAGATGTCCAGATGTCGCGATGTCCCGATGATCCGATGTCCCGATGACCCGATAGCCTGACGTCCCGATGTCCCTGATCCGCCGCCCGCTCTCCGCATTGATTGCTACCTTCGTCGCCGGCGCAGCCGTCGCCGCAACGGCGCCGCGAGAAGCCCCCATCGACCTTCGTGCGGCGTTTCGCGCGCCTGACGCGGCGTCTCGGCCGGTCGTGCGCTGGTGGTGGCCCGACGAGGGCGTTGCAGACGACGAGCTGCGGCGCGAGATCGACGAGCTGAGCGCGGGACACTTCGGCGGCGTCGAGGTTGTCGCTGGCGACGCCATGCGCGCCGCGCACTTCGAGCCTGCCGCCGCAGCGGCACGAGCGCGCGGCCTCGAGCTCGTCGCGGCGCCGTCGCGGGATCCGCGACTCGAGCTGCGGCTGCAGTATTTCTCGCTGGAAGGCCCGCGCACGTGGCGCGGCAACGTCGGGCCGTTGCCGGCCGGGCACGCGCTCGTCGCCGTCGTGGCGACGAAAGGGACCGCGCCAATGCTCGCCTCGCCCGACGGCGGCGTGTCGGGCGCGCCGCGCGGCATGGTGCTATTCGCCGGACGTCTCGACTCGAAGTCGGCGATCGTGCTCACGCCGGACGTCGCGTCGGACGGCACGCTCGCGTGGGCCGTGCCCGACGGACAGTGGCAGATGGTCGTCGTCACGCAGGCGCCCGCCACGCCGCGGGCGCCGATCGATCTCCCGTGGACGAAGACGTTCCTCGCGGACTTCGCGCGTCTCCGCGGATACGATCCGACGCCGTACCTGCCGATGCTGTGGCGCCCCGGCGCCGGCGATCCCGGCTCGAGCGTCGAAAGCTCGCCCGTGTACGACGCGTGGGACGTCGGCGATCGCGTGCGGCACGATTACTGGCAGACGATCGAGGAGATCGAGGAGATCGCGGATGCCGGCGCGGACGTGCCTCGTCGCGATCGCCACGATGCACTGACGATGGCGGCGTCGGCCGCGCACGTGGCCGGGCAGCCGATCGTCGAGGGCGCCGCGATCGGATCGTCCAATCCGTACGCCGCGACGCCGGAGCAACTGAAGCGCGAGGCCGACGTGCTCTTCTCCGCCGGCGCCACGCGCATCGTCGAACACGGCTTCGCGTACACGCGTGAGGTCGGCGACGAGCCCGGCTGGTTTCCTTCGATCGACGTCGCGCCGCGCGCCATCGCCCTCGGCGCGCACAACACGTTCTGGGCGTATCTGCCGGCTGTCCAGGACTACATCGCGCGCGTGCAGGTCGTGCTGCAGCGAAGCGCGCCGGCGGCCGACGTGGCGATCTATCGTCCGGCCTCGTCGCGTCCCGGCGCGAGCGCGAAATCGGAAGCGGCACTCGTCGAGCGTCTGCGAACGAGCGGCTACGCGTTCGACATCGTGCGCGACGAGGGCATCCTCGGCGCGCGGGCCGGCCGGCGTCAAGTCGTGACGTCCGGCGGCATGCGGTACCGCGCGCTCGTGCTCGTCGGCGAACCGCGCATCCGGCTCGCGATCGCCGAGAAGCTCGCGGCGTTCCACCGCGCCGGCGTTCCGATCGTGATCGCCGGAGCCGTGCCGTCGAACGAAGCCGGTCTGAGCGATTGGGAAGCGCACGGCCATCGCATCCGCGAGCTGCTCGCGCCGTTCGTGTCCGTCAAGGACGTGCCGGCCGCGATGGCGGCCGTGCAGGCCATCGCGCCGCCGAGCGTCGATCGCCGCGGCACGAGCGACGCCGTCTTCGTCGTGCGGCGCGCGATCGGCGATCGGGACGTCCTGTTCGTCGCCAATCCGGCCGGCGAGGCGCGGCACGTCGATCTGCGCGTAGCCGCATCCGGATCGCCCGAGTCGTGGGATCCGTGGACCGGCGGGATCGCGCCGCAGACCTTCTCGCGCGAAGGCGCGAGCGTGCGCGTGCGGTTCGATCTCGCGTCCGGCGCGTCGCGCCTGATCGTGATCGATCCGCGCGGCAGGAACACGCCCGCGGCGTCGCCGATCCCGGAGCCGGATTCTCCGGCCGAGCCGGCCGCAGCGCCGATGGCCATCGACGGACCGTGGGACCTGCAGGCCGGCGACCGGACGATCGCGCTGCCGTCGCTCGTCGACTGGTCGACGGACGAGCGGCTCGCGGCCTTTTCGGGCACCGCGCGCTACAGCACGCGGTTCACGATCCCCGACGCGTGGTTCAATCGCGTCCGCACGAACAGCATCGCGCGTCCATTCGCGGCCGACGCGCGGGCGGACGTGTCCCTCGGCCGCGTGCTGTCGGTTGCCGAGATCCTCGTCAACGGACAGCCGATCGCCACGCTCGTGATGCCGCCGTACGTCGCGGACGTGTCGTCGCCGCTCCGTCCCGGAGAGAACCGTCTCGAGATCCGCGTGACGAACAGCCTGGTCAATCGTCTTGCGGCCAAGGGCGTGCTGTTCGGCTCGCCCGCGACGGCGATGCGCGCCGAGCCGGCCGGACTGCTCGGTCCGGTGACGGTCGTGCTGTCGCAGCGGCCCGTTCTGCCCTGATCTGCGCGCAATTTCGGCCTTCGATTTCGCGCGTTTCTGCCGATTACTCCTTCGTGCGCGCCGCGAACGGGCGGACGCTCCGTCGCCGAAAGGATGCCTGCCGTGCCCGATCTGGATTCGGCGCCTGACACGCGTCAGGAGCCGTCGCTCGAGTTCTTCCGTCAGCTCGTCGAGAGCCTGCCGCACAACATCCTGCAGAAAGATCGGGACGGCCG
>CAZNMF010000064.1:0-1571 GCA_964573795.1 uncultured Solibacteraceae bacterium
TCTGACGGAACGCGTCGAGCAGCGTCCAGACGACCAGCGTGCCCGCCGGCGCGAGCATCGTGGTCGCGAACGCGAGCGCCGCGGAGCCGTTGGCCGCGACCGCGCTGCCGGCGTTGAACCCGAACCAGCCGAACCAGAGCAGCCCCGCGCCGAGCAGGACGAACGGCACGTTGTGCGGCAAGAGCGCGGTCGACTTCGCGTCACGCCGCGGTCCGACACAGATGACGGCCACGACCGCGGCCACGGCGGCATTGACGTGGACGACGGTGCCGCCCGCGAAGTCCAGGGCGCCCATCTGCGCCAGCCAGCCGCCGCCCCAGACCCAGTGCGCGATGGGGCCATAGACGACCATGGACCAGAGCGTGATGAAGAGCACGTAGGCCGAAAAGCGCATGCGCTCGACGATCGCGCCCGAGATCAAGGCGGCCGTGATGATGCAGAACGTGCCCTGGAAGCACATGAAGAGCGCGTGCGGAATGAGCGCCGTCGAGAAGCCGGCCGGCAGGTCCACTCCGACCCCGTGCAGGAAGAACGCGGCGGTGCCGCCAATCCAGTTGTTTCCCGGCGCAAAGGCCAGCGAATAGCCGACGAGCGCCCACGCCACGCCGACGAAGCCGAGCGAGATGAAGCTCATCATCATCGTGTTCAACGCGTTCTTCGACCGCACCAATCCGCCGTAGAAGAATGCGAGGGCCGGTGTCATCAACAGCACCAGGGCCGTCGACACGAGCATCCACGCCGTATCCGCCGCGTTCACCATGTTCGCCATCCCCCGTGTCGGACGCTAGACGTCGCGCTCGCCCGTCCGGATGTTGTAGCTGTGCTCGATCGGCGTCACGAACACGCGGCCGTCGCCGATCTCCCCGGTCCGTGCCGCCTTGATGATGGCCTCGATGACCTGATCAGCCACATCGTCCTGCACGACGACCTCGATCTCCACCTTCGGCAACAACGTCACGCTGTACTCCTTGCCACGGTAGATCGCGGTGTGCCCTTTCTGGCGGCCGTGCCCGCGCACTTCGGTCACGGTCATGCCCGGAAGGCTCAGTTGCTCCAGCGCTTCCCGCACGTCGTCGACACGGTTGGGCCGCACGATGGTCTTGATCAGCTTCATGTCAGTCCTCCAGCGTCAGGCCTCCGGCCGCGCCGGAGAGCGTCGCTCAGCCTGTCGTGCCGGTATCTTGTATCACGGTTGCGCGACGGGCCCGGCGGCGGGATCGCCCGGGAGCCGAGCGACACCTGTACAGACAAAGAGCCGCGCGCCCGCCCTCTCGGAGCGGGACACGCGGCCCCTGTCTGAACACCCGACGGCTCGTCTACGCCGGGGCCCGGACCTCTGCCATCGATTCAGCTATCCAATCTCGGTCGGCTCGACGATCTGGAAATCCGGATACGCCGAGTTGCCGTGCTCGCCCGCGTCCAGGCCTTCGATCTCCTCTTCCGGCGACACGCGCAGGCCCATGACGCCCTTGATCACGTACCACGTGACCAGCGACACGAGGAACACGAACGCGCCCACGGCCAGGATGCCGACGATCTGCGGCATGAGCTGCGACATGCCGCCGCCCATG
>CAZNMF010000065.1:0-6700 GCA_964573795.1 uncultured Solibacteraceae bacterium
ACCGCCGACGACATCCGCGAAGGCATGATCGGCGTGCTCAGCATCTTCATCAAAGAGCCGCAGTTCCAGGGCCAGACGAAAGATCGCCTCAACAATCCCGAAGTCACGGCGATCGTCGACTCGATGGTGCGGCCCGCGCTCGAGCACTGGCTGAATCACAACTCGACGATGGCCAACGCGATCGTCGCGCGGATCATCCTGGCGGCGCGTGCGCGCGAAGCCAGCCGCGCGGCGCAGGCCGAGGTCACGCGCAAGAGTGCGACGTCGTCTCGTCTGACATTGCCCGGCAAGCTCAGCGACTGCACGAATCCCGGCCGCGAGGAAAGCGAGATCTTCATCGTCGAGGGCGATTCGGCCGGCGGGTCCGCGAAGCAGGGCCGCGATCGTGCGCGGCAGGCGATTCTGCCGCTGCGCGGCAAGGTGCTGAACGCGGAGAGCGCGTCGCTCGCGAAGGTGCTCGAGAACAAGGAGCTGGCCGATCTCGTCACCGCGCTCGGCTGCGGCATCGGCAAAGGCTTCGACATGACGCGCCTGCGCTACGGCCGCGTGATTGTCCTCGCGGACGCGGACTCCGACGGCCATCACATCGCGACGCTGCTGCTCACGTTCATCTATCGCCATATGCCCGCGCTCATCGCCGGCGGCAAAGTGTTCCTCGCGCAGCCGCCGCTCTACCGCATCGACGCCGGCAAGGAGACGTACTGGGCCACCGACGATGGGCATCGGGACGAGATCCTGAAGCGCATCGGCAACAAGGCGAAGCCGGACATCACGCGCTTCAAAGGCCTCGGCGAGATGATGCCGAAGGTGTTGTGGGAGACGACGCTGAATCCGCGCACGAGACGGCTGCTGCGCGTCGACATCCACGATCAGATCGTGACGGACCGCGTCATCAACGAGCTGATGGGCAAGGACCCGTCGGCGCGCTTCCGCTTCATCATGGAACGGGCGGAGGAGGCGGAGGAGTTGGACGTCTGAGGGGGCTTACGGCTTAGGGCTTACGGCTCACGGAGCCGGGGTGCTCTTCGGAGGGCCGAAACTTTCGCCTTCGCGCGAGGCTTCGGCGAACCACCGTAGCCTTGGCGGAGGTGGTCAGGTTCGGCCGTTGCGAGTCCGCCCTTCCAAGCCCTACCACCGTCGTCCCGGCCAGATGCTCTCGAGGTACGCGCCGAGCGCCGACTCGAACTGCTCGACAGTTGCGAAGCGACGGTCCGGGTTCGGATCGACGGCGCGCAGCAGCGCGTCCTTGAGATCCGCGTCGAGCTCGTCGTCGGCCGCGACGCGCCCGCGCACGTCGGATCTCGTCGACCAGCGATAGCCCGCCAGCAGCGTGTAGAGCACCGAGCCGAGCGAGAAGATGTCCGCGCGCGCGTCGGGCGGCTGGCGCGAGACTTCCGGCGCCGAGTACCCGGCCGTCGTCGGCGGGCTGTAGAAGACGCCCGTCGAGTGGCGGCGGCGCTCGTACGAGGACTCGAAATCGATGATGCGGACGACGGGCCGGTCCGTGCCCGTGCGGTAGAGCACGTTCATGGGATTGAGATCGACGTGGAAGATCTCGAGGCCGTGAAGCTGCGCGAGCGCCCGCGCGATCTCGATGCCGATGCGGAGATCCCTGACGAGCAGCGCCGGCTCGGGCTCGGTGCCGATGATCGTCGCGAGCGGGAACTCGTCGAAGAGCGACGTGATGAGGAATCGCCGGCCGTCCTTCAGCCGTCCGTGATCGTGGACGAACGGGAAGTACCGCGAGTCCGGCAGCTCGCGATTGATCGTCGTCAGGCTGTTCAGCTCGTTGTCGAGATCGTGCTCGTACACGAGTCCGGGCTTCGACGTGACTTTGATGAGGACGTTGACCGGATTGTGCTTTTCGCGCGCCGTGAACAGGTGATGCCGGCCACGGCCGTGCGAGTCGTGCCCGCGCCGCTGTGGCGCGAGCCACCGCACGTGCGTGTACCGATCGAACGGCGGCGACGAGGGATCGATGGTGAGCGGCGCAGCCTTTGACATGCGGCGTCTCGTTTGAATATCGCAGGGTGCCGGTTCCGTCGGACCAAGACTCAGGATCGGCGAGAATCAGGTCATGCCCGAGCTTGCCCGCTTCTTCGGAATCGTCATTCGCATGTTCGTCGAAACAGGCGGCCCGCACCATCGCCCGCACTTCCACGCTTACTATCAAGAGTATGCTGCTGTCTTTGCCATCAACACGGTCGAGTGTCTTGGAGGAAGCCTTCCAGTCGCACAGCGGCGGCTCGTTGAAGCGTGGACCGAAATCCATCGAGCCGAGTTACAGGCCGACTGGGATCTCTTGCAATCAGGCCAGTCCCCCGTCAAGATCGACCCTCTGAGGTAACACATGCCTCACACCATTCATCGCGTCACTCGATTCGCCATCGTTGGACCATACACGCTGGATGTGACGTTCACAGACGGTACGGAACGCCGGATCGACTTCGAGCCGGTGTTGCGCGGGCCACTGTTTGGACCGTTGCGAAACCTCGCGACGTTCGACGCGGTGCGGCTCGATCCCGAGGCCGGAACGCTCGTGTGGCCGAACGACGCTGATTTCGACCCGGCGACGCTGCACGACTGGTCGGACGTCGTCGACGAGCTCACGACGCGCGCTCAGACATGGCAGGAAACGTCTGCCGTACCTTGAACGGTGGTCCTGGGACTCGGAGTTCCTCGAGTCGAAGTAGAATCCCGTCGGCCTTCCATGGTGATGCACGCCGCGTTGACCGTCGCTGCGCTGGTGCTCGATCGCTTCAGCACGAAGGGCGTAGTGCTGAAGCTGCTGTTCGCCGCCAGTCTCCTCGCGTGCGTCGCCGAGCTCGGCCTGCTGGCGCGATGGCGAGACGCGCCGGACGGCTTCGATCGATATCTTGCGGCGTTCGCAGGCTGCTACGCCGTCTGCGCCGTGGCGCTTGTCATGAGCACGGTCAGTCTGCTGCGCCGCACGAATCGCTCCCTCGCCGCGGGCACGTTCGTCGCCGGCCTGGCCGGCGCGCTGGTGCCGCTGTTGGTGTAGGTCGCGACCGCTCGGTCGATCTCCGTCAACATCCAGCCGCGACGGCTTGCCAATGTTCAAACGCTTTCTCCTCATCGTCGGCAGCGGCATTGCCGGGTATCTCGTCGGCGCATTCGGCGGCGGCTATCTCGTGTCCGTGCTCTCGTCGAATCAACACGACGCGTCGGTCGAGGCTGCGATGACGGGCGCGTTCCTCACCGGTCCCGTGACGGGACTGCTCACCCTCATCGTCGTATTCGTGCGCCTTCGGCCGCGTGCGCCGCGATCGAACGATGGCCGCTGAGCGCGTCCACGTCCGCCCCGTGGCGCGAGCCGACGCGTCGGCCTGGCTCCGCATGCGCCGCGCGCTGTGGCCCGAGGGACGCGCACGCGAGCACCGCCGCGACATCGACCGCTATTTCGCCGGCCATCGGCGCGAGCCCAAAGCGGTGCTCGTCGCCGTCGATGCGAACGGATCGCCGCTCGGTTTCGTCGAGCTCTCCATCCGCAACATCGTCGACAGTTGCGACACCGATCGCGTCGCGTATCTCGAAGGCTGGTATGTTGTGCCGGACGCGCGTCGACGCGGCGTCGGCGCGGCGCTCATCGTGGCCGCGGAGCAGTGGGGCGTCGAGCAGGGATGTCGCGAATTCGGCTCCGACTCGCTCGTCGGCAACCGCGTGAGCCGCGCAGCGCATCTGGCGCTCGGATTCGACGAGACCGGCGTCGTCCGCAACTACCGCAAGGATCTCGCACGGCCCCGCCGGCCGCTCGCGACACGAAAGGACAAGGCGTGGCGAAGAAGAAGGTGAGGCGCGATCGCGAGGACAAGGCGCGATTGCGCGCGTACGTCGCGAAGCTGCCCGCCGATCAGCGCCGTGCGCTCAGGACGCTGCGGGCCGCCATCAGATCCGCTGCGCCGGCGTCGGCGACGGACGCGTTCAGCTATGGCATCCCAGCCATCCGTCTCGACGGCCGCATCGTCGTCTGGTACGCCGCGTGGAAGCAGCACGCGAGCCTGTATCCGATCACCGGCACGATCGAACGCGATCTCGCCGCAGCGATCGAGGGCTACGCGACGTCCAAAGGCACGATCCGATTTCCACTGGCGCAGCCGATTCCCGTCGGCCTCGTCAAGCGCCTCGTCAACGCGCGCGTGGCGGACGTGAAGAAGGGATCGCGTACCACGTGACGACACTCGCCACCGTGCTGATCTACGCCCGCGACATGGAGCGCACGGCCGCGTTCTACGCGCGGTTCTTCGGATTCGAGATCGCGCGCGATCCCGACGGCCGTCTGTTCGAGCTGACCTCGCCCAACGGCGGCGCGCGGATTGCCATCCATCAGGCAGCGAAGAGCGTAAAGCTCGGCCACGTCGGCATGAAGCTGGTCTTCGCCGTGCCCGACGTCGACGCGTTCAAACGCGAAGCCGCCGCGAAGGGCCTCGAGTTCGGCGCCACACATCAGGCTGACGGCTATGCGTTCGCCAACGCGAAGGACCCGGACAAGAACTCGATCGCGATTTCGAGCCGCGCGTTTCGACGGACGAACACGTCAGAAGACTGACGCTCGCCGAACGATCGGCGCAGACACGCGCGCCGACGCGCGTCCTACGGCTTCGGCATCGCGACCGGCGTCAGCGCGTCTTTGCCGAGCACGGTCGTCCACTCGCGCACCTGCCACTTCGTGACCACGCCGTTGACGACGTAGGGATCGGCGCGCGCGAAGTCTTCGACGAGCTTGCGATCCGCCGCCTTGAAGACGAGCACGCCGATCGGCGTGCCCTCGTCCGTGCACGCGCCGGCCAGGAAGAGATCGCCGCGCGCGGCCGCCGCCTGCGCGAGCGCGAAGTGCGCCGGCCGATACGGCGTGCGGCGCTCGAGATAGTCGGACACGTAGTCGTAGAAGAGGAGAAAGTGCTTCATCGTCGCTCCAGAACCGAAGCACTCATCATGGCCCAGGAGAGCCGTCGAGCGCACGGGGCGGTGCTACCATAGCGCGCCATGCCGGACATCCACGTGCCCGACCTCGACGAGCACGACGCGGGATCGGCGACGACGGCGCTGACGCCGGCGCCTCGGCCGAAGCGCCGGTCGTTCGTCAAAGTCGGTCTCGAGGTGCTGCTGATCGCGATCGGCGTCTTCCTGGGTCTGGCCGGCGATCAGTGGCGCGAGTCCGCGCACCAGCGGGAGCTGGCCGCGGCGTCGCTGCGGCGCTTTCGTGTGGAGATCGCCAAGAATCGTGACGCCGTCCTGGTCGTTCGAGACAAGCACGAGGCCGGGCTCAAGGCGATTCGGGAATATTTCGCCGTCGACGAGCGGACCCGTCGCAATCTCGTGCTTCCGATGAGCACCAGCCCGGCCTTTCTGGAGTACGCCGCGTGGGATCTGGCGATCGCCACGCAATCGCTCGGCGACATCGATCAGAACCTCGCTCAGCATCTCGCAGGGGTGTACGCCATGCAGCGGCAGCTCGACAACGCCACGCGCACGATCACGGACGTGATGTATGCGAAAGGCGACGCCCCGAACCCCGCGCCGTTCCTGACGTCGCTGTCGCTCTACTTCGGCGACTGCAACTTGATCGAGCCGAGACTCGTCGCGCGCTATGACGAGGCGCTGAAGAAGCTCGACGCCGCGATCGGCGGGAAAGAGTGAGCCGATGGCGATGCGAGTCGCGCGACGTGGTCGTGGGGATCGCGCGGCGGATTGCGGCCGAGCTCACGGGCCCGGCGCCTGCCCGCAACTGAGGAGATCATCGATGTCAAATCCAAGCGGCGGTGCGCCCGACGAGCGCTGGGTCGCCGTCGATCGGTATTTCGGCGACCTGTTTGTTCCGCCCGATCGCACGCTGGATGACGCGCTCGCGGCGAGCGAGGCGGCGGGATTGCCGCCCATCAACGTCTCGCCGTGCCAAGGCAAGCTCTTGTGGCTGCTCGCGAGGATGCTCGGCGCGCGGCGGATTCTCGAGATCGGCACGCTCGGCGGTTACAGCACGATCTGGCTCGCGCGCGCATTGCCGGCGGACGGACGCGTCGTCACGCTCGAGATCGATCCGCGCCACGCTGACGTCGCGCGCGGCAACGTCGCGCGCGCCGGCGTGGCGAACGTCGTCGATCTCCGCCTCGGCAAAGGCATCGACACGCTGTCGCAGCTTCGCGCCGATGGCGCCGGGCCGTTCGACCTGATTTTCATCGACGCCGACAAGCCCAGCTACACGGACTATCTGACCGCGTCGATCGCGTTGTCTCGGCCCGGCACGATCATCGTCGCCGACAACGTCGTCCGCAGCGGCCGCGTTGCGGACGCGACGTCCACCGACGCCGCCGTGCAGGGCGTGCGGCGATTCAACGCGGCCGTGGCAGCCGACGCGCGCCTGGCCGCGACCGCCGTGCAGACGGTCGGCATGAAGGGCTACGACGGATTCACGATTCTGCGAGTGGAAGCGGTCTAGCGGACTGCGGGCTGCAGTCCGCGGACTGAGCCTGCAGCCTGCAGACCGCAGACCGCAGACCGCAGACCGCAGACCGCAGCCTGCCTCGTGGATAATAGCCGCGCCCATGCCCCTCGATCGCTCCCGTCGATTCGCGACGACGCGCTGGAGTCTGGTGATGGCGGCCGGCGATCCGGCCTCGCCGAACGCGGCATCGGCGCTCGCGTCGCTGTGCGAGCTGTACTGGTTTCCGGTCTACGCGTTCAT
>CAZNMF010000066.1:0-21066 GCA_964573795.1 uncultured Solibacteraceae bacterium
AAGGCGCCGGCAGTTGCAAGATGGCGATCGTCGGCCCCTGGCGCACGGCATTCGGCTCGAACGTCTGCACGCGCGTGCAGCGATCGAACAACGCGCGCGACGCGGCGACGGCGTCCGCGGGAAAGGCGCCAGGCGCGCCGAGCGCAGGCGAGATCTCCGAGCTGGCCACGAGATAGACGATGCCCTCCTCGCGGTACTGCTCGATGGCCTTCTGGGTGAGCTGCGGGACGTGATGCAGGACGAGACGCGGCGGCACCTGAATCGGCGCGCCTTCCATCGCGACGCCCTGTCCGTCGCGCGCGTGCAACAGCAGCCATGTCGCCGTCTGCTCGAGCGTCGACGGGCGATCGTGCATGCGATTCCACGTCACGGCCGTCCCGATCTGCGGTCCGACCAGCAGCAGGAGCACGATCGGTAGCGCCCAACGCTCGAGGGCCGGAAGACGCCGGCCGACGGCGTCCGCGAGGCGCGTGCTGCCGATGCCGAAACCGATCGCCAGCATCGGCGCGATCGGCAGCAGGTACCGTCCATAGATCAGCGATCCGTGATCGGCGATGTACGCGAAATACGCGATCGGAAAGAGCGTGAGCACGAGGGCGGCCAGGCGCGGCGTCGGCGGCATCACGTGTCGATCGGCGATGGCGAGGCCGGTGAGGATGACGCCAAGGCCGAGATAGCCCAGGCTGACGGGCATCACGCCGGGCCACGTGAGCCAGTTGCGGAGATGTCCCAGATAGATCGACGCGGACTCGGTCACCGGCCTCGTGAGGTTGTAGCTCTGCATCAACGTCGCGAAGGCATTGAGGAAGGCGGGCAGATCCAACAGCGAGTACGGCGCGCCGGCGAGGAAGCCGACGCCGGCCGCGGCGATCGCGACGCCCGCCGCGCGGACGCGCGTCTCTGACGGCAACGCAAACACCGTCGTGAGCGGCATGACGAGCGCCAGCAGGCCGTTGTATTTCACCGCGCAGGCCAGCCCGACGACGAGTCCGGCGAGCGCCACCGCCGCGTACGTGCGGACCTCCGCCGCCCGGAGCGAGAGCAGCAGGGACGCGGCCACGAGAAAGGTGAGCGGCGTGTCCGTCAGCGCGAAATGGGATTCGCGCACGTGCGGCGGCAGGACGGCCAGCGCGAGCGCGGCGACGAGCGCGACGCGTGGTCCCCATCGAACGCCCGCACGAAAGACCAGGAGGATCGTCAGCGTGCCGACGAGCGCCGTGGCGATGCGCGTCGGCGTGAGGAGGTTGCCGATCCACACCGCGTCCAGCGAGCGCCAGCGTCCGTGCATCGCGCCGTCGAGGAACGCGATCGACGACACCGCGGCGTGAAACGAGAAGAACAGACCGCCATAATCGAAGAAGTGCGGATTGAAATCGCCGGATTTGACGATGCCGAGCGTCGTCTGGAGGACGACCGGCTCGTCGACCCCCATGCGATACGGCGCGCCCGCATCGATGCCCCAGAGACGCAGCAGCGCGCCGGCGGCAAGGACGGCGAGCAGGCAGAGCTTCACTTTGCCGGAGAGGGGCCGGGGTGGCACGGTCGCGAAATTATAGGCTGGCGTGAGAAAATAGGGCGAGTGAGGAAACGCCGCGTCAATTCGGCCGTGTCCCCACTATCTCGCGGTAGCCGCCTTGCGGTGACACCAGATGTCGTGGGATCACGCTTGACAAGCGTCACCGCCGGGCGCATAGTCGGGCCTTCCGCTCGGAACGAGACGACGAGTCGGAAAACAAGGGATTCGCACACAACCGATCGCGACCGGGACGTTGTGACGAGGGCGGTGCCGTGTACGAAGGCGCGCACTCGCGTGGCCTTCGGATGTACGGCGGCTGTCGGGGCGAATCGATGACATTGCCAGGCGGAGGCTGAACGGTCCGCCACGCACGATGGAAGGAATGAGGAGGGGCTGATGCAGCGCGCTCAACAGGTGGAGACGACGACGCCGGCGGTGGGCCGGACGTTCGGTCCGGGACGGTCCGTGTCTGGGCTCGAGTTCGAGCGGTATTTCTCGAAGGACGGTGTCGATCCGTTCGACGAGATCGAGTGGGAGTTGCGCTCGGCCGTCATCGCCAACGAGCGCGGCGAGCTCGTCTTCGAGCAGCGCGACGTCGAGTTCCCCAAGTTCTGGTCGCAGCAGGCCACCAACATCGTCGTCTCGAAGTACTTCCGCGGGCAGATCGGCACGCCGCAGCGCGAGCGCTCGGTGCGCCAGCTCATCGGCCGCGTCGTCGACACGATCACGAACTGGGCGCGTGAGCAGGAGTACTTCGCGTCGGAGGACGATCTGCAGGCGTTCAGCGACGATCTGAAGCACCTGCTCGTCTATCAGAAGGGATCGTTCAACAGCCCGGTCTGGTTCAACTGCGGTTTCGAGAAGGCGCCGCAGTGCTCGGCGTGCTTCATCAACTCCGTGCAGGACACGATGGAGTCGATCCTGACGCTGGCCAAGACCGAAGGCATGCTGTTCAAGTTTGGATCGGGCACGGGCTCGAACCTGTCGTCGATCCGCTCGTCGCAGGAGATCCTCGCCGGCGGCGGCACGGCGTCGGGGCCGGTGTCGTTCATGAAGGGGTTCGACGCGTTCGCGGGCGTGATCAAGTCGGGCGGCAAGACGCGGCGCGCGGCGAAGATGGTCATCCTCAACGCCGAGCACCCGGACATCGTCGAGTTCATCAACTGCAAGGTCGAGGAAGAGAAGAAGGCGTGGGCGCTGATCGACGCCGGCTACGACGGCTCGTTCACCGGTCCGGCGTACGCGTCCGTGTTCTTCCAGAACTCGAACAACTCGGTGCGCGTGACCGACGAGTTCATGCGCGCGGTGCTCGACGACGGCGAGTGGCAGACGCGCGCGGTGACGTCGGGCGAGGTGGTCGGGACGTACAAGGCGCGCGATCTGATGCACCAGATCGCCGACGCGACGTGGGTGTGCGGCGATCCGGGCATGCAGTTCGACACGACGGTCAACGACTGGCACACGTGCCCGAACACGGCGCGCATCAACGCGAGCAACCCGTGCTCGGAGTACATGTTCCTCGACGACTCGGCGTGCAATCTCGCGTCGATCAACCTGATGAAGTTCGTGCGTGAGGACGGCGAGCTCGATCCGCAGGCGTTCGCCAAGGCCTGCGAGACGTTCATCACCGCGCAGGAGATCCTCGTCGACAACGCGAGCTATCCGACGAAGGCGATCGAGCGGAACAGCCACGACTACCGGCCGCTCGGCCTCGGCTACGCGAATCTGGGCGCGCTGCTGATGTCGCGCGGGCTGCCGTACGACAGCGATGCGGGCCGCGACTACGCGGCGACGATCACCGCGGTCATGCACGGCGCGGCGTACGCGCAGTCGTCGCGCGTGGCGCGCGATCACGGCGGGCCGTTCCCCGGCTACGAGAAGAACCGCGAGCCGATGCTGCGCGTCATGCGCAAGCACCGCGCGGCGCTCCGCGACATCAACCGCACCAACGTGCCGAAGGATCTGTTCGAGGCCGCGAAGGCGATCTGGGACGAGTGCGTCGAGCTCGGCGAGCAGCACGGCTACCGCAACGCGCAGGCCACCGTGCTCGCGCCGACCGGCACGATCGGCTTCATGATGGATTGCGACACGACCGGCGTCGAGCCCGACATCGCGCTCGTCAAGTACAAGAAGCTCGTCGGCGGCGGCATCATGAAGATCGTGAACAACACGGTCCCGATGGCGCTGTCGAAGCTCGGCTACACGGCCGCACAGATCAAGGAGATCGTGGCCTACATCGACGAGCACGAGACGATCGAAGGCGCGCCGCACCTGAAGGACAAGGATCTGGCCGTGTTCGACTGCGCGTTCAAGCCCGCGCAGGGCGCGCGCTCGATCCACTACATGGGCCACATCAAGATGATGGGCGCCGTGCAGCCGTTCATCTCGGGCGCGATCAGCAAGACGGTCAACGTGCCGAAGGCCGCGACGGTCGAAGAGATCGAGCAGGCGTACATCGACGCGTGGCGCATCGGCGCCAAGGCCGTCTCGATCTACCGTGATGGCAGCAAGCGCACGCAGCCGCTCAACACGTCGAAGGACAAGCAGGCGGCGGCCTCCAGCGCCGAAGCTGCGGGTCCGCGGCGTAGGCGCTTGCCCGACGAGCGCGCGTCGATCACGCACAAGTTCGACATCGCCGGCCACGAGGGCTACATCACCGTCGGCCTCTACGAGGACGGCCAGCCGGGCGAGCTGTTCCTGACGATGGCGAAGGAGGGCTCGACGATCTCGGGCTTCGCCGACGCATTCGCGCAGGCGATCAGCTACGCGCTCCAGTACGGCGTGCCGCTGCAGGATCTGGTCGACAAGTTCAGCCATGCGCGCTTCGAGCCGTCCGGCATGACGAAGAACCCGGACATCCGTTTCGCGAAGTCGATCGTCGACTACATCTTCCGCTGGCTCGCGGCGAAGTTCCTCTCGCCGGAAGCGCAGTATCGTGCGGGGGTCAACAACCGCGAGGAAGTGACGACGCCGGAGCAGCTGGTGCTGGACGTGCAGAACGCGGCATCCACCTTCGCGGCACAGAACGCCGCTGCGGTGGACAAGTCCACCTCCGCGGCACAGAGCGCCGCTACGGTGGACAAGTCCGCGGCGTCGGCGCGATCGAAGTTCGCGGCGATTCAGAACCAGGAGGACGCGCCGCCGTGCTCGACCTGCGGCTCGATCATGGTGCGCTCGGGCGCCTGCTACAAGTGCAGCAACTGCGGCACGACGAGCGGCTGCGCGTAGGCGTAGACGTTTCGGAGGGCCGGACCTTTCGCCTTCGCGCAACGCTTCGGCGAACCACCGTAGCCTTGGCGGAGGTGGTCAGGTCCGGCCAGGCAAGACACGGGCGGAAGGAGCGATCCTTCCGCCCGTTGCGTTCGTGGGACGACTCAACGTCCCGTGACGCGCTTCGCTTCTGCCAGCTCCGGACGGCCGGGGCTGTCGGCCTTCGCAGCGATTTGCAAGAGTTGCGCGTAGTAGCGCCGGGCCGTCTCCTGGTCGCCGGCCGCGGCCGCCGCTCGTGCCGCGCCGTCGACAGCGCGGAACCGGTTCGGTTCCTTCTTCAGCGTCGTTTCGTACTCGACCAGGGCGGCCGAGGGCTGCTTCGTTTCGAGCAGCATGTCGCCGAGCAACTCCCGCGCGGGCGCCAGCGGTCCCGGCGTGACGGCGTTCTTCTCCGTGGCGTCCTCGCGCAGCGCCGTCGCGCGCATCGTCGCGATCGCCTCCGCCGTGCGGCCTTCCGCCAGCGCGAGATGTGCCTTCGCACCATCGGCCTCGATCGCGACCTGCTCCGCCCAGTACAGATCGCCCGAGCCGGCCAGCTTCTTCTGGATGTCATCGAGGGCCGCGCCCGCCCGTCTCGCGTCGTCGAGGGCGCCGGTGTGCGAGGCGCCCAGCGCACGCGCGAAGTACGTCATCGCTTCGGTGTACGGAAACTGGGATGGCTTCGGCTCGAGATGAGCGGCGGCCGGCCAGTCGCGTCGCTCGAGCGCCCATCGAGCGGGAATCGCGGCCAGCGCGAAGATGCCGCCGACTCCGGACGCGGCACCGGTGATTCGCGTCGGATCGGCCTGCGTGGCCAGCGCGTCGACGCGCGGCAGCAGCGCGCACACGGCGTCGTCCTGGCCGGTCTGGAGATAGGCGTACACCATGTAGTCCAGGGCGTGCAGCTCGTCGGGGACCATACCGCCCCGGCGCGCGGCGTCGGCGGACGCGATGTTGGTCTCGATCGAGTCCTGCCACGCGCCGACGCGCGTGAAGATGTGCGACGGCATGTGGAGCGCGTGGGGCGCCGATGGCGCGATCGCCGCGTAGCGCCGCGCCGCGTCGAGCCCGCGGCCCGCGAGCGCCGGCACGTCGTACGTGTGGATGATGTAGTGCATGATGCCCGGGTGATCCGGCTCTTCGGGGAGGATCCGTTCGAGGATCGCCCCGGCCTTCAACTGATTCGCGTACGTCTTGTCCGTCGGCGGCGCAGCGGCCGTCAGCGCGAGGGCCCAGAAGATCGACGCTTCGCGATCGTCGGGATACGCGGCGGCCACGGCGCCCATGGCCCGCTCGTACGCGGCGATGCGCGCCGGCTGCGAGATGGTGTCGGCGTCAGTGAAGAGCACCGCCACCGCGTCGATGTACGCGCGCTCGCGCGCGGTCTTTGGATTCGCAGCGTGCGCGTGCGCCACCGCGTCGAGCCCCTGTTGAATCTGCGCCGGCGGCCGCGGCGTCGCCGTGGTGGGATTCGTCCAGCGGGCCATGGCGATGCCCCAGTACGCCATTGCACAGGACGGATCGGCAGCGAGCACCGACGTGAAGCCGGTGATCGCCGTACCGAACTCGAACGAGTGCAGGAGCGCCATCGCGCGATCGAACGGCTCGCGCGCCGCTGCGGCGCACGATGTCTCGAAGTGAACGGTGCCCAGCCGCTCGCCCGCGGCATGCTGATGGTCTTGCGCGCGTGGCAGGCTGGTCGAAAGCAGAACGGCGGAACAGGTCAGGACGTACGCGGCACGACGCAGGTTCGGCATGGCGGAGCCCTCCGGTGGCGTACGAATTGTAGGTCGGAAGGCGCCCGCGGAGGTGCACCTACTCGTTTCGCATCGCGATCGACGGCGACACGCGCGTCGCGGCCCTCGCCGCCAGGGATGCCGCGGCCAGCGCGGCGCCGACCAGCGCCATCGTCACGACCGCGAAGGTGGACGGGTCGGTCGGCTCGACGCCGAAGAGCAGCGAGCGCAGCGCGCGCGTGGCCGCGAACGCCGCCGTCAGGCCGATCGCCGCGCCGATGGTCACCGCGCGCACGGTGCCCGCGATGACGAGGCGCACGACGTCGACGCGCGAGGCGCCGAGCGCCAGTCGCACGCCAATCTCTCGCGTGCGGTGCCGCACCACGTGCGCGACGCTGCCGTAGATGCCGACCACGCCGAGCACGATCGAGACGAGCGCCGCCAGGACGAGCAGCGTGCCGACGAACGTCTCGCGCGATCGGGCCGCGGCGACGATCGCGTCCATGTCCCGCACGCGGCCAATGTCCATGTCGGGATCGACGGCTCTGATCGCCGCGCGCACGGCGTCGAGCGGCGCCAACGGTTCGCCGGTGGTGCGGACGAACACGGTCATCTCTGTCGGCATGTTGCGCTGATCGACCTTCGGCTCGATGATCGGCACGTAGACCATTGCGGCCGGCTCGTCGCGCAGCGACGTTTCACGCACGTCGTCGACAATACCCGCGATCGTCATCGGGGGAACCGCATGAGCGCCGAGCGTGATCGGCTCGCCCTCCGAGGTCATCTGCTGAATCGTGCGGCCGATCGCGCGCTGGCCGGGATAGAGGCGACGAGCCAGTGCGGCGCTGATGAGCACGGGATGCGATTCGGAAACGGCCGCGTCGGTTGCGAACGTCTCGCCCTCGACGATCCGCGTGCCCATCGTCTGGAAATAGCCCGGCACGAAGTATTTGAAGGAGACGGGCGCGCCGCTGCCGTCGAGCGCGAAGCTGTCCGATGGCGGCGTCAGCGGCGCGAAAGTCGCGGCCGATGCCCGCTCGACGCTGGACAAGCCACGAATTCGTTCGACGAGATCGTGATAAATGCGCACATGCTGCTCGGCCTCGTGATACGGCAAGCCGATGTCCACGGTCAGCAGATGATCGGACGAGAACCCGAGCCGCCGCTGCGAGAGCGCGTGATACGTCCGTACCATCAGCGCCGAACCGGTCAGTAGCATGAGCGCCAGCGCGACCTGCGCGATCACGAATGGGTCGCGCACACGCCGGCGCTGACCCGTGCTCGCGGCGCGGCCGCCGCGTCGCAGGTCATTCGCGACGTAGCCTTGAGGCCGTGCGGACAACAGACCGTAGAAAGACGCAATCAGTGCGGCGAGTGCGAACGCAAAAAGGATCGGCGCCGCGCCGACATGAATCTCGGTCCATCGCGGCAATTCAACCGGCGTCAATGCAAGCACAGCGGACACGAGACCACGGGCGAGGACGACGCCGAGCACCGCTGCCGTTGTCGTCAACAGGATCGCTTCGACGAAGAACAATCGCACGATCTGACCGCGGCTCGCGCCGAGCGCCTGTCTGACGGCGACTTCCTGCCGCCGATGTTCGGCTCGGACCACGAAGAGCGTCGCGGCGTTCGCGCACGCGATGGCGAGCAGCAGCGTCATCGCGCCGAACAGCGTCCAAAGCACGCGCGAGACGTCGCCAATCGTCGCCTCCTTGAGCGGCGTGACGATCGGCGAGAGCTGGAGCGCCGCAATTCGCACCGCCGTCGCGTCACTATAACGGCCTTCGATCTGCGGAATCAGCGCGGTCAGTTCCGCGCTTGCAGACGCGGCCGTCGTCTGCCGCTGCAGACGCGCGACGGCGTGCCACTGGAAGAAGCGTCCGAAACTGGCGATCGCGGCTGGCTCGGGCTCGAGCAATTGCCAGAGCTGCGTGTGGGCATCCGGAAACGCAAAGTCGGCGGGCATAACGCCGACGACGCGGCGCGGGACGTCTCCGAGTCTGACGATGCGTCCGAGGATGGCAGGATCACTGCCGAAGCGACTGGCCCACAGCTCGTGCGACAGCAGCACCGGAATATCCCACGTCGCGTCCATGAATCCCCGCGCGCCGTCTTCGTCGGTGAACAGGCGTCCGATCTCCGGTCTGGCGTGGAGCGCACGGAATAGCGTGGCTGACGTGTATGCCACCGTCACGCGCTCACGCGCTCCGTCCGGCAGGCTCAGTCCAAACACTCTCGGTTCGCCATAGATGCCCAGCGCCTCGAAGGTCGACGCGCGATCGCGATAGTGATAGTAAAGTCCGCTCGACAGTCCGACCTCGCCCGCGCGCAGGCCCGGCGCGGCGTGCGTGATCGACATGAGGCGATCGGCATCCTGAAACGGCAGCGGCCGCAGCACGATGGCGTAGAGGAGCGCGAACACCGCCGTGACGGCGCCGATGCCGATCGCCAGTACGAGCAACACGACGGTGGAGAAGCCGGCGCTGTGCGCAAGGGCGCGCACGCCGTGTCGCACGTCGCGCTGCAGATCCGTCCACCAACGGAACGACAGCCCGTCGCGATAGCTCTCGGCCGTTTGCGCGACGCCGCCGAACGTGCGTCGCGCTTCGCGATGGGCATCTTCGGCCGAGAGGCCGCGTCGGCGATAGTCCTCTTCCGCCTCGGCCAGATGCGCCGCGAGCTCCTGTTGCAGCTCCCGATCCGCGCGGCGCCGGCGGAACAGGCCGAGCGCGCGTGCCAGCAGGATGCGGAGGCGCGCGATCACGCGTCCTCGCGAATCGCGAAGAAGCGCGCGACGATGTCGGTGGCGTGCTGCCAGGAGGCTTCTTCCGTGCGGATCTGCTTCCGGCCGGCCCTCGTCAGCGCGTACGTCTTCACGCGCCGGCCGCTGTCGGACTCCGTCCAGCTCGATGAGATCCAGCCCGCCTGCTCGAGCTTCAGGAGCGCCGGATAGAGCGTGCCCTGGTTGAGGGACAGCTGATCGCCGCTGATCTGCTCGATGCGCCGCGCGATCCGGTAGCCGTGCAGCGGTCCCAGCGCCTCGAGCGTCTTCAGGACCATCAGACCGAGCGTGCCGTAGAGGACGTCGCGTTTGTCGGGTGCCATGAGTGGGAAGCCTACCGATGTAGGTGTTGATTGTCAACACGTGAGGGATAATTTCTCGGCTTACGGCTTACGGCTTACGGCTTACGGCTTACGGCTTACGGCTTACGGCTTACGGCTTGGGGCTTGAGGCGTGAGGCGTGGGGCTTGAGGCGTGCCGTTCGGAGGGCCGAACCTTCAGGTTCGGCCGTTGCCGGGCGGCCACAAGGGCCGCCCCGCTGCGTCGCCCGAAGCCCGAAGCCGTCGCCTGCGTAGAGGCCGCCCTTGTGGCCGCCCGGGATAACGGCAGCCCTATCGGCGTGGTGTCCGTGTCCGCTTCGGTCGCGCGCGCTCGTTCTCTTCGACGCGCAACTTCCAGGCAACCTGCAGCGCGCCCTTCAACACGTCTTCGGTGACGACGGCGAGGCGCACGTGCGTCGCTCCCATGCGGCCCCAGCCGCCGGCAACGGGAAGAAAGACGTCTGGCATCCCCTCGACGAACTGCGTTTGTTGCTCGGGCGTCAGCATCAGGTTGCCGTAGCCTTGCCTGACCGACGCCAGCGTCGCGAAGATGCGGCCGCCGATGCGAAAATCGACGGCGCCCATGTGCGAGCCTTCTTCGGCGCCATGGAAGCTGAGTGCCAGGCGTTTGAAGTCGCGTGGTGTCATCAATGATAGTTTCGTTTCATGGACGGGCACATGCACCGGCGGATCACTGCCCTGTGCATCATCGTCGCAGCAATTGTCGCTGCGCCCGGATTCGTCGTTAGAACTGCACCGATTCTGGCCGCTGCGCAACGCCGGCCCGTGAAAGAGCTTGCCGCAGGCAAGATGCTCGTCGCCGCGCGCACGATGAGCGACAGCCTGTTCGCGACTCGGTCATTCTGCTGTTTGCCTATTCGCCTGACGGAGCGGCCGGCCTGGTCGTCAACAGGCGCAGCGCCATGCCAGTGTCGCGCGCGCTGCCGGATTTGCCCATGCCAGACGGACCGTCTCCCGTCCTGTTCCTCGGTGGCCCCGTGGCGATGACCGAAGTGCGTGCGCTGGTTCGCTCCTCGGCTCCGGTGACGGGCGCGCATCGGGTCCTGAAGGACGTCGTCCTGCTCACGACGGTCGAGGCGATGGAGCGAGAAGTCGAAGCCGGCGCGTTGATGACGCGGATTCGTCTCTACGCCGGCTATGCAGGATGGGCGCCGGGTCAGCTCGAACGCGAGGTCCTGCGCGGGCGCTGGCTCATCGTCGACGGTGACGGCGACGTGGTCTTCGATCCGAATCCGGACACGCTCTGGCGCCGCGAGATTCGACTGGCCGATGTCATTGCGGCGTGAACGGCACGGGACGTGTAGAAGTTCGAAGTTCGAAGTTCGAAGTTACCGTCCCCGAAGCCCCTTCCACGGCTCCTGATCGCCGACTTCGATGGACACGTAACCCGCGTCGGTCGCGGCCGGGCCGAGGATCGCGAGGAACCGCGCGGGCGCGCCGGACACGTTGAACGAGGCGTGGACGACGTCTTTGTCGATGAAGACGGCATCGCCGGCGCGCAGCACACGCGAGTCGCGCTCGATCCATTGCTCGATCTCGCCGGCGATCACGTACAGCACTTCTTCCTGATCCGGATGCTTGTGGAAGTTGTGGCCGTGACCGGACGTGAGATCGACTTCGATCACCGTCAGCTCCCGCGCGCCCGTCGCAGCGGGACGGCTGAACCACGCGAGCGAGCCCCAGGCGAGCGGCTCGCGCACGACGTCCGACGCGGGCAGAAACCGGCCTTTCATCAGCGCGATCCCTGCGTGCCGTGCGCGGCGAACCACGCGGCGACCTCCGCGTCGAGCGTCTTGAGATCCGGCCGCTGCTTCGCCATCGTCGTCGACTCCTGCCACTCGCGATTCAGGTCGCCGAGATCGACCGTCGATCCGTCGCGCACGAAGATCGGGATCTGGTGCGGCGCGGCAGGCACGATGACGTCCTGGCCGCCGGGATAGACGCCGCCCGTCCACGCATCGCGCCAGCGCGCGCCCGACGGCAGATACACGTGCTGTGTCCGCTGGCCCTTCTCCCACACCGGTGAGACGACGATGTCAGGGCCGTAGAGGTAGGTCCACCACTGCGACCACGCCGTTGGCGCGGCGGGATCGGCGAGGAAGAGCGGACGCACGATCGGCATACCGGATCGCCGCGCGTCGACCGCCTGCGCGTAGGTGTAGTCCTTCAGCCGCTCGTGCAGCCGCGCGTAGAGCCGCCACGTCGCGATCAAGACGTCGTCATATTGCGGATCGCGCGGCGTGTTCCAGAACGCGACGTTGCGCGTCGGGCCGACTTCCATGATCGGCGTGAACGCGCTGAACGCGAGCCACCGCGCGCACACTTCCTGTTCCATCAGCTGCTGCGTGTAGCCGCAGGTGTCCGAGCCCCAGTTCGGATAGCCCATCAACGCCGAGCGCTGCACGGCGATGATCGACGCGCGCAGGCCCTCCTGCGTGCCGCCGATGTCGCCGCCCCAGAAGATGCCGTACGGCGACGTGCCCGCGTACGCCGCGCGGGGCATCACGTAGAAGTCGTTGCCGCGATACTGCTTCGCGACGTCGTAGACGGCCTTCGTCGCCAGCGAGATGTACGCGTTGCGCATCTCGCGCACCGGACGGCCGTCGAACATCTTGTCGGGGCCGTCGTCCGGAATGTTCTCCTCGCCGCGATCGAGCTTGAAGCCGGCGACGCCCAGCTTCAGCAGCTTCGCGATGCCGTCCTGCCAGAACTTGCGCGCGGCGGGATTGGTGAGGTCGACCATCGGGTAGTTGTTGCCGTTCTGCGGCCGCACCTGTCCCGGATAGCCGTAGCCTTTCGCGAGCGCTTCCGCCTGCATCTTGCCGTAGAACGACGCGGTGATCCACAGCGCGGTCTTCGCGTGACGCTCGTCGAGCCAGCGCACCATGTCGCCGAAGTTCGGCAGGCGCTGCTGATCGATCTCGAAGTCGTCGTAGCCCCACGGCAGCCCGGGCCCCCAGGGCCGATCGATCCAGTACACACCGTTCGGGATGCCGAAGGCCTGCATCATCAGCACGTCTTCCATCACCTCGGAGTTGAACGGTCCGGTGACGGGCGTGCCGTCGTAGTACGTCGGCCGCTGCGTGTGCTCGTCGCGCCAGCGCCACGGCGAGTACACCCACTTCGGCGGCAGGAACGGCGGCCCGGCGTCGATGGCGTGGGCGCGCACGAGCTCGGCCGGCGTCGTGGCCGTGTCGATCGTCAGCGTCAGCGACGGCCCTTCGAGCGTCATCGCCACGCGCGCCGTGTCCGTCGCGGCGAAATCGAACGTGCCCGGCCACGTGCCGGCCACCGCGATCGCATACCCGCGCGACGACAGATAGAACGGCGCGTAAATCGACGTCGTCGGTTTGACGAGCAGATCGACCTTCTGCCCGCGCAGGTTCATGCCCTGCGTGATGCCCGGCGCCCACGACGCCTGCTGCGGGCCGTCGACGACGCGCTCCATGATGCCGGTGAAGTACTCGTCGCTCGTCGCGTCGGCAGCGAGGCCCCAGCGAATGATGCCCGTGCTCGGCTGCGCGCGCAGCGACACGCGCGCGCGATCGCCCTGGCGCGTCACCGTCAGCGTGACGACGCGGCCATCGGCGAGCGTCGCGCGGCGAGACCAGCTGGCCGCGGCGCCGATCGGCGCGCTGCTCATCAGCGACGCGGGCAGCGGCGTCCGGCCCTGCGCGGTCTCGACGAACCAGCCATCGAGACGCAGCGCGTGCGCAGCGCCCGGCGCCGCCGTCAGCTTGGGAAACGCGAGCGTCAGCGCCGGCGCGTTGGCGTCCTGTGCGAGCAGCCGATCGCTGGAGGCAGCGAAACCAAGGCCAAGCAGCAACGTGCCGGCCATCAGCAGGCGAGTCGAGGGCGATGTCATGGTTGCGGGGATTCTATAAGAACTTCGAACTTCGAACTTTGAACTTTGAACTTCGAACCTCGAACAGGGAACCCAGAACCGAGAACCGGAACCTCAGAACCCGAACCCCGGAACCGCGGAACCCCAGAACCTGGAACCCCAGAACCCGAACCTAGAACCCAGAACCGAGAACCCAGAACCCGATCTTCGATCTACGATCCCCTGGTGTCCGATCCGCTGCTCTCCCTCCTCGAGCGCTATTGGGGCTATACGGCGTTCCGCCCGCTGCAACGCGAGGCGATGGAGGCGATCCTCGCCGGTCGCGACTCGCTCGTCGTCCTGCCGACCGGCGGCGGCAAGTCGCTGTGCTTTCAAGTCCCCGCGCTCGCTCGCGACGAAGGGCTGGCGATCGTCGTGTCGCCCTTGATCGCGCTGATGAAGGATCAGGTCGACACGCTGGTCGGCAACGGCGTGCCGGCCGCGGGCTTTCACAGCGGCATGACGAGCGAGGCGCGACAGGCGGTCGCGTCCGGGCTGGCCGCGGGACGCTATCGTCTGCTCTACGTCGCGCCGGAGCGTCTCGTCGGCGAAGGCAGCCAGTCGTTTCGATCGCTCGTCGGACGTCAGCCCATTCGCTTCATCGCGATCGACGAAGCGCACTGCATCAGCCAGTGGGGACACGATTTCCGCCCTGAGTATCGACAGCTCGCCGATCTCCGTCGCGCGTGGCCGGACGTCAGTTTTCACGCCTTCACGGCGACAGCCACGGCGCGCGTGCGGCGCGACATCCTGTCGCAGCTCGACCTGCGAAATCCCGCCGAGCTCGTCGGCTCGTTCGATCGGCCGAACCTCGTCTATCGCGTGCTCATCCGATCGAATCTGAAGCGTCAGTTGCAGGACGTGCTCGCGCGGCATCGCGGCGAAGCCGGCATCGTCTATTGCCAGTCGCGGCGCGAGGTCGATGCGCTGGCCGAGTGGCTGCGCGAGAGCGGCGTACGCGCCGTCCCGTACCACGCGGGCCTCGCCGACGATGAGCGGCATCGCAATCAGGAGGCGTTCCTCAACGAAGAGGTCGACGTCGTCGTCGCGACGGTCGCGTTCGGCATGGGCATCGATCGATCCGACGTGCGCTTCGTCGTGCACGCCGGCGCGCCGCAATCGCTCGAGCACTGCCAGCAGGAGGCCGGGCGCGCGGGCCGCGACGGCCTCGAAGCGGAATGTCTGCTGATCTACTCGGGCGGCGACTTTGCGCGCTGGCGCGCGATGGCGGAGGAGAGCGGCGACGGCGCCGCGCGTCGCGCGCTGCTGCGCGACATGGAGCGCTACGCCGGCAGCGTCGGGTGCCGTCATCGCCGGCTCGTCGGCTACTTCGGCGAGCGCTTCGAGCGGGACGCGTGCGGCGCGTGCGACTACTGCCTCGGCGAGCTCGAGGCGATGCCGAACGCGGTCGAGATCGCGCGCAAGATTCTGTCGGCCGTCGCGCGCGTGCAGCAGCGCTTCGGCGTCGCGCACGTCATCAACGTGCTGCGCGGCCGCGACACCGAGATGGTGTCGGGACGCGGGCATCAGCACCTCAGCGTCTTCGGTCTCTTTCGCGACGCGTCGGCCGACGAGCTCCGCGGGTACATCGATCAGCTGATCGCGCGCGGTCTCCTCCGGCAGACCGACGATGCGTATCCGGTGCTGCAGCTGACGGCGGAGGGCGTGCAGCTGATGAAGGACGCCGGCGCCGTGTCCGACCTCGAGCTCGCACGGCTGAAGCCGCCCCCGAAAGGCGCCAAGTCGGCCGATCGGCGGACGAAGGGCGACGTCGCGTCGTGGGACGGCGTCGATCGCGAGCTGTTCGAGATGCTGCGGTCGCTGCGGCTGTCGCTCGCGCGCAGCCGCGGTGTGCCGCCGTACGTCATCTTTCACGACACGACGCTGCGCGAGCTCGCGCGGCACCGCCCGCAGACGATCGACGCGCTGCGCCACATCTACGGCGTCGGCGCGCGAAAAGCCGACGACCTCGGCGACGCCGTTCTCGAGGTCATCCGAGAGCACGCCGCCACGCCGAGCTCGTCGTGACATTTGGCTATCGGTGAGCGTCTGGCGCTAATATGAGCGCTCGCTGGTGGCGTGCGTTGCCCCCAATGTGGACCCGGTTGCTCTCGTCCGCTGCGCGTACGGCGATGATTTCGGCGCAATTCCTGGAACGAAGTGTGAATGACATCTCGACCGAGGACAGGTGACTTCATGAAGCGATCGATTCTCTTCACGATTGGCGCGCTCGCGATCGCCCTTGCCGGTGCGACAACGGCGCGGGCGGACAATGAGCGGTTGAAGAACGCCGCGATCGTGCTCAACGACATGACCGCGAGCGTGGACACCGGCATTCCACAGAGTCTGCTCGCCAAGGCGCAGTGCATCGTCATCATTCCCGGCGTGAAGAAGGCGGCGCTCGGCGTCGGCGGCCAGTATGGCCGCGGCTACATCTCCTGCCGTGGTGGCAGCGGCTGGAGCGCGCCAGGCGGCATCCGCATCGAGGGCGGCAGCTTTGGCCTGCAGATCGGCGGGTCCGATACGGACGTGATTCTGCTCGTGTTGAACCAGCGCGGGATCGATCGGCTGCTGTCGAGCAAGTTCACGGTGGGCGCCGACGCGGCCGTGGCGGCGGGCCCGATCGGCCGGCAGGCCTCGGCGCAGACGGACGCGACGATGACTGCGGAGATGCTGGCGTGGTCGCGGTCGCGCGGCGTGTTCGCCGGGATCTCGCTGCAGGGCTCGACGCTGCGCGAGGACAGCTCCGAGAACAAGGAGCTCTACGGCCGCGAGATCTCGAACAAGGACATCGTCGTCAACCATCAGGTCGGCGTGCCGAACGGCGCGGGCGATCTGATGGCGGCGTTGGGGAAGTATTAGGAGGGCTACAGGCTACAGGCCGCGGGCCACGCCCCAAGCCTCACGCCCAAGCCCTACTTCACCGCCAACAGCTCGATGTCGAACACCAGCGTGCCCTTGGGCGCGTTGGGATCGGGGATGTTGTCGTACGCGAGGGCGCCGGGGATCCAGAAACGGCGCTTCTCGCCAACGACCATCAGTTGCACGCCTTCGATCCATCCAGGAATCAGGCCGTCGAGCGAATGCTCGAGCGGCTCGCCGCGCACGACCGAGCTGTCGAACATCTTTCCGTTCGTCGTCCATCCCGTGTAGTTCACCGTCACCGTCGAATGCGCGTTCGGCCGGATGTTGGTGGTGCCGGGCTGGAGCACCTTCGACGCCAGGCCTGACGGGGTCTTCACTGCGTCAGCCGGCGGCGCGGCGACATCCGGCGGCGCCGGTATGTCGGCAGGTTTCTCTTCCTTCAAGCGACAGGACGAGAGGACGGAGACGAGGACGAGAAAGACAAGGGCAAGGCGACGCATGGGAGATCATCGTATCGCGCTATCTCTCTGTCGCACTATCGCACTATCGGAACATCGCGTTATCTGGCTATCTGCCCGATGATTCCGAGGCACGCGACGGGCAGACGGCGAGATAGCCCGATAGCAGATAGTGCGATAGTGCGTTAGTGAGAAAGCGCGATAACAATATTCATCTCATGCGTTCCTCCGTCGCGAATTTGTCCACCTCGTCTGTCCGCTATCTGGAGGCCGGATCGGGCCGCGCGCTCGTGCTGTTGCACGCGTTTCCGTTGAGCGCGGAGCAGTGGCTGCCGCAGCTCGCGCGTGTGCCGCCGGGCTGGCGGTTCGTGGCGCCGGACTTACGGGGATTTGGCGGTATCGCGCCCGGGCCGGTGCCGGGCGGGATCACGATGGACACGTATGCCGCCGACGTGATCGAGCTGATGGCGCACCTCGAGATTCCGTCGGCCGTGATCGCCGGGCTGTCGATGGGTGGGTACGTCGCGTTCGCGATCGCGCGACGTGCGCCCGCGCGCGTCGCGGGACTCGTGCTCGCCGACACGCGCGCGGCCGCCGACACGGCCGACGGCCGCGCGGCCCGCGATCGCATGCTGGCCCTCGTCGCGCGTGACGGCCCTCCGGGCGTCGCACGCGAGATGCTGCCGAAGCTCCTCGGCGAGACGACGCGCCGCGACCAGCCGGACCTGATCGACGCGGTGCAGCGGCTGATCGAGCACAATGCGCCGGACGGCATCGCCGCAGCCGTCCGGGCGATGAAAGATCGCCCGGACTCGACGCCGATGCTGTCGTCGTTCACGTATCCGGTAACGGTCGTCTGCGGCGAGGAAGACGTGATCACGACAGTCTCCGAAAGCGACGCGATGCATCGCGCGATCCCCGGATCGCGCTTCGTGCGGATCCCCGCGGCGGGCCATCTGTCGAATCTCGAAAATCCCGCTGCGTTCACGGCGGCGCTGACGACGAACACGCTAGATACGCCGGGTCTAAAGACCCGGCCTACATCTGACGAGTGAACCGAGAACCTCGGAACCTCAGAACCAGAACCCCGGAACTCTAGAACCTCGGAACCCAGAACCCCATGGATCTCCACCTCTCCAATCGCGTCGCCATCGTCACCGGTGCGAGCCGCGGCCTGGGTCTGGCCGCGGCTCGCGCGCTGCACGCCGAAGGCGGGCGTGTCACGATCTGCGCGCGCGGCGAGGCCGCGCTTGCCGCGGCTGCCGCCGCGTTCGGCGGCGGCGACCGCGTGCGCGCGGTCGTCGCCGACGTCTCGACGCCGGAAGGCGCCGAGCGTGTCGTGGCCGACCCGCTCGGCGCGTTCGGGCGCGTCGACATCCTCGTCAACAACGTCGCGAAGGCGGCCGGCGCCGGCATCGACGCGACCGCCGACGAGACGTGGCAGGAAGCGTTCGATCAGACGCTGTTCCCCGCGATTCGCCTGTCGCGTCTCGTCGTCCCGCACATGCGCGCGCAGGGCAGCGGCGTCATCCTGATGATCGCGTCGATCTGGGGCCGCGAGTCCGGCGGCCGCATGACGTACAACGCGGTCAAGGCCGCCGAGATCAGCCTCGCGAAGTCGATGGCGCAGCAGCTCGCGAAGGACGGCATCCGCGTCAACAGCATCGCGCCGGGATCGATCGCGTTCGAAGGCGGCTCGTGGTGGAAGCGCCAGCAGGAGGATCCGCAGGGCATGGCCGAGTTCGTCGCGCGCGAGATCCCGATGGGCCGTTTCGGCCGCGCCGAAGAAGTCGGCGACCTCGTCGCCTACCTCGCCTCCGATCGCGCGAGCTGGATCACCGGCGCGTGCGTGCCGGTGGACGGGGGACAGGGGCGGGCGAACACCTGAGAAAGTTAAAAGTTAGAAGCCAGAAGCCAAAAGAAAGGTGCTTACGTCCAGCCCTTCTGGCTTTTGGCTTCTAACTTCTAACTTTTCTAGTCCTTCGTCTTCGTTATGGTCCAAACCCTCGCCGATCTCCTCTTCATGCCCTACGTCGTGGGCGTGTTGCTGGCGGTCGGCGTGTTCCTGACGATGCGTCTGCGCGTCGTGCAGGTGCGGCGATTCGGCGATGCGCTGCGGGCGATGCGGCAGCGCACGCCCGGCGGCGCGAGCGGCGTGCTGTCGCCGTTTCAGGCGTTCGCGACCGCGCTCGCGGCGTCGATCGGCACGGGCAACATCGCGGGCGTCGCGACGGCCATCATCGCCGGCGGTCCCGGCGCGCTCGCGTGGATCTGGATCTACGGCTTCTTCGCCACCGCCATCAAGTTCGCCGAAGCCACGCTCGGCGTGCGATTTCGCGATGCCGTCGGCGCCGACGTGCGGTCCGGGCCGATGTACTACTTGCGCGACGGCCTGCGTTCGCCCGCGCTCGCGTGGATCTACGCCGCTGTCGCCGGCCTGGCCGCGTTGACGACGACGCCGTTCACGCAGCCGAACTCGATCGCCGTGGCGATCAACGCAGTCTTCGGCGTGCCGACGTGGATCGTCGGCGTCGGCGTCGCCGTCCTCACGTGCCTCGTTATCGTCGGCGGCATTCGCGCGATCGGCCGCGTCGCCGAGCGGCTGGCGCCGCTGAAGGTCGTGCTGTATCTGGCCGGCGGGCTCGTCGTGATCGTCACGTTCGCCGCTCGCGTGCCGGACGTGCTCGCGACGGTCGTCCACGAGGCGTGGACGACGCGATCGGCCATGGGATTCGGCGTGTTCGTCGCGATGCGCTACGGCGTGGCGCGCGGCATCTACGCGAACGAGGCCGGATATGGCACTGCGGCCGTGGCGTACGGCACGGCGAAGTCCGACGCGCCGGTCGTGCAGGGGCTGCAGGCCGTAATGGAAGTGTGCGTCGTGTCGTTCGTCACGGCCACCATCAGCGCGCTGACGATTCTCGTGAGCGGCGTCGCCGAGCAGTCGATGATCGCGCGGCACGCGGGCCAGCCGTTCGTCACGAGCACGGCCGCGGTCGCGTCGGCCTTCGACGCCGCGATGCCGATCGCCGGTGGATGGGTCGTCGCCTTCTGCGCGCTGCTCTTCGGCTACACCACGCTCGTCGGCTGGTCGTACTACGGCGAGCAGTTTCTCGCGTACGTCTTCGGCCGCCGCGTCGTCGTGCCGTATCGCTGGATCTATTGCGCGTTGATTCCGATCGGCGCGGTGCTGCGGCCGGAGACCGTATGGGCGTGGGGCGATCTGATGAACGCGCTGCAGGTGTTGCCGAACGTCATCGGGCTCGTCGCGCTGAGCGGGCTCGTCGCGCGGGATGCGCGAGCGCCGCTGGAATCGCGGCGCTAACTCCGATGGAGCATTGCCGCCATGCGTTCGTGGTGTGACCTCTTTCCGCGCGAGACAGCGGGTCGCCGACCGATCTATTCTCTTGCGGTGTCCAACAGTTGATGAGTCCGGACGAGCGTAACGCCGCGCGTGTCTGCGGCGTCCGCGCGTCAGGCGATCGGTGTCGCAACGACCGTGGACACGGGAGTCATCATGAAGCGAGCGAGCGTTCTCGCCGGCCTGGTTCTCGCCGGCATCACAGGGTTGACCGTCGCGATTGGCGGTCAGGCAGGCACGGCGAAGGCGCCGGGCAATCCGTGGCCGCCGGCGCGCAAGGCGACGCCGACGTCGCCGGCGTTGTCGGCCGCCGACGAGATGAAGTCGTTCTCGGTGCCGCCGGGATTTCACGTCGAGCTCGTCGCGTCCGAGCCGATGATCGAGTCGCCGATTCTCGTCGACTGGGACGCCGACGGCCGCCTGTACGTCCTCGAGATGCTCTCGTTCCTTCCCGATCTGTCGGGCCGTGACTCTCCGGACCCGATCAACCGCGTGAGCGTGCTCGAAGACACCGATCACGACGGCAAGATGGACAAGAAGACCGTCTTCGCCGACGGCCTGCGCATGCCGCGCGCGCTGAAGGTGCTCGACAAGGGCGGCGTGCTCGTCGGCGAGCCGCCGAACCTCTGGTACTTCCAGGACACCGACGGCGATCTCAAGTCGGACAAGAAGGAGCTCATCACCGACACGTACGGCAACCCGAACGCCGGCATCGAGCACAACGCGAACAGCACGTTCTGGGCGATGGACAACATCATGTACTCGTCCGAGCACACGCGCGATCTGCGGCTCGAGAACGGCAAGTTCGAGATACTGCCGGCGCTCAGCCGCGGACAGTGGCAGGTGTCGCAGGACGACGCCGGCCGGATCTA
>CAZNMF010000067.1:0-15052 GCA_964573795.1 uncultured Solibacteraceae bacterium
GTCCCTGCTTTGTGCGTGATGGTCGGAGCGTCGCTTGAGCCGATGTTTCATCACAAAGTGAGTCGCGACGCCGCGTGGTGTGCATGCCTCCGTGGTGAGGAAGCCTGAAGCGCGGCTTTTCAGTGGCTCCACCTGCTTCGCAGGTTCAACGACCTCCCCACACGGCAAAGCGGGGCGCCTCTCGACTTCGATCGCATCTCGATGTCTCCCTCCATCTCCACGCTCGGTGAGCGCGAGCTGATCGCGCGGCTGCAGCAGCGCGTCTCGCCGCCGCCCGCGCACGTCCGCGTCGGCATCGGCGACGACGCGGCGGTGATCGCGCCGGCGCGCAACATGGACGACGTCGTGACGACCGACAGCCTCGTCGAAGGCGTGCACTTCCGTCGCGACTGGTCGACCGCCGAGGCGATCGGCCACAAGGCGCTCGCCGTCAATCTCAGCGACCTCGCCGCGATGGGCGCGACGCCGCGCGCGTCGCTGCTGAGCCTCGCGCTGCCGTCCGATTTCCCGCTCGCCGACTTCGATGCGCTGCTCGACGGGTACCTCGCCCTGTCGGCCGCGTCGGGCGCCGCGTTGGTCGGCGGCAATCTGACGCGATCGCCTGGACCGCTGATCGTCGATGTCACCGCCGTCGGCAGCGTCGGCCATCGGCACGTGCTGATGCGCACCGGCGCGCGGAAGGGTGACGAGCTGTACGTCACCGGCACGATCGGTGCGGCCGCCGCCGGACTGGCCATGCTGCAGGCGGGACGTCAGCGCGACGGTGCGGACGACGAGGCGAGGTCGTGCCTCGATCGCTACGAGCGCCCCGAGCCGCGGCTGCGGTGCGGACGCATCGTCGGCCGCACGCGCGCGGCATCGGCGGCCATCGACCTCTCGGACGGCTTCAGCGACGCGGCGTGGCGGCTGGCCGACGGCGGCAACGTCGGGCTCGTCGTGGACGCGGCGGCCCTGCCGATTGCTGCAGGCGCGCGGGCCTGGGCTCGTGACGCGGGCCAGGACGCCGTCGACGTTGCGCTAGCCGGCGGGGAGGACTACGAGCTCGCCTTCGCGGTCCCGGCCCGTCGTCGCTCTCGCTTCCTCGCAGCCGTCCGCCGCTGCTCCGGCCTGACGGTCGCGCGCGTCGGCGTCTTCGGCGGCGACGCCGGCGTCTGGCTCGAGCGGGACGGGGCCAAGACGCGGCTCCAACGGACCGGGTTCGCACATTTCTGAGACGGGTCGGGAGCTCCCCAGGAGGGCCGAACCTTCAGGTTCGGCCGCGCCAATAGGCTGACGCGCGGCGGACGGGGCCAACCAGCCGTGCAACCGTGCGCGGGCCAAGACTGTAATCGCTTATCTATCAGATATTTGCAGACGTAACCCCCTCACGCTTCCCCTCACTTTTCGGTTGCCTTCCAGCGGGGGTCACGCGGTACGCTATTGACCATGCTGCTGCTCTCCCGGTCCTTCCGGCGGAAGCTGCTGGCGACGGCCCTGGGGGCATGCACGTTCATGCTGCTCTATCAGGCGACGGTCATCGACTCCCGAAGCGTGCCCGGAGCCCGGACGGCCCGCTCGGCGTTGCTGGCCGGCAGCCGACAGGACTTCGTCGCGACGGCGTACTGCAAGGGACAGGTGACGGCCTCCGGCGTCGCGCCGAAGTTCGGCGTCGCCGCAGCCGACCCCAGCGTCTTGCCGGTCGGATCGGTCGTCCAGATCGACGGCGTGCCCGAGCGGCATCGCGGCATCTACACCGTTCTCGACACCGGCCCCAAGGTGCTGGGGCGCCATCTGGATCTCTACATCTGGAGCTGCAACGAGGCCCTGGAGTTCGGTCGCCGCCCGGTGTCGGTCACCGTGCTGCGCTTCGGTTGGAGCCCGAGCCCCAAGAAAGCGAATTGAGTCGGGCGAGCTCTTCGGAGGGGCGGACCTTCAGGTCCGCCCACTGTGGCCGAACCTGAAGGTTCGGCCCTCCGAAAGGCAAGCCCGGACGGCGTCCCGTGGCCGCGCCGCGCGCGCCGTTATCCCGCCACCGCATTCGCGTACTGCAATTCGTACAACCGATAGTAGAGCCCGCGCGCAGCGACCAGTTGCTGGTGCGTGCCCTGCTCGCGCAGCTCGCCTTTGTGCAGGACGAGAATCGCGTCCATGTCCTGGATCGTCGAGAGCCGGTGCGCGACGGCGAGCACCGTGCGGCCTTGCATGATGACGCGCAACGCGTCCTCGATGAGCGCCTCGGTAGCCGTATCGACGCTCGACGTCGCTTCGTCGAGCAGCAGCACGTGCGGATCGAACGCGAGCGCGCGCGCGAACGACAGCAGCTGCTTCTGCCCGACGGACAGCGTCGCGCCGCGCTCGGCGACCGGCGACGCGTAGCCACCCTGCCGCGCCATGATGAACTCGTGCGCGTGCACGGCCTTCGCGGCGCGGACGATCTGCTCGTCGGTGATCGACGCATCGCCCAGCCGGATGTTGTCGGCGATCGTGCCGGAGAACAGATGGACGTCCTGCAGCACGAGGCCGAAGATGCGCCGGAGCGACGGCACGTCCCACTCACGAACGTCGACGCCGTCGACCAGGATGCGCCCGCGCTGGATATCGTAGAACCGCAGCAGCAGGTTGATGATCGTCGTCTTCCCCGATCCCGTTGCGCCGACGATGCCCGCGCGCTGGCCGGGCTCGATGACGAACGACACGTCCTTCAGCACGAAGTGCTCGTCGTCGTACGCGAACCAGACGTGGTCGAACTGGATCCGGCCGCGCGCGCCGCGCGGCACGACCGGCTCGCGCGGCGGCACGAGCGACGGCTCCGTGTCGAGCACGCCGAAGATGCGCTCGGACGCGGCCATCGCCGCCTGCAGGATGTTGAACTTCTCGGACAGATCCGAGATCGGCTGGAAGAACCGCCGCGAGTACTGCAGGAACGCGACGAGCACGCCGATCGTGAGCGTGCCCTGCTCCGCCCATCCGGTCCCGTACCAGATGATCAACGCGCCGGAGATCGCCGCTAGCAGCTCGATCAGCGGGTAGAACAGCGCGTAGTAGAAGATCGACGCGATGTTGACGTCGCGATGCTCGCGGTTGATCGCCTCGAACCGTCGCGACGTCCGTTCTTCCTGGTTGAAGACCTGCACGACGGACATGCCCGTCAGGTGCTCCTGCAGGAACGCGTTGAGGCGCGCGACGAGGCCGCGCACGCGGCGGTACGACTCGCGCACGTTCGTGCGGAACCAGTGCGCGGTCCACAGGATGAACGGCAGCACCGAGAACGCGACGAGCGCCAGCCGCCAGTTCATCAGCAGCATCGCGGCCATGATGCCGATGAGCACGAGCAGATCGCCGAAGACGGTGATGACGCCCGACGCGAACAGATCGTTCAGCGCGTCGACGTCCGTCGTCACGCGCGTCATCAGCCGGCCGACGGGATGCCGATCGTAGTACCGCAGCTCGAGCCGCTGCAGGTGCGCGTAGACCTCCGCGCGCATCCGGTGCATGATGCGCTGCCCCGTCGTCTGGAGGATGAACGTCTGGCCGTACTCCGCGAGAAAGCCGATGACGATCAGCGCGAAGAAGAGGACGGCCATGCGCGCCAGGCCCGGCGCGTCGCCCGCGGCGATGTACCTGTCGATGGCCTGCTGCGTCAGCCAGGGCTGCGCGAGATCGACGAGCGACGACACGAGAATGGCGGCGCCGGCCAGCGCGATCGCGCCAACGTGCGGCCGCAGATAGACCAGCAGCCGGCGCATCAGACGCGCGTCGTACGTGCGGGCGGGCAGGATGTCGTCGGCGACGCTCACGCGGACTCGCTCTCCTCAGGCGTGCGCCAGCTCTTCTTCGAGCAGCTGGCGGCGGTGCATCTCGGCGTAGCGGCCGTTCTCCGCGACGAGCGTCGCGTGCGTGCCGCGCTCGACGACGCGGCCGTGGTCGAGGACGAGGATGAGATCGGCGTCGCGCACCGATGAGATGCGGTGCGCGACCATCACGCACGTTCGCGCGCGCCGCACGTCACGCAGGCGGCGCAGGATCTCCGCCTCCGTCGCCGTGTCGACGGCGGACAGCGTGTCGTCGAGCACGAGGATCGGCCGGTCCGTCAGAATCGCGCGTGCCAGCGCGACGCGCTGCTTCTGTCCACCCGACAGCGTGATCCCGCGCTCGCCGACGACCGTGTCGAGCCCCTCCGGAAACCCGGCCACGTCCGTGGTCAGCGCCGCCGTCTCGGCCGCAGCCCCGACGCGCGCGCGAGCCTCGTCCGTTCCCCACTCGGCGTCGAGCCCGAACAGGATGTTGCCGCCCACGGTCTGCGAGAACAGGAACGCCTCCTGCGGCACGACGGCCATCGCCGAGCGGAGATCGGCCGGCGACACGTCGGCAATGTCGACGTCGTCGACGAAGAGCGTGCCGCACGGCGGCTCGCGCAGGCGGGTGAGCAGTTGGACGAGCGTCGACTTGCCGGCGCCCGTCGCGCCGACCAGCGCCAGCGTCTGTCCGGGCTCGACGACGAAGGAGACGTCGTGCAGCGCATCGGCGGCGGCGTCCGGATAGCGGAAGGACAGCTCCCGCGCTTCGATCCGGCCGCGAACGGGCCGTGGCAGCGCTGCCTCGACGGCGCCGCCGGCGGCCGGCACGTCCAGCACCTCGAGCATCCGTTCCCACGACGCCACGCCGCGCTGGACGATGTTGATCACCCAGCCGAAGGCGATGAGCGGCCAGCTCAGGAGCACGAGGTAGCGGCCGAACGCGACGAACTCGCCGAGCGTCAGCGAGCCGCGGATGACGTCGCGTCCGCCGATCCACAGGACCAGCAGGCCGCTCAGGCCGAAGCAGAACGTCAGCGTCGGATAGAACGCCGACTGGAGGCGAATCAGGCCGCGCTGCCGGCGGACGTACTCGTCGTTCGCCGCGCCGAACTTCGCGGCCTCCGCCGGCTCCTGCCGATACGCGCGGACGACGCGCACGCCGGACAACGCCTCCTGGACGACGGCGCTCATATCCGAGAGCTGGGCCTGGATGCGCTCGAAGCGGTCGTGAATCGCGCGGCCGAAGTAGCGCGTGCCGATGGTCACGCCGGGCAACGGCAGCAGCGCGATCAGGGTCAGCTTCGCGTCGATCGACCACATGATCGCCACGGCAATCACGAAGCCGAGCGCGGTGCTGCCGAAGTACATCAGCGCCGGCCCCACCATCATCCGCACGGCGCCGAGGTCGTTGGTGGCGCGCGACATCAGATCGCCGGTCCGGTTGGCCTGCAGATAGGCCTGCGGGAGGCGCGTCAGGTGCGCAAAAAATTCCTCCCGCAGGGCATACTCGATCTCGCGCGACGCGCCGATAAGCTGAGTGCGCATCAGGTAGCGAAACACGCCGTCGGCGACCGCAAGCCCCACGATCGCAACGGCATAGAGCGCCAGACGCGACCGCTCCTCTCCCCGCAGCAGGCCGTCGACGACGTCCTTCAGGATCCAGGGGGAGACGAGCGACAGGGCCGTGGCAGCGAGGATGCATGACAGGCCCAGCACGAGCGAGCGGCGAACGCGGCGGATGTACGGCAGCAGGCGCGAGAGCGCCACGATCATGGAGGCAGTATAGCAATGCGTCTTTTCTCACGGCTGGTCTCGCGGCAATCGATCGCGCTGGCAGCCCTCCTGTCCGCCGCGCTGCTGGCGCCGAGCGCCGCGCAGGCGCAGTACTCCGCGCCCGATAGCGGCGCCGCCGCCATCGGCGAGAAGTACCACGTCGAGTTCTCCGGCACGCTGTGGAATCCCGACCTCGCCGGCAAGATCTCCAGCGAGCAGTTCGGCATCGTCGGCAGCCAGATCGATCTGCTGACCGACCTGGGCTATACGAAGACGCGGTTCAAGGACATGCGCATCGTCCTGCGCCCGTCGAAGAAATCCAAGTTCAGGATTCAGTACACGCCGATCCAGTACGAAGCGGAGACCGCGTTCACGCGCGATCTGGTCTTCAACGGCATCAAGTTCCCGGTGGCCGTGCCCATCGAGTCGCAGTTCTCGTGGAAAGTCTGGCGGCTCGGCTACGAGTACGACTTCCTCTACAAGCCGCGCGGGTTCGTCGGCATGGTGCTCGAGGGCCGCTACACGACGGCCGAAGCGCGGCTGAAGACGAACAGCCCGATCTTCTCGCCGCCGTACGACGAGTACAACAAGCGATCGGCGCCCCTGCCGGCGCTCGGCATCGTCGGCCGCGCGTATCCGCTGCCCGAGGTGGCGATCAACTTCGAGGTGACGGGATTCAAGCTGCCGAACGTCGACGAGAAATATCAGGCGCGCTACTTCGACTGGGACATCAACGGCACGGTCAACCTGTCGAACTACTTCGGCGTGCAGATGGGCTGGCGCAAGATGACCAACTTCATGGTGATCAAGAAGGACTCGGGCGACGTCCAGTTCCAGGGCCTCTGGTTCGGCGCAGCCGTCCGGTACTGAGCGATCGTCAGCTCTTCAGCACGGGGTTGCCGAATTCCCATCCGGAGGGCCGAACCTTCAGGTTCGGCCGCAGCGGGCGGACCTGAATGTCCGCCCCTCCAACGCGCATCGCCAATTCCGCGCCGCACTCTCATGCACTCGACACCCGTTCGACCTGAACGCGTGTACGGGTACCGCAAGCCCGACGACGGGAACCTCCTTCCCGTTCGATCGCCGCCATCTGCACACGATTCCTCCGCCGGGCGCGTCCCGACGCGGGCAGATGCCATCTGGGTCCTGGGCTCCCGCGGAAGCACGAAACTGCACTCTCTCGCACATTTCTGCAATTCCGCCCCTACATTCCGAGCCATATCGCATTGCGGGTCCGATGAATTCGGGCCGATGACCAGAGAGGAGGACCACGGACCGGTCCACCGGACGTGCGCCGCGCCGTTCCCGGACGCGGGCATCGCTCTTGCTACGTTTTCACGCTTCTATGGCTCTCGAGGGACACCGTATGGCTCGATATTCGCCGCTCAAGGTCGCCGCGCTGCTGCTCGCCTCCTGCCTGGCGCTGCCGCCGGCCGTGGCGCTGGCGCAGACGCCGACCGGCACGATCGGCGGCCGGGTGACTGACAGTCAGGGCCGGGTGATCCCGGGCGTTGTCGTCACGATCTCGTCGCCAAGTCTTCAGGGCGAGCAGACGGTCACGACGACGGAGAACGGCGACTATCTGTTCAAGCTGCTGCCGCCGGGCACATACGCGCTCTCGTTCGAGAAGACGAGCTTCACGGCCGCGACCGAGGCGCGCGTCGTCGGCGCGGGCGAGCCGGTGACCGTCGACGTCACGCTGCAGCCGGCGGCGGTGCGGGAGGCCGTCACGGTCACCGCGAGCGGCGGCGACTTCGTCAACACGATCGAGGGCGCGACGAACCTCAAGCAGTCGTTCGTGTCGACGCTGCCCGTCTTGCGCAATCTCACGTCGATCGTCAATCTGGCGCCGGCGGTCCACGCCACCGGCCCCAACGGCAACTTCTCGATCTCCGGCGGCATGTCGTTCGAGAACTCGTACATGGTGAACGGCGTGCAGGTGCAGGACAACCTCCGCGGCGAGCCGCTGGATCTCTACATCGAAGACGCCATTCAGGAGACGACGGTCCTCACGTCCGGCATCTCCGCCGAGTACGGCCGCTTCACGGGCGGCATCGTGAACGTCCTGACGAAGTCCGGCGGCAACCGCTTCAGCGGATCGTTCCGCGAGTCGTTTGCCAACGACAACTGGCGCACCGTGTCTCCCTTCGACGAGCCGAAAGTCGACAAGACGGTGCCGACGACCGAGTTCACGCTCGGCGGACCGATCGTCAAGGATCGACTGTGGTTCTTCGGCGCCGGCCGCTTCTTCGACAGCGAGACGGCGCGGCAGACGGGATATACCGACACGCCGTACGTCTTCGAGGAGAACCAGAAGCGCTTCGAGGGCAAGCTCACGCACTCGCCACATGCCGGCCAGCGCGTCGAGCTCTCCTATGTCGGCATCAGCGACAAGTTCCGGAACGCCGCGTGGCCGAGCTCGGCCGACGTGATGGATCTGGCGAGCCTGACGAATCCCAGCGAGCCGCAGAGCCTCTTCGGCCTGCACTATACGGGCACGTTCGGCGGCAAGCTCTTCGTCGAGGGACAGTTCTCGGCGCGCAAGTTCACGTTCGAGCACTCCGGCGGCCTGAACACCGATCTGATCGCCGGCACGCCGCTCTCGGACAACTTGACCGGCGCGTGGTGGTGGGCGCCGAACTTCTGCGGCGTCTGCCCCGACGAGCGGCGCGACAACACGGATCTCGTCCTCAAGGGCAGCTACTTCCTGTCGTCCGCCTCGGGCTCGCACGATCTGTCGTTCGGCTATGACGGCTTCAACGACAAGACCTTCGCGGACAATCACCAGTCGGCCAGCGACTGGCACGTCTGGACGACGACCTCGTTCATCCAGGACGGCACGGTCTATCCGGTGATCGATCCCGGCGGCAGCACCTACATCATCAACTGGCCGGTTCAGCCGGCGAGCCACGGCACGAACTTCCGCACGCACTCGCTGTTCGTCAACGACAAGTGGGCATACGGCCGCCACTGGTCGTTCAACCTCGGCCTGCGGTACGACAAGAACTCGGGCCGCGACCAATCCGGCACCCTCGTCGTGAAGGACAGCCTCCTCAGCCCGCGCCTCGGCGCGAGCTGGGATCCGAAGGGCGATGGCAGCACGACGATCCGCGCGAGCTACGGGCGCTACGTCGCGGCCGTCAACAACGGGATTGCCGGTTCGACGGCGGCGGCCGGCACGCCGGGGATCGTCGCCTACTTCTACGACGGCGATCCGATTAACGACGGCGGGCCGCTCGTGACGAGCGACGAGGCGCTGCGGCAGGTGTTCGACTGGTACAACGCGGTCCAACCCGATCCGTTCCAGATCGACGTGCCCGGCGTGTCGAGCAAGATTGCCGACGACCTGCGGTCGCCGCACGCCGATGAAGTCGTGGTCGGGCTCAGCCAGCAGATCGGCCGCCGGACGTCGGTGCGCGTCGACTTCGTCAACCGCGTCTTCGGCGACTTCTACGCCGACCGCGTCGACACGGGAACGGGCCTGGTGTTCGACGACTTCGGCACGCCATACGACCTGAAGATCATCGAGAACACGAACGACGTCTCGCGGCGCTATCGGGCGCTGACGGCCGCCGCCACGTATGGCCCGGTCCGCGGTGTGTCGGTGGGCGGCAACTACACGCTGTCGCGGCTGTGGGGCAACGACGACGGCGAGAGCCTCAGCACGGGGCCGCTGGCGAACGACATCCTGTCGTACCCCGAATATTTCCAAAGGGCGTGGGCGTTCCCTGACGGCAATCTCGGCGCCGACCAGCGCCATCGCGCGCGTCTGTGGGCGACGTGGGATTTGCCGTGGGCTCGAAGCGCTGGCGCGATGTCGATCGGCGTCCTCCAGCAGATCGAGTCGGGCACGCCGTACGGCGCCATCGGCGCCATCGACGTGCTCCCGTACGTGGCCGACTACGGCTACGTGACGCCGCCGTTTCCGATGACCTACTACTTCACCGCGCGGGACGCCTTCCACACCGAGGCGCTCAAGCGCACCGATCTGTCGTTCACGTTCAGCCGACGCGTGGGCGCGGCGAGCGGACCGGAGCTGTTCGGCCAGGTGCAGCTGCTGAACCTGTTCAATCAGTTCCAGGCGATCGACGGCCAGTTCATCAACACGACCGTCCACACGGCGTTCGACAGCGAGTCGCTCGCCCCCTTCGACCCGTTCGCCGAGGCTCCGGTCGAAGGCGTGAACTGGTCGAAGGGCACGAAGTTCGGCGACCCTATCAGCAAGAACGCGTACACGACGCCGCGCACGTTCCGGTTCTCGGTGGGAGTCAGGTTCTGATCCGACGACCCGGGCCGCCACAGGGGGCGGCCCCTACGAGCAACGCGCGAACACCGTAGGGGCGGCGCCCTTGTGGCCGCTCGGGATCCGGCCTCCATCTGCGACCCGATCACTGTAGGGGCGGCCCCCCGTGGCCGCCCGCGTCCTACCCCTATCCGCCGCACATCTCCGCGAGCTTCGTCACCGTGTTGATGTTTCGCGTCGTCGTCACGCACGCGATCTTCGGCAGCTTGAGCTTCGATCGCCCCATGCCTTCGGGGTAGTAGATGTAGACCTCACGCGCGCCGGCGACGACCTGCTCGCCGTCAGGCCCCGCGAGGCCGTCGAACGCCGCCGCGGAGACGGCCTCGGCGCAGAACGTCACCATCACCCTCGAGCCAGACGCGCCGGGAAACGGATTGGCGCGCAGCACGCGCCGCAGATCCGGCTCGTCGCGGATGATCACGCCGACGGGCTTGCCCATCCGCTGCTCGAGCGCGCGCTCGAGGGCCGTGCGCGCCCGCTCGGCGCTCAGACGGCTGCGAAAGACGACGTTGCCGCTCTGGATGTACGTGCGCACGTCGCCGAATCCCGCCTGCGTGCAAAGCGCCGCGAGATCGCGCATCGGCAGGATGCCCGTGCCGCCGACGTTGACGGCGCGCAGCAAGGCGACGAGCGTCGTCATCTGACGCCGCTCGACGATGGCGCGGCGGGGCGCAGCGCCGCCAGCCGCTGCTCGGCGGCGGCCAACGTCTCGTCCCGCTTGCAGAAGCAGAACCGCACGTGCGCGCGCCCGTGCTCGGGGGCGCTGAAGAAGCTGCTGCCGGGCACGGCGGCGACGCCGATCGCCGAGACCAGATGCCGCACGAACACGACGTCGTCCGCGTAGCCGAAGTGATCGACGTCCGTCATGACGTAGTAGGCGCCGCGCGGATCGTGGCACACGAAGCCCGCGTCGCGGAGAATGCCGAGCAGGCGCTTGCGCCGGCGCCCGTAGGATGCCGCGAGCTCGGCGTAGTAGGCGGCAGGCGCCTGCAGCGCCGCGGCCGCGGCCGCTTGCAGCGGCGCCGCCGCGCCGACCGTCAGGAAGTCGTGCACCTTGCGAATCGCGCTCGTCATCTCCGGCGACGCGACGGCCCAGCCGACGCGCCAGCCCGTGACGCTGAACGTCTTCGAGATGCTGTTGATCGTGACCGTGCGATCGGCCATCCCGTCGAGCGTCGCCATCGGCACGTGCACCGCGCCGTCGTACACGATGTGCTCGTAGATCTCGTCGGTCACGGCGACGACGTCCCACCGCTGGCACAACGCCGCAATCAGCGACAGCTCCTCGCGCGTGAACACCTTGCCGGTCGGGTTGTTGGGCGTATTGACGACGATGGCCTTCGTCCGGTTCGAGAACGCGGTGGCGAGCTCATCCGGATCGAACGTCCAGTCGCCGTCCGGCGACGACGGCGGCCGCAGGCGGACGAAGCGTGGCGTGGCGCCGGACAGGATCGCGTCCGGCCCGTAGTTCTCGTAGAACGGCTCGAAGACGATGACCTCGTCGCCGGGATCGACGAGCGCCATGAGCGTCGCCATCATCGCTTCGGTCGAGCCGCAGCACACGGTGATCTGCCGGGCGGGATCGATCGCAAGGCCGTGGCGGCCCGCCACATCCGCCGCAATCGCGTCGCGCAACGCGGGGCTGCCCCACGTGATCGCGTACTGATTGACGTCGCGCCGAATCGCCTCACACGCGGCGTCCTTCAGCCAGTCCGGCGCCGGAAAGTCGGGAAAGCCTTGCGAGAGGTTGACGGCGCCGTGCGCGAGCGCCTGCCGCGTCATGTCGCGAATGACCGACTCGGTGAAACGGCTCGCCTTCTGGGAGGTGCGGGCTCGGCTCATACGCGGCACGTGTGTCGTGGGTGTGTCACGTGCGCCGGCAGCGTCGCGTCGATCTCGATGTCGATCCCGTGACCGGCGCGTCTCAACGGGTCACGTCCGCGGCGGTCAGACGTCCCGATCCGTACAACATCCGATAGTCCTCGGCCGTCCCGATGATCCGTTTCACGTAGTTCTGCGTTTCCGGGAACGGAATGTCGTCGATGAACTCGTCTCTGGCCACGCCGGGCCGCTCGGCGCGCCAGCGCGACACGCGGCTCTCGCCGGCGTTGTACGCCGCCAGCGCGGACGCGACGTCGTTGAACTCGGCGATCAGATCGGCCAGATACGCCGTCCCGATCCGGACGTTGACGTCCGGATCGGTCAGCTTCGACGTCGAGAAGCGCCGCACGCCGACCTTCGGCGCGTAGCGGCGGCCCGTCGCCGGGACGATCTGCATCAGTCCCCAGGCGTTGGCGCTGGAGCGGATGTCGGCCTGGAAGGTGGACTCCTGCGCGACGAGCGCGGCGACGAGGAACGGGTCGAGCTCGCGCTGCGCCGCGTAGCGTCGAATCAGATCCCAGTGCGCAACGGGAAAGATGACGCGGAGGATGTCCTGCGGCAACTGCTCGCCGCCATCGGCCATGAACTGCGGATACGCGCGGCGCATGGCCGTAATCGCGCCGCGGAGATCGCCCTTGCGATTGAGCGCGTACGCCAGCGTCGCGTCGAGCAGCGGCGACGCGCCCGTCTCGAGCTTCGCTTTCTGCAGCTCCGCGATCGCGTCGTCGTACAGGCCGATCGCGAGCAGGCGCCGGATCAGACGGGCGCCGGCGGGCGGCGCGCCCGCGGCAATCGACAGCGCGGGATCGCGGCGCGCGGCGGCGAGCAGGACCGAGGCGCGATCGGCGCCAAGGCGCTCGAGGGATCGCGCGGCTTCGCGGCCGTAGTACGAATTGCGGTAGTCGGCGATCACGCGGCGATACGCGGCGACGGCGTCTTCGTGCGCGCCGATCGCCTCGTACGAGCGGGCCGTCCAGTACAGCCACGACGGACGATAGTCCGAGCGGCGCAGCGTCGAGGCCGCCGACTCGAACAGACGGATCGTCTCGCGCGGGTTGCCGCTCTTGTACGCCCACCAGCCCGCGCGCCAGGCCGCGCGATCGGCGAAAGCGCCCGCCGGAAACGCGGCGAACATGCGCGCGAACACGTCGGCCGCCGACGCGTCGTCGTTGGCGAGGATGTAGTACGTCCCGAGATCGTTCAGCGCCGACTCGGCCAGCGGCGCGCCGGGATGATCCTCGACGAACCGCCACACCGCCGCGATGTACTCGTCGTCCCGCTTCAAACCGCGCAGCGCGGCGAGATAGGCAATCTCGGCCTCGTCGTGCGAGCCTGGCGCCTGGGCAAGATACGCCCGCAGCGTGTCGCGCGCCGCGGCAAAACGGCGCAGGCCGACGTCGCATTGCGCCAGACGCAGGTCCAACTGCCAGCGATCGTCGCCGGCGGCGCGGCCTCGAAGCGCCTCGAACGCCTTGCGCGCGTCCGCGTAACGTCGCGCGGCGAACAGCATCTGCGCGCGCTTCGACTCGAGCGCGTCGCGATCGGCAATCCCGTCACGGCCGAGCCGCGTCAGCGCGACGTCCGCATCCTCCGCCTGGGCCGACAGCGGCAGCTCGTAGTAGACCTTCGCATAGGCCGCGCGCGCGGCGCGCTCGTCGCCCGCGCGCTCGGCCGCCTCGCCCAGACGCTCGTAGGCCAGCGACGGGCTCGCAATGCGCTGCTTCGTCAGCGCGTCGTACGCCGCCACGGCATCGACCCAGTTGCCGGCGACCATCGACGCATCGGCCAGCAGCCACAGCGCGGACTCGCCCAGCGCGCCGCCGGCAGATCGCTCGAGGATCAGCCGTGCGGCCGCGATCGCGCGATCGGTCTTGCTCGTGGCGAGATAGGCGCGACCGAGATACAACTGCGCGTAGCCGCCGAGCTCGGCGTCGCCGGTCTCTCGCACCAGAATCGGGATGGCATCGTCGGCCCGGCCGGCGCCGAGCATCGTCACGGCCCGCGCCAGATCGGACGGGACGGCCTCGTCGGCCGACGGCGCGAGCCAGAGATCGCCAGCGGCAAACGTCGACGCCTGCGCCAGTGCCACGTCGGCCGGCGCCTCGAGCGATCGCATGAAGCCGGCGCCGCACACCCACACCGCCACGGCGCTGCCAAGAGCTCCGGCGCTGATGCGGCGAATGACGCGTGCGCTCATCAAGAATTTCGAACTTCGAACTTCGAACTTTTCTAGCCCGCCGGGTCCGCAGGGCTCAAGCCCTGCGGCTACGGCAAATCGTTTAAGACGGTCCGGCGAGCACCTCGACCGTCCGGAGCGACGTCACCGTCTCGAGCCGCGCCGACGCGTGGCGCACGAGCACCTCGACGTGCTGGGCCCACACCGGCTCGCCGGGCTGGGCGCCGGTGCGGTCCAATCCCTCCACATAGACGACCGCGACGACTTCCTGGCCGACGACGATCGGGATGACCTGCCCCACGTGGCCGGCCGGGACGCGCATGAACGGCGGCACGCGCGTGTCGACGCGCTCGACTGCGGGAATCTTGGCCGGCTGCCGGACTTCGATGGCGCCCGCGATGAGCGGCGCGCCTTCGACGGGCGTGTCGACCGGCTCGAGGCCCGGGCCGAAACCATGATGGCGGTACCGCCGCAGCATGCCGCCGTCGACGAGCATCGTCGCCACGCGCGACGCCTCGCCGGACGCGCCGTCGGTCAGCGCATCGAGGATGCCGCGCAGCGTCGTCGCCGTGTCGAGCTGGCGGATCGCCGCGACGACGCGCGCGATCAGATCGTGGCGGGCGTGCTCGCCGCCACGCGCGACCGCGCGCGCGATCTCCACGCCGGCGCGCTCGACGTCCACGCGGCTCGTGTGCGGCTCGCCTTCGACGATCCGCAGCAGCTCCGACGCGAGCGCCTGCAGCCGGACGTCCGTGTCCTGCCGGACGCTGGCCAGAAACCGATCGATTGCGTCTCGTACCTGCCGATCCCGAGGCATGGGCGTGCGTCCATTATGCCGCACCGATCGCGGCACGTACAGGGGGAATCGACGGGGGAACTTCGAACTTCGAACTTCGAACTTCGAACTGAGAACTGAGAACTGAGAACTGAGAACTGAGAACTGAGAACTGAGAACTGAGAACTGAGAACTGAGAAAACTGAATGCGCGATTGCAAAATCGTGCATGGAGGGCCGGACCTTCAGGGCCGGCCGACCACCGTTTCCAAGTTCGAAGTTCTCAGTTCGAAGTTTGCTTCCTATCTCGCTCCCAGCAGCACCTCGATCGTCAACTGGTCGAGCCGCTCGTAGTTCAGGCCGCGGGCG
>CAZNMF010000068.1:0-3774 GCA_964573795.1 uncultured Solibacteraceae bacterium
AACCCGAATCTCATGACCTTCGACGAGCTCTCCCGCACCTTCTCCGATCTCTCGTCCCGCGCCGCCGACTTGCGGAGGGGACTTTGACGAAGCACGGCTGCAGCGCGAGCTGACCGAGATCGAGACGGCCGTCTCCGCGCCCGACTTCTGGAAGGATCAAGCCAACGCCCAGAAGGTCTTACAGCGACGTCGCAAGATCGAGGACGAGCGTGCGCTGGCCGAGACCCTGCGCAAGCAGACCGACGATCTGACGGTTCTGGTCGATTGGGCGCGTCAGGGCGAGGACGTGCTGGGCGATCTGGAGTCCGGGCTCGGCACCTACGAGCGGGACATTCAGGCGGCCGAGATTCGCACGATGCTCTCGGGCGAGCTCGATCGCAAGAACGCGATCATCACGATCCATCCCGGCGCCGGCGGCACCGAGTCGCAGGACTGGGCCGAGATGCTGCTGCGCATGTACCTGCGCTGGATCGAGCGGCGCGGCTTCAAGCGCGAGGTGATGGACGTGCAGCCCGGCGACGAAGCCGGCATCAAGAGCGCGACCGTGCTCGTGAGCGGCGACTACGCGTACGGACTGCTCGCCGCCGAGGCCGGCGTCCATCGTCTCGTCCGGATCTCGCCGTTCGATCAGGCGGCGCGGCGCCACACGTCGTTTGCGTCGCTCTACGTCTGGCCGGAGCTGCCGGACGACATCGACATCGAGATCGAGGACAAGGACATCCGCATCGACACGTTTCGATCGAGCGGCGCCGGCGGCCAGCACGTCAACGTCACGGACTCCGCCGTCCGCATCACGCACCTCCCGACGGGCATCGTCGTGTCGTGTCAGAACGAGCGATCGCAGCACAAGAACCGCGCGTCCGCCATGAAGGTCCTGAAGGCGCGGCTGTACGACATGCGGCTGAAAGAGCAGCAGGCCAAGATGGAGCAGCTCGGCGGCGAGAAGAAGAACATCGGCTTCGGCAGCCAGATTCGCAGCTACGTGCTGCAGCCGTACCGCATGGTGAAGGATCTCCGCACGCGGCTCACGGTCGGCGACGTGGATCGCGTGCTCGACGGCGATCTCGACGCGTTCATCAAGGAATATCTGATGCAGCGTGCGCTGGGAAAGCTGGCGGCCGTAGGCGCCGAGACGGACGAGGAGTAGGCAGGCTGCGGTCCGCGGTCCGCAGTCTGCCGACCGCCGACCGCAGCCCGCAGACTGCAGCCCGCCGACCGCTATCCTGCCGCGCCCGGCTCCGTCCCAGCGATGAACACTTCCGGCCCGCGCAGGGTCGGGACGACGACGACGTTGCCGGGGCGCTGGAACTCGGGCGGATCGCCGCCGGCCCCACGGCGGCGATCGATCCAGCTCTTCATGATGTCGGTCCAGATTGGCAGCGCGGCGACGGCGCCCGTCTGGTTCGGTCCAAGCGGCCGCTTCTGATCGAAGCCCACCCACACGCCGACGGTGACGTCCGGATCGAAGCCGATGAACCACGCGTCGGTGTAGTCGTCGGTCGTGCCCGTCTTGCCGCCGAGCGGCCAGCCGAGCGAGCTGGCCGTGGCCGCGGTGCCGTGCTGCACGACGCCCTGGAGCAGGCTCGTCATGATGTAGGCCGTGTCGGCGCGCAGCGCCTCGTGCGGCTCGGCGCGATGCTGCTCGAGCACGTTGCCCTCGCGGTCGACGACGTCGATGATGGGCAGCGGCGCCACGCGCACGCCCTGGTTGGGGAACGTCGTGTACGCCGACACCATCTCCAGCAGCGTGCTCTCGGCCGAGCCGATCGCGACCGACAGATATTCCGGGAGCGGCGACGTGATGCCCATCTGCCGCGCGTAACCGATCACTTCCTTCGGGCCGAGCGCCGCCATCAGCCGCACCGTCGGCACGTTCAGAGACTCCTCGAGCGCGTGGCGCAACGTCACCGGGCCTTCGAACCGGCGCTCGTAGTTCTGCGGCTCGTACGCCGGCTGATTCGGACCAACGACGTAGCTGACGGGCGAGTCGTCGAGCATCGACGCCGTCGTATAGCCGCGATCGACGGCCGCCGTGTAGACGAAGGGCTTGAACAGCGAGCCCACCTGGCGCATGGCCTGCGTCGCGCGATTGAACTGGCTGCGCTCGAAGCTGTCGCCGCCGATGAGCGCGAGGATCTGTCCCGTGTGGTTGTCGAGCGCCACGACCGCGCCTTCGACGAGCGGCGTCTGATCGAGCGACGCCGTGCAGGTGGCGGCCTGTGCGTCGACCTTGCCGATTTGCACTTCGATCAGGTCGCCGGCACGGACGAGCGCCGCCGCGGTCTTTCGCGTCCACCCGTAGCCGGCGCGGCCGATCGTGCCCGAGAAGCGGCCGATGCGGACGTGAATCTCACTGCCTTCGACGCTCGTCACGATCGCCGGCTGGATCTCGCCTTCGACGGGGTCGCGCGTCCAGCGCGAGTGCTTGAACGACGCGATGTCGCGGTGCTCGGCGATCAGGTTGCGCGCCGGCTTCCGGAAGCCGCGCAGCTTGTCGATGCGGCGCACGCCGCGCTCGAGCGCCTCGTTGGCCGCGCGCTGGAGGTCCGGATCGATGCCCGTCTTCACGACGAGGCCGCCCTCGTAGACGGCCTTCGTCCCGTACGCCTCGTCGAGATGATCGCGGACCACCTCGAGGAAGTACGGCGCGATCGACGCCGGCCGGCTGGGCTGGCCGTGCGTGACGATCGGCTCGGCCTCGGTGGTCTTGGCCATCTCGCGCGTGATGTAGCCGTCGTCGGCCATCCGTTCGAGCGTGTAGTTGCGGCGACGGGCCGCGGCCTTGATGTTCGAGTACGGGTTGAGATTCTGCGGCGACGGCAGCATGCCTGCGATCGTCGCGGCCTCGTTGAGCGTGAGGTCCTTGGCCGGTTTGCCGAAGTAGAGCTCGGAGGCCGCCTCGACGCCGTAGGTGCCGAAGCCCCAGGCGACCTTGTTGCAGTACATCGTGAAGATTTCCGGCTTCGTGTACCGCTTCTCGATTTGCAGGGCGACGAGAGCTTCCTTGATCTTCCGCTCCGGCGTGCGCTCGAAGCCGATGGGGAACAACTGCCGCGCGAGCTGCTGCGTGATCGTGCTGCGGCCGGGCGTGCGGCGCCTGGTCAGCTTGTCCTGCACGTAGGCCCACGCCATGTGCGTGGCCTCGATCCCGCCGTGCGTCATGAAGTGCTGGTCCTCGGCCGACATGATCGCGTGCCGCAGGACTTCGGGGATCTGGTCGTAGGTGACGATCTGGCGGCGTTCGGTGGCGAAGCTGCCGATCACCGATCCGTCACGCCCGAGCACGCGCGTGATCGTGCCGGGAGAGTAGTCGTCGAGCGCGGAGATCTGCGGCAGGTCGCCCGCAAACGCGAACAGGACGCCGCCGATCGTGCCCGCGACGGCGGCCGCGACGAACAGGCTCGCGATGCCGACGACGCGGGCCGAGCGGAAGAAGCGGGACATGGGGGATCACTGTACAAGAAACGAGAGCGTCGTTTCGCGCTATCTCGCTAACGCACTATCGCGCTATCTCGCATCGGACTATCTCGCTATCTGTCCTTCGATCCCCCAAGCCCCACGCCCCAAGCCTTCCTATCTCCGTGCGCGCGCGTGGCCGCCGCTGCTCGCGCCGCCCGACGATCCGCGCGAGCGCTCGCCGCCGCCTGCGCCGCTCCCTGCGCGCGGCCGTTCACCGCCTGACGCGCTCGGACGTCCGCCTCCGCCTCCGCCTGCGCTGCCGCGCGGCGAGGCCGGCTCGGCCCGGCGCTCTGGCGGCGACGGGCGCGGCGTCTC
>CAZNMF010000069.1:0-2629 GCA_964573795.1 uncultured Solibacteraceae bacterium
GCCGCCGTACGGGGCGCCGCTGCCTCCGCGATAGACGTCGGGCCGCGACTCGCGCTCGCGCGAGGGCGGAGCGGGAATCACGGGCGCCGGGCTCGGTGGCGCGGCTCGCGGCACGCGCGGCTGCGCGCGCGGCGCCGGCGACGACGAGCGCGACTCGGGCACGCGATATTGCGGCACGCCCGTTGGCGGCGCCGGACGATCGACGCGCTCCGGCTCACGCGCGCGCGCCGGCGACTGCGAGCGCGATGGCCCCTGGTTGCGCGGCGGCGCCGACGTGCGTGGCGTCGACGTCTGCGGCGCTCGAGACCATCCGCCGTTGGTCCGCCAATCCGCGGAGCGGCCCGCCGGCGCCGCCGTCGAGGCTGGCCGATCCTGGCCGTCGCGCCGTGGATTGATCGCGCGGCTCGGCCGTGTATCCGGACGTCCGTCGCGCACGAACGGATCGCGCGTCGACGTCCGCGCGCCCGCATACGACGCGCGCGACGCGTGGCTCGGCGCGCGCAGCGGCTGGCGGTCGACGCGCACGTTGACGGCCGGGCGAATCGGCGCGCCGCGCCGCTCGACGAACCGCGCATTCGACGGGAACGTCGCGCGGCTGCGGCCGTTCACGACAATCCTCGTGTTGACGACGCGCGCAACCGGGACGACGGTCCAGGCGTGCCACGACGAATAGCCGACGCCAATCGAGATGAGCGGCCGGTTGTTGTACCCGAGCGGGCACCAGCTCAAGTAGCCGGGCGCGTACGCCCACGACACCCACGCCGGGGCCCAGCGGCGATCGGGAATCCAATACCAGCGCGAGCTGCGATAGCCCCAGCGGCCGTAGTGATGCGTCGGCCACGACCAGCGGTCGGCGCCGACCCAGAACCAGCCGAACGGCCCGACGTACGACCACGCGCCGGTGTAGTACGGGCGCCACGTGACGTCGACGCGCGGGTACCAGACGTAGCCGTACGACGCGTCCATCTCCCAGGTGCCGTAGCGATCGAACACGCCGCCGTACGGACGAATCTCCTCGGGCAGATAGCGCGCCGACTGCACGCCGACGCGATCCTGCCAGAGGTTGTCGGCCCAGCGATCGAACTCGTCCCAGGCCGCGACGCTCGTGACGTACGGCGCGGACGGTGCCGCGCTGGCCGTCGCGGCCGCCTCGTAGCCGGGCCGCACGAGCGTGCGCCCGTATGGCGATCCAATCTCGGCGCTGCCGCGGATGACCGCCACGGTGACGCGCGACGTCGTGTCGTCGAACCCGTCCGTGCTGATGCGATACTCGCCGGCCGCGCGGAACATCGTCGTCGTGCCGGCCGCATCGACGCGGAAGTCGACGGGCGCGCTCGTCGCGCGCACGAGCGCCAGGCGCAGCCGCCCGCGCTGCAGGCGGAGCAGGCCGCCGGACAACAGATCGACGGACGTCTGCTCGTCGACGTCGAGCGCGCTGCCGTCGGAGAACAGAAGCTCGCTGCGGCCGCGATCGGTGACCAGTCGATCGCCGGCGAGCAGCGGGACGTTCTCGTCCGCGGCATCGCGACGGCCGTCCCGTTCCAGCCACACCGGGCCGTCGACGACGGCGATGTGGGCCGGCACGTCGTCGGACCAGTCCACGGCATCTGGAGCCTGGTCGTCGTCCGAGCTGATTGGCAGCGGTGGCGTTGCGTCGTCGGATTGCGCCGTGACGGGGATGGCCCCGGGCAGCAGTCCAAATGTGAGCACGAGCCCGGCGGCAATTCCGGGCAATAGGGACAGCCTGACTCGATGGGATCGGGTCATTGCACCCTCGTCAGTCAGACAGGCTTGGCAAGCCGATGATAGCAGGTCGCGCGGACCGCACCAAATTCGGAAGATCGTCTATTGACAATTTCACGCTAAGATTTCTATAATCTAACGCACTAAAGTTCTTCACCGAAGGGGAGACGTCATGAGCAAGATTATCGGGATCGACCTGGGCACCACGAACTCCGTCGTGGCGGTGATGGAGGGCGGAGAGCCGGTCGTGATCACCAACTCCGAGGGCGGCCGGATCACGCCGTCCGTCGTCGGCTTCGCCAAGTCCGGGGAGCGCCTGGTCGGCCAGGTGGCGAAGCGGCAGGCCGTCACCAATCCTGAGAACACCATCTTTTCGATCAAGCGCTTCATGGGCCGGCGCTTCGACGAAGTGTCGGAAGAGATGAAGATGGTCCCGTACCGCGTCGTTCGCGACGGCGACCGCGTGGCGGTGGCCGTCACGGCGGAAGGCGACAAGAAGTACTCGCCGCCCGAGATCTCCGCGATGATCCTGCAGAAGCTGAAGCAGGCGGCGGAGGACTACCTGGGCCAGCCGGTGACGAAGGCCGTCATCACCGTGCCCGCGTACTTCAACGACGCGCAGCGGCAGGCGACCAAGGACGCCGGCAAGATCGCGGGGCTCGAAGTCCTGCGCATCGTCAACGAGCCGACCGCGGCGGCGCTCGCCTACGGGCTCGACAAGAAGAAGGACGAGACGATCGCCGTTTATGACTTCGGCGGCGGCACGTTCGACATCTCGATCCTCGAGGTCGGCGAGGGCGTCGTCGAAGTGAAGTCGACCAACGGCGACACGCACCTCGGCGGCGACAACCTCGACCAGCGCATCATCGACTGGATCGTCAACGAG
>CAZNMF010000070.1:0-4183 GCA_964573795.1 uncultured Solibacteraceae bacterium
GTTCGAACGTCGAAATTGACGAGGCGCCTTGGGCGCACTTGACCGCGTTCAAGGCGTGTTAGTCGCGGCGAGAATAGCACGATATTCTTCGACGGGATCCCTCACGCGTGAGACCGACACCACTGTCGCTCGCTTCGGGCCACGACACGACATCTTCGTCTGACGCCGTCGCGCTGTCCTGGCTCGTCATGGTGCGCTGGGCGGGCATCGTCGCGGAGATCGCGGCGGTGGCGGCCGGATGGCGCGGCTTCGGCGCGCCGGCGTCGTTCGCGCTGCCGGCGACCGTCGTCGGCTTCTCGGCCGCGTCGAACGTCTGGCTCGCCTATCGGCTTCGACGCACGCCCACGCCGCCGCTCGCGCTCGGCGGCGGCCTCGTCGCCGCCGACGTCGTCGCGCTGTCGTGGCTCCTGCTCGACAGCGGCGGCGTGCTCAATCCCGTCAGCATCTTCTATCTCGTCGACATCGTCCTCGCCGCGCTCGTTCTCGGACGCACGTGGACGTGGATCGTGACGACGCTGTCGGTGTGCGGCTACGGCGCGCTGTTCCTGTGGCCGTCACAGGCGCTGCAGACGGCGTTGACGATGCATCCGGAGATCGGGATGCACATCGACGGCATGTGGCTCGCGTTCGCCGTGACGGCGCTGATCGTGGCGGTGCTCGTCGCGCGCCTGGCCACGCTCGTCGAGCGCCGCGATCGCGCGCTCGAGGAGATGCGCGAGCGGCAGGCGCGTGACGCGCGTCTGATCGGCCTTGCCACGCTCGCCGCCGGCGCCGCGCACGAGCTCAGCACACCGCTCGGCACCATCGCGGTCGCCGCGCGCGAGCTGGAGCGATCGCTGGACACGGCGTCGGCCGGCGCCGGCGATCGGCGCGAGGACATCCAGCTCATCCGCGCGGAGATCGAGCGCTGCCGCCGCGTGCTCAACGACATGGCCAGCCGCTCGGGCGGCGTCGCCGGCGAGGCGCCGATCCCGCGCGCGCTCGCCGATCTGGTGTCCGACGTCCTTGCGCAACTCGCGCCCGACGAGCGGCGGCGCGTCGACGTCACGCTTCCGGGCGACGTGACGATTCGCTGGCCGGCCGCGGCCGTGACACGCGCGCTCGCGAACATCGTCCGCAACGGCCTGCACGCGTCGCCGCCGGATGGCCGCGTGACGCTGGCGGCCCGACGCGAGCCGCCGGCTCGCGTCGTCATCACGATTGCCGATCGCGGGCACGGCATGGCGCCCGACGTACGCGCACGTGCCGGCGAGCCGTTCTATACGACGAAGCCGGAAGGCAGCGGCATGGGGCTCGGACTGTTCGTGGCGACGTCGACGATCGATCAGCTCGGTGGTACGCTGCGCGTCGCGTCTACCGAGGGCGTGGGCACGAGCGTCGACGTCGCGCTGCCCGCCGACGTCGCGATCCCCGACGCACACGCATGACCGAATCTCCTCTGCTCCTCATCGTCGAAGACGACGACGCGCTGCGCGGACGCCTGGCGCGGGCGATGACCACGCGTGGCTTCGACGTGCGACAGGCGTCGAACGCCGAAGAGGCCGAAGCGGTCGCGCGCGACGAGGCGCCGGAGATGGTCGTGCTCGACCTCCGCATGCCCAACAGCAACGGCCTCGACCTGATCCCCGTGCTGATCGGCATCGATCCCAACACGCGCATCGTCGTGCTGACCGGATACGGCAGCGTCGCGACGGCCGTCGAGGCCGTGCGCCGCGGCGCGACGCACTATCTGACGAAGCCCGCCGATGCCGACGAGATCGTCGCAGCATTCGAGCGCGGCAGCGGTACGTCGTCGACGGACACGCCGCCGCTGCAGCCGATGTCGCTCGATCGCGTCGAGTGGGAGCACATCAATCGCGTGTTGATGGATTGCCAGGGCAACATCTCGGAAGCCGCGCGCGTGCTGCGGATCCATCGGCGATCGCTGCAGCGCAAGCTGGCGCGGTATCCGCCGGTGAGATAGGGGCTGCGGGCCGAATTGGAGGGGCGGACCTTCAGGTCCGCCCGCTGCGGCCGAACCTGAAGGTTCGGCCCTCCGAAATTCTTACGCGAACACGGCGAACAACTGCTCGACCATCCACTGCAGGTCGGGCTCGGCGGTCACCAGCGGCGGGGCGAGGCGAATGACGCGCTCGTGGGTTTCCTTGCACAGCACGCCACGCGTCATGAGCTGCTCGCAGTACGGCCGCGCGGGCCGATCGAGCTCGAGCCCGACGAGCAATCCACGTCCGCGCACATCCGTGACGACGCCGCGTCGCAGCGGCTCGAGCGCGCTCAGCAGTGACGCGCCCAGCGTCGCCGCGCGCGCCACGAGGTCCTCGTCCTCGATGACCTTCAGCGCCGCGCGCGCAACCGCGCACGCGAGCGGACTGCCACCGTACGTGCTGCCGTGGCTGCCCGGCGTGAACACCTCCATCACGTCGCGACGCCCGACGACGGCCGACACCGGGTAGAAGCCGCCGGAGAGCGCCTTGCCGAGAATGAAGACGTCGGGCCGCACGTCCTCGTGATCGCACGCGAACCACGCGCCCGTCCGTCCGAGGCCGGTCTGGATCTCGTCGGCCAGCAGCAGCACGTTCTGCTCGCGGCACATGTCCGCAATCGCGCGCAGATATCCGTCCGGCGGAATGATGATGCCCGCCTCGCACTGGATCGGCTCGATCAGCACCGCGCACGTGCGAGGCGTGATCGCGCGGCGAATCGCCTCCGCGTCGCCGTACGGCACGACGACAAATCCCGGCGCGAACGGGCCGAAATGTCGCCGATAGTCCGCCTCCGACGAGAACCCGACGATCGTCGTCGTCCGCCCGTGAAAATTACCCTCGCAGACGATGATCTCTGCTGCGTCGTCGGCGATGCCCTTCTTCTCGTAGCCCCATCGGCGCGCAGCCTTGATGGCCGTCTCGACGGCCTCGGCGCCGGTGTTCATCGGCAGCACGACGTCGAGCCCGCAGCGCCCGGCCAGCTCCTGGCAGAACAGCGGCAGCTGATCGTTGTGGAACGCGCGCGACGTCAACGTCACGCGCGCGGCCTGTTCCTGGAAGGCGGCGAGAATCGCGGGATGGACGTGGCCCTGATTGAGGGCCGAGTACGCGCTCAGGCAATCGAGGTAGCGCCGCCCGTCGACGTCGGTGACCCATGCGCCCTGCGCGTGCGCGATCACGATCGGCAGCGGATGGTAGTTGTGCGCGCCCCAGGCGTCCTCGAGGGCGAGCAGGCGATCGGCGCCGCGATCGGACGAGATCGTCATGCGTGCCCGCCCTTCGCGTCCGCCGGCTTGCCGAGGCGATCGACGATGCGCGTCGCTTCTTCGACCGCGCGCGCGAGCACGGAGCGGATCTTCCCGTCCTCGAGCATCAGCAGGCCACCGATCGTGCTGCCCGCCGGCGTCGTGACGTCGTCGCGCAGCGACGCGGGATGACGGCCCGTCTGCTGCACCATCCGCGCGGAGCCCAGCATCGTCTGCGCGACGAGCGTGAGCGCGAGGTCGCGCGGCAGGCCGACGCGCACACCTGCATCGGCGAGCGCTTCCATCACGAGATACATGTAGGCCGGGCCGCTGCCGCTCAACGCGGTGATGGCGTTGCAGTACTGCTCGTCGACCTCCTCGCAGCGCCCGACCGCGGCGAAGATGCGGCGCGCAATCTCGAGATGCGCCGGCGTCGCGTCCTGACCGCGGCAGACGACGGTCATGCCCTCGCCGATCACGCACGGCGTGTTCGGCATCGCGCGCACCCACGGGTTCGGCAAGCCCAGCGCGGCCTCGGCCTGCGCCGTCGTCACGCCGGCGAGAATCGAGATGAAGAGCGTGCCAGGCGCGGGTGACGCCTCGTGCGCCGCCGCCATCGCCGTGGCGATCTGCTTCGGCTTGACGCACACGAGCACAACGTCGGTCGACGGCATCGCCGCACGGTAGTCCTCGTACACGGCGATGCCGACGTCGCGCGCGACGGCCTCGCGCGTGTCTGCGCTGCGATCGGCGGCCCAGATCTGATCCCGCGCGATCAGGCCGGCGGACAGCAGCCCTTTGATCAGCGTCTGTCCCATCACGCCGGCGCCGATGACGCCGACGAGCCGGCCGGACTTCACGAGCGACACAGTCTCAGTCACAGAACGTTTCTCCCAAGGCACGAACGGAATGTTCTTGTTTCGAACTTCGAAGTTCGAACTTCGAAGTTGACAA
>CAZNMF010000071.1:0-10159 GCA_964573795.1 uncultured Solibacteraceae bacterium
TCCGCCAGACGATGTCGCGAACCGATGCGCCCTCCTGGGCCGAAAACGCCAGACGATACTCGTCCAGCGACAGCTCCACGTCGGCGAGCGGACGAATGGTCAGCGACGTGAATCCAGACTCGCGCGCCGCGTCGAAGATCCGATCGAGGTCGACGTCATTTTCCAGCACGCGATGGTGCCGCATCTCGTATTGCGACTGTGGCGAGCGCGAATGGAATCGGCCGGGCTCGCTGAATCCGGCGATGCCACCGTCCACGAGCACGCGAGCCAGCTCGGCGATCACCTCGGCCTGATTCGGGACGTGATGGAACGCGTCGAAGCAGACGATCCGATCGACGGACGCGTCCGGAAGGTCGATGTGCCTGCCGTCGAAGCGCAGGAACGTCGGCGGGTACACGACGTCGCCGAGGGGCGGGCTGACCTCGAACAGCTTCCGTCCGATGGCCAACGCCGTCTCCGATACGTCGCATGCGACGACGTCGCATTGCAACTGGGCGAGAATCCGCGTGAGCCAGCCGGTGCCCGCGCCGAAGTCGAGCACGCGCATTGCCTTGCCCAGGCGCATGCCGCTGAAGAGCACGCCGAGGTCGTGCAGCATCTGCGGTGTTTCGTGCCAGTAGGCGAAGGGCTTCGCCATCAGCGGCGTCGGATCGGGAATCCGCCGGTAGTACTCTTCCGCGGTCTGATTGAGCTGTTCGAGCGAGTATTTCGCGATGACGTCGGCAGGCGTGATGCGATCGCGATCGACCGCCGGTGGCTCGATCGGCAGCGTGTGTGTCGCGTTGGCGCCCACGGCGGATGATGACGGTTTCGATCGAGCTTTGAACTCGTCGGATTCGGTCAGCGAGCGAAGCAGAGCCGACAGCGACATGCCCCGCTGACCCGCGAGCCGGTACGCCGCAAGCCCATCCGCATCGACGTCTCTGCCGAGCGCCAGACGATACGCGAGTGCGATGTCCTCGTCGGTCAGCGGCGGCGCGGTTGCGCGTTCATGCCGGCCGAGAACTCTGTCGAGGATGCCCATTGGCGATGGATTGTGGCACGTTCGCCGGACCTGACCACCTCCGCCAAGGCTACGGTAGTTCGCCGAAGCCTTGTGCGGAGGCGAAAGGTCCGGCGCTCCGAAAGGCACGGAGGGCCGAACCTTCAGGTTCGGCCTACTGTTCACCCCGCGACCGCGACCATCGCCGGCCGAAGCGCTTCGTCGCCGATCAGATAGCCCGGCCGAATTACGCCGACGATCTGGCCCGTGGGCGTATCGTCAGTGGCGGGCGACGTCGAGACGGCTTCGTGCTTCGTCGGGTCGAACATCTGTCCGATCGGATCGACGCGGACGACGCCGAGGCCTTCGAGCGTCGAGAGGAACTGCTGGCGTACGAGCGCGACGCCCTGGACGAACGGGTCGTCCGCGCGATCGCCGGCGGCGGCAATGGCGCGATCGAGGTTGTCGAGCACGTCGAGGAACGAGCCGAGGACGGCACGCCGCCCGCGCTCGACGTCCTTCGCGACTTCCTTCCGCAGACGTGCGCGCACCTGCTCGAACTCGTCGGCTGCGCCGCGATACTTCGCGAGCAATTGCTGCAGCTCGGCATCCTTCGCGGCGATGCGCGCTTCGAGCTCCTCGATGTACGTCGGCTTGAGCTTGGGTGTCTCGTCCGTGGCGGACGGGCTGTCGCCCCTGGCCCACCAGCGACGGTCGGTCACTTTGAGATCGGCATCAGACATAGACGGTCAGTGTGGGGAAGTCTCGATCCGCGGCGCGAACGCGAACGTCAGTGCGTCCTGATCGACGCCAATCGTCACGGTGCCGCCGTGCTCGAGCTGGCCGAAGAGCAGCTCGTCGGTGAGGCGATCGCGAACCTCGCGCTGGATCACGCGCGCGAGCGGCCGCGCGCCGTAGACGGGGTCGTAGCCCTTTGTGCCGAGCCACGCGCGTGCCTCTGGCGTCAGCGTGATCGCGACGTGACGCTCGGCGAGCTGCGACTCGAGCTGCAGGACGAACTTCTCGACGATCGTCTCCATCACTTGCGGCGTCAGATTGCCGAAGGTGACGATCGCGTCGAGACGGTTTCTGAACTCCGGCGAGAACACACGCTCGATCGCCGCCTTCGATTTGCCGCGTGCGTCGCGCCGCACGCTGTCGTCGTGCTCGTCGCCGGCGCCGCCGTCCGCGAAACCAATCGATCGCGTGCTCATCTCGCGCGAGCCGGCGTTCGACGTGAGGATCAGCACGGCGTTGCGGAAGTCCGCCTTGCGGCCGGTGTTGTCCGTCAACGTCGCGTGATCCATCACCTGCAGCAGGATGTTGAAGATATCCGGATGCGCCTTCTCGATCTCGTCGAGCAAGACGACGCTGTAGGGATGCGTGCGGACGGCGTCGACGAGCTGTCCGCCCTGCTCGAAACCGACATATCCGGGCGGTGCGCCGATCAGCCGCGCGACCGCGTGCTTCTCCATGTACTCGCTCATGTCGAAGCGGATGAACTCGTTGCCGAGCTGCAGCGCGAGCTGCTTGGCCAGCTCCGTCTTGCCGACGCCCGTCGGTCCCGTGAACAGGAAAGCTCCGGCCGGATGATCCGGCAAGCCCAGTCCCGCGCGCGATCGCTTGATCGCCTGCGCGACCAGGTGCACCGCCTCGTTCTGACCGAAGACGACGCGATTCAGCGATTCTTCGAGCGTGCGCAGACGCTCGCGATCCGACGAGGACGCCTGTCGAGCCGGAATGCGCGCCATGCGCGCGACCACGGCTTCGATGGCGGCAGGGGTGATCGTGACGGGTTCTGAGGTTCTGGGTTCCGGGGTTCCGGGGTTCGGGTTCTGGGGTTCGAGGGCTCTGGCATTCGCGCTGCCGATTTCCGCGTTCGCCGGCTCCGCAGGCACTGCCGCAGCAGACGCCCCGAGACGCGCGACCGCGCCCGCTTCGTCGATGACGTCGATCGCGCTGTCGGGCAGCTTGAAATCGCGCAGGTGTCGGGCCGCGAGCTTCGCGGCGGCTTCGAGCGCGGCCGGCTCGTACTTCACGTCGTGGTGCGCTTCGTAGCGGGACGCCAGGCCGGCGAGGATCTTGACCGTCTCGTCGATCGACGGCTCCTCGATCGTGATGCGCTGCAGCCGGCGGGCGAGCGCGCGGTCCTTCTCGATGTGCTTGAACTCCTCGAACGTCGTCGATCCGATCACGCGCAGATCGCCGGCCGTGAGGATCGGCTTGATCATCGTCGCCAGATCCATCGTCCCGCCGGTCGTCGCGCCGGCGCCGACCGTGCTGTGGATCTCGTCGATGAAGAGGATCGCGCGCGGACGCGATGCGAGCGCGCGAATGACGGCCTTGAAGCGCTCCTCGAAGTCGCCGCGGAAGCGCGTGCCCGCGAGCAGCGCGCTCGTGTCGAGCGAGAAGACCTCCGCGCCCTTCAACAGGTCAGGTACGTCGTCGGCGAGCAGACGCGCGGCGAGCCCTTCGGCCATGGCCGTCTTGCCGACGCCCGCTTCGCCGACGAAGACCGGATTGTTCTTGCGGCGCCGGCAGAGCACTTCGATCGTGCGCTGCAGCTCGGTCACGCGGCCGATCAGCGGATCGAGCTGGCCCTTCGACGCGCGCTCGGTGAGATTGAGGCAGTAGGCGGCCAGCGGATCGCGGGCGCTCGATGGCCCCTCCTCGCCGCCGCCGGCGGTCGCGGGGCCGTCGTCGCTCGTGTCCGGCGCGTCCGGCGCCTTCGAGATGCCGTGCGAGATGAAGTCGAGCACGTCGAGGCGCGTGACGCCCTGACCTTCGAGCAGGCGCGCGGCCTGCGATTTGGGCTGCTGCAACAGCGCCGCGAGAATGTCGCCGGCGTTGACCTCGGGTCGCTGCGCGCTCTGCACGTGCAGCACGGCCGTCTGCAGCACGCGGCGGAACGCGGCCGTCTGCTCCGGCTCGCGTTCGTGGCCGCGGCGCAACTGCTCGACGGCGTCTTTGAGGTAGTCGTCGAGGTCGCGTCGGAGCTTGACGAGATCGACGCCGCAGCCTTGCAGGATGCGTTCGCCTTCACGGTCGTGCGCGAGCGCGTAGAGCAGGTGTTCGAGCGTCAGATATGCATGCCGCCGCGAGACCGCTTCCCGGTAGGCGACGTGCAATACGATTTCGAGCGCGCTGGAAAACATGGGCGCACTTCCGATTATAGCTACGCCTCTTCGGTGACGGCCTTCAGAGGGAAGCCGGACTGGCGCGCCAGCGAGATGACCGTCTCCGCCTTCGTCTCGGCCACTTCCCACGGGTAGACGCCTGCGATGCCGCGGCCGTTGACGTGGACGTGCATCATGATCTGATAGGCCTCCGACGGCGATTTCTGGAACACCGCTTCCAGCACCTGCATCACGAACTCCATCGTCGTGTAGTCGTCGTTCAGCAGGACGACCTTGTAGAGCGACGGCTCGCGTGTCTCGGTGCGGACGCGCTCCTTGACGGCATCGCCGGCCTGCGTCATTTCGCTTTCGGCATGCGCTCGATGACCGCGCGCAGCTTCTTGTACTCGTCGCCGTACAACGCCCAGTCGCCGGCGCGCATCGCCTTGTCCATGTTGTCGAGGTGCTCCTGCGCTTCGGCGGCCAGTGCCGACGTGCTGGCGTCCTCCGGCAGGGCCGTTGCGTCCACGGCCGGCACGTCGACGTCGACCGGTGTCGCGACGACCGACGTCGCGCTGCTCGACAGCTGATCCGGCGCGAGCGCGCTCGCCACGCTCGAGCCGAAGATCGACACGAGCGCGCGCGTGAGCGTCTCGGCCATGACGATCTTGCTCTGGTACGCGACGATGACGCGCTTCAGCTCGGGAATACGGCCCTCCGATGAGCGCAGATAGAGGGGCCGCACGTAGAGCAGCGCCTCGTTGATCGGAATGACGAGCAGCTGCCCCTGGATGACTTGCGATCCCTGCTGCCCCCACAGGGTGATCTGCGGCGAGATCGTCTGGTCCTGATTGATGCGCGCCTGGATCTGCTGCGGCCCGAACACGAGGCTGTTCTTCGGGAACGTATAGGCGAGCAGGTGACCGTAGTGATTGCCGTCGCTCCGGGCGGCCAGCCATGCGGACAGGTTGTTCTTCTTGCTCGGCGTGAACGGCAGCATCTGGATGAACTCCGTCTGCTTCTCACGCGGCAGCTTCATGATCGTGTAGTACGGCTCCATCTCCTTCGCGCTCGGCGCGGTGTCGAGGAGCGGCACCTGCCACTGATCTTCTTTGTTGTAGAAGACCTGCGGGTTCGTCATGTGATACGTCGCGTACATCCGCGCCTGGATCGCGAAGATGTCTTCCGGGTACCGGACGTGCTGCCGCAGATCGGGCGGCATGTCGCTCAGCGGCTTCAGCAGGCCCGGAAAGATCCGGCTGATCGTCTGCGCCAGCGGATCGTCAGGATCCGCGAGGTACAGCGACACGTTGCCGTTGTACGCGTCGGTGACGATCTTGACCGAGTTGCGCACGTAGTTGATGTCCGCATACGTCCGAAGCGGGCCGCTGTACGGCGTCGCGTACGGATAGCTCGACGAGGTCGTGTACGCGTCCTGCATCCAGACGATGTCGCCGGCCGCCGTGATCACAGGGTACGGATCGCCGTCGAGCGACAGGAACGGCGCCAGCGTCCGAAGGCGATCGACGATGTTGCGGTGGAACAGAATCCGGCTCTCCGGCCGGATCTGGCGCGTGACGAGGATGTCCGTGCTCGCGAAGCGCATGGCGAAGATCAGCCGCCGCCAGAACGATCCGATCGGCACGCCGCCGTTGCCGTCGTAGAACGTGAACTCGTTGTCGTCGCCCTTGGGGTAGTGGAACTCGCGCTGCCAGGTCTTGACGAGGGCGTACTCGTTCGACAGCTCGCCGAAGTACACGCTCGGCTGCGTCAGCTTCAGGTTCACCGTCGAGACCGGCGGCAGATCGCGAATGAACAGCACCGGCAGGCCCTCGGTCGTGACCTGGTTGACGGGGCCGAGCGTCAGCCCGTAGCCGTGCGTGAACGAGAGCCGTTCGTTGACCCACGACGGATTCGGCATCGCGCTCGTGTTCAGCTCGCGCACCGACAGCATCACCTGCCGGTACTTGCCGTCGATCATGTAGCGGTCGTTGTCGATGTTGACGAAGTCGTAGTACGTGCGAATGACCTGGATCTGACCGAACGTCTGCAGCAGCGGCGCGTGATCCCACAGGCGGACGTTCTCGATCGTGCCGGCGTTGTCCGCGATGTCCTTCGGCGTCAACGACGCGTCGCCAGACACGTCGCGCTCCTCGACGCGATCGAGCGCGTACGCGCGTCGCGTGAACGCGATGTTGTGCTCGATGTACGGCCGCTCCTTGTCCTGCTCGTTCGGCGTGACGACGAGGCGCTGCACGAAGCCCGTGTAGACGCTGCCGGCGGCCGAAACGACGACGTACATCGCGATGGCGAGCGGCAGCGGCCAGCTGCGCCGGCCGAAGCCGTGCCAGATCGACAGGCCGGCGCCGACGACGAGCGTCGCCACCGTCAGCCACAGAAACGGAATGCGCGCGTAGACGTCGCTGTAGCTCGCGCCGAACGCGACGCTCGAGTCCGTGGGCGTGATCAGCGTCGACGGCACTTCCAGCCACGCGCCCCACGCGAGCAGGCCGAGCACGAGCGCCGTCAGCAGCGACAGATGGCGTCGCGCGCTCGGAATCAGGCGCACGCGCGGCCACGAGGAGGCGCCGGGCCGCGCCTCGACCATGAAGCTGCCGGAGAAGACGTAATAGATGCCGCATCCGACGAGGGCGATGAGCGACGCGACGATCGCCTGCTGCCGGACGAGCTGATAGATCGGCAGGCGGAAAACGTAGAACGCGACGTCGTGGCCGAAGAGCGGGTCGCGAACGTTGAACGAGACGTGCCGGAAGAAGCTGATCCAGGCGAGCCACCTGGTCGCGGCCATCAGGCCGAACAGCATCGCCGCAATCGCGGAGATCGGCTGCGCCAGGCTCGCCAGTTGCCGGCCTTCGAACGCGATCGGCCGGCCGTCGCCGCCTGTGCCGAGTACGACGCGCGGCCGTTCCGCCGTGCGCCGGCGCGCGAAGCGCAGGTTCAGGAACAGAAAGAGATAGACGACGACGAACGTGCCCGCAAAGACTGCGGTCTGCGCGTTGAGCGTGCGCAGGAACACGCCTTCATACCCAAGCTCACGAAACCAGAGCCAATCGGTGTAGTAGCTGGCAGCGGACGGCAGGACGAACAGCAGAACCGCGATCAGCAGGAGAATGCCTGACAGGCCGCGCACGCGCATGGGACTGAGGAACAAGGTATCGCACTAGCTCGCTATCGCGCTATCGCACTCTCGGATATCGGGCGATCTGCCCTTCATCGGGCTACTGGATACCTGCCTCCGCCCGCACAGCCGACCGCAACCCGCGTCCGCGTACAGATGCAGGCGGGTCTTCAGACCCGGCGGCCTCAGAGCGTTTCGAGCGCCTTGAACAGCGCCTCGTGATCGGGCTGTTCGGGCATGTCGTAGAGGGCCGTCCAGCGAATCGTGCCGGTTTTGTCGATGACGAAGATCGCGCGCTCGGGAAGGCCGTCCTCGCGCAGGACGCCGTAGGCGGCGGCGACCTGGCCGTGAGGATGGAAGTCGCTGAGCAGATCGTACGTCACGCCGCCGAGCGAGTCGGCCCACGCCTTCTTCGACGGCCCCGCGTCGGCGCTGATCGCCAGCACGTGCGCGTCGAGGGCCGCGAGCCGCGGCTGCTCGCGCTGGTACGTCTGCACCTGCACCGAGCACACCGGCGTGAACGCGAGCGGATGAAACGCGATCACGACGTGCTTGCGCCCGCGGAACTGCGACAGCGTCACGATCTCGCGGTGCTGATTCGGCAGCGAGAAGTCAGGGGCGGAGGAGCCGATGGGGAGCATGAAGGAAGAAGGAAAAAGGTTCCGGGGTTCTCGGTTCTGGGTTCTACGTTCTCGTTCTGCGTTCTCTCAAACCTAGAACCTAGAACCTAGAACGGAGAACCCAGAACCTGCGTGTCTTATTTAGGCTCCTGAATCCGTCTCGCCATCACGACGCCCTTGATGCTCGAGATCTGCTTGAACACGGCGTCGGGCACCGGGCCGTCGAGATCGACGACGGTGTAGGCGAGCTCGCCCTTCGACGAGTTGACCATGTCGTGGAGGTTGAGGCCGGCCTGGCCGAAGGCTTCCGAAATCTGGCCGAGCATGTTCGGGACGTTCGCGTTCGCGCACACGAGCCGGTGCGCGGTGCGGCGCGGGACGACGACTTCGGGGAAGTTGACGGCGTTGCGGACGTTGCCGTTCTCGAGGAAGTCACGGACCTGATCGGCGACCATGATCGCGCAGTTGTCCTCGGCCTCGGCCGTCGACGCGCCCAGATGCGGCAGTGTCACGCAGCGGCGATGGTTCTTCGTGATGTTGGTCGGGAAGTCGCTGATGTAGCCGTGGACGTGGCCTTCGTCGATCGCGTCGACGACAGCCTGATCGTCGACGATGCCCTCGCGCGCGAAGTTGAGGATGACCGCGCCCTTCTTCATCGACGCGAGGCGATCCGCATTGACGAGCTTGCGCGTCGCGTCGGCCAGCGGCACGTGGACGGTGAGGAAGTGCGCCTCGCGGAACACGTCCTCGAGCGTGCGCGCCTTGCGCACCGACGAGGACAGCGCCCATGCGCCTTCGACCGTCAGGCCCGGATCGAAGCCGATCACGTTCATGCCGAGGCCGACCGCGGCGTTGGCGACGAGCCGCCCGATCGCGCCGAGGCCGACGACGCCGAGCGTGCGGCCGGGCAGCTCGAAGCCGGCGAAGTTCTTCTTGCCCGCTTCGACGGCCTTGCCGATCTCCTCGTCCGACCCTTCGAGACCGCGCGCGAAGTCCCACGCTTCGCAAATCTGCCGGCACCCCAGAATCAGCCCGGCGATGACGAGCTCCTTGACCGCGTTCGAGTTCGCGCCAGGCGCGTTGAACACCGGAATGCCCCTGGTGCTCATCTTCGCGACGGGGATGTTGTTCACGCCGGCACCTGCGCGACCGACGGCCTTCAGATTGGCCGGGATGTCGATGGCGTGCATGTTGGCGGAGCGCACGAGAATCGCGTCGGGGTCCTTGACGTCGTTGCTGATCTGGTAGCTCGAGGCGGGAAGCTTGGCGAGGCCGACTTTCGCGATGTTGTTGAGTGTCAGGACCTTGTACACGTGCGGTTCTCCTTGGGCGGCATGGGGCTCGCCCGTGCGACCGGGGCGGCCACGGAGGGGCCGCCCCTACAACGCGGGCGGCGCGGAGGCCGCCCCTGCGATCGCGCGGCCTACAGCTTCGGCGCGACGACCGGGTTCACGAACGGCATCATCGCGCGCAGATCGGCGCCGACGCGCTCCAGCACCTGATCCTGCTCGGCGGCGCGCGTCTTGTTGAACCACGGCCGCCCCGCGGCGTGCTCGCCGATCCACTTCTTGGCGAACGTGCCGTCCTGGATCTCGTCGAGCAGCTTCTTCATGTTCTGCTTCGTCTCGTCGGTGACGATACGCGGGCCGGCGGTGTAGTCGCCGTACTCGGCCGTGTCGCTCACCGAGTACCGCATGTAGTTGAGCCCGCCGCGGTACATCAGATCGACGATGAGCTTGAGCTCGTGCAGGCACTCGAAGTACGCCACTTCGGGCTGATAGCCGGCCTCGACCAGTGTATCGAATCCCGCCTTGACGAGCGCGCTCGTGCCGCCGCACAGGATCGCCTGCTCGCCGAACAAATCCGTCTCCGTCTCTTCCGTGAACGTGGTCTCGACGATCCCGGCGCGGCCGACGCCAATCGCGCGGCCGTACGAGAGCGCGAGCGCCTTGGCCTGACCCGTCGCATCCTGATGGACGGCGATGAGCGCCGGCGTGCCGCCGCCTTCGACGTAGAGCTCGCGGACGCGATGGCCCGGCGACTTCGGCGCGATCATCGTGACGTCAACGTCCTTCGGCGGATCGATCGTGCCGTAGCGGATGTTGAAGCCGTGCGCGAGCATCAGCATCTTGCCGGCCGACAGGTTCGGCGCGATCGCTTCCTTGTAGAGCGACGCGGCCGTCGTGTCGGGGACGAGCACCATGATCACGTCCGCCCACTTCGACGCCTCGGCCGGCGTCATCACCTGCAGGCCGTCCTTCTCGGCGACCGCGCGCGACTTGCTGCCCTCGGGCAGGCCGAC
>CAZNMF010000072.1:0-4403 GCA_964573795.1 uncultured Solibacteraceae bacterium
CGTCGAGGCCGCGCGCATCGGCCAGACGACCGACTACGACAAGCTGACGCTGGAAGTGCAGACCAACGGCGCGGTGACGCCGCGCGACGCCGTGTCGCTCGCGGCCAAGCTGATCCGCGATCACTTCACGATCTTCGTCGGCCTCGACGAGGCGTCGGACCAGCCGCTCGACGCGGCGGCCGATCAGGTGTCGGCGGCCGTCAACGAGAACCTCGACAAGAGCGTCGAGGAGCTCGAGCTGTCGGTGCGGTCGTACAACTGCCTGAAGAACGCCAACATCCGCACGCTGCGCGAGCTCGTCCAGAAGACCGAGGGCGAGATGTTGAAGACGAAGAACTTTGGCCGGAAGTCCCTGAACGAGATCAAGGACATCCTGGCCACGATGGGGCTCAGCCTGGGCATGCGCCTGGAGCAGGGCGGCCAGGAGTAGCAGGACGGAACCATGCGTCACAGAGTCGCATATCGCAAGCTGGGCCGCGTCACGGAGCATCGCATCGCGATGCTCCGCAACCAGGCCCTCGATCTGATCCGCCACGAGCGGATCCAGACGACGGTGCCGCGCGCCAAGGAGCTGCGCCCGTTCGTCGAGCGCATCATCACGGTCGCCAAGCGCAGCCTCAATGCGCCGGACGGCAGCAGCCACGCCGTCACTGCGCGCCGCGTCGTCGCGCGCGATCTCGCGGACCGCGAGGTCGTCGCGAAGCTGTTCGACACGATCGCGCCGCGCTACGTCGAGCGGGCCGGCGGCTACACGCGCCTGCTGCGGCTGGGCTACCGTCGCGGCGACAGCGCGGAGGTCGCCGAGGTCGAGCTGATCGGCAGCGAGTTCGATCCGAACGCCGCCGAGAAGGCCGCCAAGGCCGCGGAAGACGCCAAGCCGAAGAAGAAGACCGTCGGCGGCCGCATCCGCGAAGCCCTCACCGGCCGCGGCAAGAAGGACCAGGACCAGGCCGCGAACGTCAAGGCCACCAAGCCCGCCCGAGGCGCCGGCAAGAAAGTCACCACGCCACGGAAGGCGGGGGGAAGCTAGACGGAACTTCGAACTGCGAACTTTGAACTTCGAAACAGACGAGGCCGGGACGTCGACGAGTCGACGTCCCGGCCTTCTTGTTTTTAAGCTCGAACTTCGCCCCTCGACAGGCTCGGGGCGACGTGAGCGAAGTCGAACGTCGAAGTTCGAAGTTGACGAGCAGACGTGGGCCGCGCGAAGCACGGCGCCGTCCTTACTTGATCGCGTCCGCCAACAAGCCCGCCGCGATCGCGTACGAGTGCGAGCAGTTGTAGTCGATGATGGACTCGTAGTTGCGGTAGACGAGGATATACCGCTTCGTGCCGCGGACGAGTGAGGCGTCCATCGCGGCGATCGGCAGGGCGTGGCCGTTGGCCAGTGTCACGCCGAGATTCCTCCACTCCGAGAGCGGCCGCGGCACGGTCATGGCGCGGACGGCGCGGCAGCCGCGCGTCCGCATCGGCACGCGGCGATCGACGGACGTCAGAACCTTGCGCGAGACCCTGACCTCGCGGCCCCAGCGCTCGCCGCGCGTCCAGCCCGCCTGCGCCAGATAGTGCGCCATCGAGCCGAAAACGTCGGCCGGCGACGTCCAGATGTCGATCGCCCCGTCCTCGTCGAAGTCGACGGCGTGCTTCAGGAAGCTCGACGGCATGAACTGCGGCTGGCCCATCGCGCCGGCCCACGATCCGCTCATCTCCTCCGGCTTCACCAGCCCGCGGTCGACCATCGTCAGCGCGGCGAGCAGCTCGGCGCGGAAGAGCGGGCGACGGTTGTCGTATGCGAGCGTCGCGAGCGCCTGAATCGTCGGATAGCTGCCGGTGAAGCGGCCGAAGTTGGACTCGAGGCCCCAGATCGCGACCATCAGCGCGCGCGGCACGCCGTACGTCGCGTCGACGCGATCGAGCAGCGCACTGTGGCGCGCCGCCATCTCACGCGCCGTCGCGATCGTCCGCGGCGTCAGGCGCTCGCGGACGTACGCGTCGAGGCTCTGGACGATCTCCGGTTGATTGCGATCGCGCGAGACGACGACCGGGGCGGGCGCGAGGCCCGCGAGCGTGCGATCGAGCGTGTCGGCCTGGATGCCGCGCGCCAGCGCCTCGGTCCGGATGTCCGACAGGAACGCGTCGAACGACGCAGCGGCCGGGCCTGACGCGGCCGTGGCGTCGACGGATGCGGACTGAGGCGTGGCGGACGGCGAGGCCGTCAGCGCCGCGGCGACGAGCAGCGTGGAGAAGAGCGAGAAGATCATTCCTCATCTTCCTTCATCTCGCCTCGCTCCGCCTTCGACGCGGCGACGATCTTCGCGTGGAGGTGCGACGGGACTTCGTCGTAGTGTGAGAGCTCCATGTGGTACGCGCCTCGGCCGCCCGTGTGCGACGTGAGGATCTGCTCGTACGCGAGCATCTCGGCCATCGGGACCGTCGCGCGGATCACCGTGGCCGCGCCGCGCGTGTCCATGCCCGCGATGCGCCCACGCCGCGAGCTCAGGTCGCCCATCAAGTCGCCCGCGAAGTCCGACGGCGTGTAGACCTCGACGTTCATGACCGGCTCGAGCAGCGTCGGCCGCGCGCGGCTCATGGCGTCCTTGAACGCGAGCCGGCCCGCCATCTTGAACGACAGCTCGTTCGAGTCGACGTCGTGGTACGAGCCGTCGACCAGCGTGACGCGGAAGTCGACGACCGGATAGCCGGCGACGTAACCGCGGGCGCGGGCTTCCTGGATGCCCTTCTCGACGGCGGGAATGAACTGACGCGGGATCGCGCCGCCGAAGATGTCGTCGACGAACTCGAAGTCCGCGCCGCGCGGCAGCGGCTCCATGCGGATCTTGCAGTCGCCGAACTGGCCATGGCCGCCCGTCTGCTTCTTGTGGCGGCCGTGCGCGTCGACCACGGCCGTGATGGTCTCTCGATAGGGAATGTGCGGCGGTTTGAGTGTGACCTCGACGCCGAAACGGCGGCGCAGCTTGGCGACCGTCACTTCGATGTGCAGCTGGCCCTGGCCCGACAGCAGCAGGTCGTGCGTCTGCGCGTCGCGCGCGTAACCGATTGAGGGATCTTCTTCACGCAGCCGCTGTATCGCGGGTCCGATCTTATCCTCATCGCTGCGGCTCTTGGGCGCGATCGCGTACGCGAGCACGGGCTCGGGAAAGACGAGCGGCGGCACGCGCGCGGTGAACGCGCGATCGCCGAGCGTGTCGCCCGTGTGCGCGTCTCGCAGCTTCGCGACGGCGCCGAGATCGCCGGCGGCGAGCTCGGGCACGTGCGTCTGCGTCTTGCCCTGCAGCACGAGGACGTGTCCGATGCGCTCGTCCTGATCGCGCGTGAGATTGTGAATCGTCGTGTCCGACCTCACGATGCCGGACAGCACGCGGAACAGCGTGATGCGCCCGGCGAACTGATCGGCGACCGTCTTCCACACCCAGACCCCCAGCGCGCCTTTTGCGTCCGCGGCGACGGTGGTCGCGTCGCCGGGGATCGTCGTCGCGGGGAAGGCGCGATCGGCGGGCGAGGGCGTGTAGGTGACGATCGCGTCGGCGATCGGCTGGACGCCGATGTTCTGCAGACCGGAGGCGCAGAAGACTGGAAAGAGCGCGCCGGCCCTGACGGCGCGGCCGAGACCGGCGGTCAGCTCTTCCTGTGTGAGCGTGCCCGCGTTGAAGAACGTGTCCATCAGCGCTTCGTCGGCCTCTGCGACCGCTTCGATGAGCGCCTCGCGCGCCGCGGCCGCATCGGCGGCCAGCGCGTCGGGAATCGCACCGGCGGTCATCGTCCCCGATCCGGTCGTCGCGAACGTCCGAGCGGTCATCGTGACCAGATCGACGACGCCGGCGAACGATTTCTCTTCGCCGATGGGTAACTGGATTGGCACGCAGCCGCGGCCGAGCGACGCGCGCAGCGACTCCATCGTGCGCGTCAGGCTCGCGCGCTCGCGGTCGAGGCGATGGCAGACGACGAGGCGCGGCAGCGACAGCTCGGCGGCGGTCTCCCAGATCTTCTCGGTCGACACCTGCACGCCGGCGACGGCATCGACGACGACGACGGCGGCGTCGACGACGCGCAGGGCGGCGCGCGCGTCGCTGAGGAAGTTGCCCGCGCCGGGCGTGTCGATCAGGTTGATCTTGCACTGCTGCCACTCGAGCCAGGCGGGAGAGGCGGACAAGGTGTGCTTTCGCGCGACGGCTTCGTCGTCGTAGTCGGTGACGGTCGTCCCGTCGTCCACGCGGCCGAACCGGTTGACGGCCCCCGTGTCGAAGAGCAGCGCGGACGCCAGTTGCGTTTTCCCCGCCCCGCTATGCCCCACGAGCGCCACATTCCGGATCGCTGCCGCGTCGAAGACCTTCATAAGACACCTCCGGTCCGTCGAGTGCGAGAAGAAGAGATTGAGGTGAGGA
>CAZNMF010000073.1:0-12880 GCA_964573795.1 uncultured Solibacteraceae bacterium
CTGCGTGAGGCGCGCGACGGTGTTCTCGCCCTGATAGGTGAAGACGGCGCCGTCGCGATACGCGCCGCCGCCGACCGTGTCGACCGCCCACGCGTTCGGATAGCTCGCGAGCAGCGTGCTGTAGTTGTGGAAGCCGATGCCGAGCGTCAGCTTCTCCTTCGGCACGTGCTTCACGTTCGCCCACCACGCCATGTCGGCGACGCTGCGGTCGTACGAGCCGTAGATCATCACGTTCACGATGTCGAAGAGCGGCAGGACTTCGTCCTGCGTGCCGGCCTGGATGTACTGCGCGACGGCCGCGGTGACGAGCTTGCCCTTCGGTTTGAGCGTGGCGACGAGCGTCTTGACGAACGTCGTGAACGGCACGCCCATCTGCGTCGGCTGCTCGACGTCCACGTCGACGCCGTCGATGTCGTGCGCGTCGAGGTACGCGTCGATCGCCCGCGTCAGCTCCGCGGACAATCCGGCGTTGTAGAACTGCATGATGCGGCGATCGCCGCCGTCGCCGCCGATCGAGATCAGCACTTTCGTCCCGTGCGCGTGCGCCGCGTCCACGATCGCCTTCAGGGCATCGTCGGTCAGCGACGCGTTGGCGGCCAGCGTCATGTCGCTCTTCGCCGTGCAGGTGCCGTCGCACAGCGGCGGGTTGACGAACGCGAGATTGAGGTGCGTCATTCGCGTGAAGTCGAGCGTCTTCGCGACCGCGCCCCAATCGAGGCTCTTGTAGACGCCGAGATAGCCGACCAGATACGGATGCGGGTTCGGCGGACCGTCCGGAATCTGGCAGGCGCACGGAACCGCGTTCTGTGCGCGAAGCGCGACAACGCCGCCGAGGACGGCGGAGGCCATCGCGAGTGACAGTCCGATCGTGCGAATACGCGTGATGGTCATGGCCGAACGCCCGTCACACAGCGGGCCCGGCGTGAACGTATCACTCCGTCTTCGTTCTGTCGATCCGCGCCAGGGCGATGTGAAGCAGAAGGATCAAGTTGTCGTCGTCGTGCGGGCACGCCGGGCTGAGAACCGGACGGCAATCACGCCGCCGATGAATGTCACCGGTCCAATGCCGAGAATGAATCCCGTGCCGAATGGCGCGGGGACCGCAATCGCTGCCAGCACGACCAGCAGCCCGGTGATCACGACGAGACGGCCAACGAGGCGATGCGTTCGGATCCAGACGGCACGATCCGACAGCGTGCGCGCGGTGCGAATGCCGATGGCCAGGTTCCTCCGCGTCCGCGGCAGCAGATTGCCGACGCCCATCATGGCCAGGCCCAGCATCAGCGGCACGACGCGCGACGCCCACGCACGCCCAACCAGCAGCCCAAGGCTTCCGGCGAGCACCATCGCGTGGACGCCCATGAGGAAGGCGACGACGCGCAGCATGATGGCGTCGTAGATCGACGCCACGCCCGTCGAGTCCTCCGCTTCGACGGGATGTCGCGCCACGAGGCCGCGCAGAAGCACGTCTGTGGCCAGCGCGGCAATCGGAAGCAGGAACGCAGTCGACGCGTCGTCGATCCACCTCGCCGGCGAGCTGGCCGGCACCACGGCGTGTGCTGGAAATCCGGTATACAGAGCCGCGGCTCCCATTGCCGCGCCGATGCCGCAGAGGACGACGTGTGAGGTCCGCCAGAGCCGCATTTACGTCTCCTGGCGGCGCGTTCGCGAGAGCTTGACCGTGCGCCCGCCCGTCTTGCCGTCCGGGCGTGTCCACTCGATGAGGTGTTGAATCAGATCCTGGAAGACGGACGTGTCGAGCTCATAGCGAATCTCCTGCCCTCGACGTTCGGTCGCGACCAGGCCGGCGTCTCGCAAGACCGCCAGGTGCCTCGAGATCGTCGGCCAGCTCGAGTGAAAGCGATCGGCAATCTCGCCCGACGTGAGCGGTCCCGTCCGGAGGAGCCGCAGGATGTCCCGTCGCGTCTCGTCGGCCAGTGCGCGAAACACCCGATTCGATACCGTCATCGTCGCCTCGAATATTGCGTTATTAGCAAATTAGCTAATCACGGCGCGCGTGTCAAGCCGCGAGGACGTCACCCGCATGACTCGGACGTGGAACCCTACTCCGTTCGCAGCGCGATCAGCGGGTCGACCTTCGTCGCGCGGCGGGCGGGCAGCAGGCAGGCCAGCACGCCGACGACCACCAGCACGGCGACGACGATCGCGAACGTCCACGGATCGGTCGTCGTCACGCCGTAGATCTGATGGGCCATCAGCCGCGACAGTCCGTAGCTGGCGCCGATGCCGGCGACGACGCCGGCGGCGATCGGCCGCAGACCGCGCAGCAGCATCATGCGCATGACGCCGCGCGACTCGGCGCCGAGCGCGATGCGGATGCCGATGTCGCGCGTCTGCAGCGAGACCGTGTAGGCCATCACGCTGAAGACGCCGATGGCCGCGAGCACGAGGCCGACGACCGCGAACGTGCTCAGCAGGCCGACGCCGAATTTCGGCGCGGCGAGCGCATCCCGGTTGACGAGGTCCTCGAGCGACATCACGTTCATCAGCGCGACGTCGCGATCGACGGCCCAGACCTGCTGCATCACGCCATGCTGCAGCGACATCGGATCGACGTTCGTCTTGACGACGATCGCGGCCGTCGGCAGCGCCGAGAGCGTGTACGGCACGAACGCCTGCGGCTGCACGTCATCTTCGACGCCGGCGTTGCGCGCGTCGCCCACCACGCCGACGATCTCGAACGGCGCGCGCTTGTCGGGCGGGCTCATCTGATCGAGCAGCGCGAACGTCACCGTACGGCCGATGGGATTCGTGCCGCCCAGGAACGTCTGTGCGAACCGCTGGTTGACGAGGACGACTCGTCGCGCGCCGTCGATGTCAGGCGCGGCGAGCAGACGGCCGGCGACGAGCGGGATACCGAGCGCTCGGAAATAGTCCTCGCCGACGAGCTCGACGGCGGCGCGCCACGCGCCCGTCGGCGACGTGCCTGGAATCGAGAGCGGCGATCCGAAGCTGCGCACGATTGGCGCCGTGACCGACGGCGAGACGGCGGCAACCCCGGGCAGCGTGCGGACCTTGTCGACGACCTGACGGACGAACTGCGTCCGCTGCGCCGGCGTCCGCGTCTGTTCCTGCGGGAATTCGAACTGGCCGACGAGCACGTTCGACGGGTTCAATCCCAGATCGATGTCCTGGAGCACGAACAGCGTACGCATCATCAGGCCGGCGCCGACGAGCAGCACGATCGCCAGCGTCACCTGCACGGCCACGAGCAGCGTCCGCAGCCACGCGTGCCCGGCCCGAAGCCCGACGCCTTTGCCGGTGCTCATCAATCGCGCCTGGAGATTGCCGCGGGCGGCACGCCACGCCGGCACGAGTCCACACAACAGCGTGACCAGCAGCGTGACGCCGATCGTCGCGTAGAGCGCCTGATGACTGAAGCGAATCTCGACCTCGGCCGGCAGCGCATCGACGGGAATCGCGGCCTTGACCCATTGCATGCCTGCGTACGCGAAGACGCCGCCGATCGCCGTGCCGACGACGGCCAGCACGAAGCTCTCCGTCATCAAGAGCGACATCAGCCGCGCCCGTGACGCGCCGAGCCCGGCGCGCAGCGCCAGCTCGGTCTCGCGCGCGGCCGCGCGCGCCAGCAGCAGGTTCGCGACGTTGCTGCACGCGATCAGCAGCAGCATCGCGACCGCGCCGACGAGGATGTAGACCATCTCCTTGAGGCTGACGGACGTATACGCGTCGGCGAGCGTCATCACCGTCACGGTGAACTGCGGCGGATAGCGATTGGGATGGAGCCGCGCCTGATTGCGCGCGATGACCTCGATGTTCGCGGCAGCCTGTGCCGTCGTCACACCGGGCTTCAGCACGCCATACGTCCACACGAACAGCGGCTGCGTCGCCGTGCCGCCGATCAGCGCCGCCGTCGAGTCCGCGGTGATCGTCGTTGGAAAGAACACGTCCGCGCCGTGCAGCAGGAATCGCGGCGGCAGCACGGCAATCAGCGTCCGGTACGTGCCGTTGATTCGGAGCGTCGTGCCGAGGACGCTCGGATCGCGATTGAACCGCTCCTTCCACAGGCGATCGCTCATGAGGAACGTCGGCGGCGCGCCGGGCGCGCCGTCGGCGTCGGTCATCGTGCGGCCGAGGACGGGCCTGACGCCAAGCGCCGGCAGCGCCTTCGGATCGAGCAGCGCGCCTCGCACGCGGTAGGTCGCGTTCTCGAAGCTGTAGAGCGCCTCGAAGCTCGCGCCGCCCAGCACCGCATCGAACACGCTGTTCTGCGCGCGGTAGTCGACGAACTCCGGCGCCGGATACCACGCCGATCGACCCGGCTGGCTCGGCGCCTGAATGTAGAAGTGCACGACGCGCGACGGATCCGCGAACGGGAACGTGTTGACCAGCACGCTGTAGACGACGCTGAAGATGACGGTGGTCGCGCCGATGCCGAGCGACAACGCGAGCAACGCCAGCGCGACCGATCCGCGATCCCGCAGCAGGCTGCGAACCGCGTCGCGCACGTCACGCCCGATCCATCCCACGCCGTTCATCGAAGGCTCCTCTCCGAGGACGAGGACGACTTACCCGTGGTGTGGTTGTGCGACTGAAGACGGAAGGATAGACGATTTGGAGAGGGAGATGGTCGCGTCAAGCCACAGGCCTCGAGCCTCAAGCCGGGCTTGGGGCTTGGGGCTTGGGGCTTGGGGCTTGGGGCTTGGGGCTTGGGGCTTGGCCAGCCCTACCCGCCCGCCAGCAGCGCGTCGACGGCGTCCAGCTCGTCGCGCGTGATCGTGTGGCCCATGCCGGGATAGATGCGCTCGTCGACGTTCGCGCCGAGGCGACGGAGCACGGCGGTCGACTCGTGGACGCGCTCGATCGGGATGTGCGAGTCGACGTCGCTGCAGCCGATGAAGATCGGCGTCCCCTCGAGCGAGCCCGCGTAGTCGCGCGGCGTGCCGGGCGGGCCGATCAAGCCGCCGGACAGCGCAGCCACGGCCGCGTAGCGCCGCGCGTGGCGCGCGACGTACTCCAGCGCGAGACACGCGCCCTGAGAGAATCCCATCAGCGCGACGCGCTCGGCGGGCACGCCCTGGCTCGCCAGCGCTTCGATCGACGTCGCGACGAAGCGCAGCGCGGACGTGAGATGCGGCTCGTTCTCCTGAATCGGCGCGAGGAACGTCTGCGGATACCACGTGTGGCCTGCCGCCTGCGGCGCGAGGAACGCGACGTCGGCCGCACGCACCTCGCGCGACAGCCCAAGAATGCCCTCGGCCGACGCGCCGCGGCCGTGCAGCAGGATCACGACCAGCCGCGCGTCGGCGATCGGCACGCCCGCGTGGAGCACGCGCGCATCGGCGTGTGGATCAGATCGTTGGTGCATGAGATACCTCAACCTCCACATTCTGATGCGGCAGCACGAGGGGCGGCAGCGCCCGCTCGAGTCTGGCACGATGCGGCTCGACCTGCGGCGGCAGCATCAACCGCTCGCCCAGATGCTCCGGCGCTTCGTCGATCGCAAAGCCGGGCGGAAGTTCGAAGTTCTGCAAGGTCATTGCCGCCTCGCCTTCCACGTCACCGGCTCGATGCGCGGCAGCCCGAACAGATAGGCCGACGCGCCGATCAGCACGACGATCGCGGACACGGCGAACGCCCACAGAAACTGTCCCGTCCTGTCGACGACGACGCCGGTAATGGCCGGCGCGATGACACCAGAGAGATTTGCGACGAAGTTCTGCAGGCCGGACCACTTGCCCGCGGCGAGCGGACCGGCGAGCGTCTGCGTGATCGCCCAGTGGCTCGATGCGAAGACGCCGTACGCCACGCACGCCAGCATCAGCAACGCCATCGATGCGGTCCGATCCGGCAGGATCGCCACGGCGACGACGATGGTCGCGATCGCGAGCCCGCCGCCCGCGCAGGTCTTCCGCACGCGCGTCGGCGTGGCGCCGTTGGCGATCGCGCGATCCGACACCGCGCCGGCGACGACGCTCGACACGGCCGTCACCAGATACGCGAGCGATCCGAGCGAGGCCATCTGCGTCAGCGAGAAGCCGCGCTCGCGCACGAGATAGAACGGCAGCCACGTCAGCAGGAAGTACCAGAAGTAGTTGCCGCAGAAATGGCCGGTCACGCTCGCCCACGCCGCGGGCTGCGCGACGATCTCGCGCACGCTCGGCACCATCGCCGCGCGCCCGGGCTCCACCACGCGCGCCGGCATCCACTTGAGCCAGAGCGGCAGCCAGACCAGGCTGCCGATGCCGAGCACGACGAAGAACGGCCGCCAGCCGTAGCGCGCCATCAGGATGCCGCCGGCGAGCGTGCCGAGCGCCGGGCCGAACTTCGTGCCGGCGTCGATCATCGCGTTCGGCAGGCCGCGCTGGTGCTCGGCGACGTGCGTCGCCAGAATCTTCGAATAGCACGGATACGCCACGGACTCGCCGACGCCGAGCGCAAGCCGCAGCGCGATCAAGGCGCCGAATCCGCTCACGAAGCCCGTGGCCGCGGTGGCCAGCGACCAGACGGCGAAGCCCGCGGCCAGCAGCAGGTTCTCGTCGAAGCGATCCACGAGCCAGCCGGACACGGGCTGGAAGAGCGCGTACGTCCAGAAGAACGACGACAGCAGCACGCCGAGCTGCGACGCGGAGATGCCCATCTCGCGCTCGAGAATGGGCGCCGCGATCGAGAGATTGCCGCGATCGATGTAGTTGATCGCGACGGACACGACCAGCAGGATCACGATGCCCCACGGACGCCGCGAGCGTTGAGTCACGAGCGAAGACCTCCGGATCGATGCGCGCGCGTGCGCGGTCTGGTGCAGAATGCCGGGAGAGCGTACACGATCGGCCCGCCCCGCAGCGGTCTCGCCCCGGCGCCTGACGAAACGCGGAGGATGTCGGATAATGTGATCCGCCTGCGCCAGCCTGCCGTTCGCCGGAGCCATCGATGACCGCGGATCGCTCGCGCTCTCTTGCCGCTCACCTGTTCGCTGCGAGCGCCCTGTGCGGCTGTCTCGCGCTCGCGCCGGCCCGCGTCTCGACACGCGCGGCCGATCAGACACTGCTCGCGACGTGGCGCAGCGCCGACGTCGCCATCGACGGATCGCTCGCGGATTGGACGCAGTTGTCGCGCGTCGGCCAGGGCCCGCTGGTCGGCGTCCGGAACGACGACCGCGCGCTCTATCTCGCCGTGGCCTCGAGCGACGCCGTCGTCCGGCCGCAGCTCGCGACCGGCCTCATCGTCTGGATCGATCGCGCCGGCGGCAAGGCACAGACGTTCGGGCTCCGGCTGGAAGGCCTCTCGCCGCGGCCGCTGCCGGGCGCGATGCCTGACGCGGCGTCGAGCGGCGATCTGGAACCGGGCTCGTACGCGCTCGACGACTGCGATCTGCTCGGGCCCGCGAAGAACCAGCGCCGCCTCATCGAGCGTCCGGCCGACGTCGGCATCGCGCTCGCGGCAGGGCTCGAGAATCGCCTCGTGATCTACGAGCTGAAGCTGCCGCTGGCGAAGACGGACGCGACGCCGTACGCGGTCGACGCCGGATCCGGAGCGACGATCGCCGTCGGACTCGAGACGCCGGCCGACCCGAAGCGGCCGAAGCAGCGCGAGCCGCTGACGGCCAGCCCGTGGATCAACGATCCCTACGGCGGCTATTTCAATCCACCGCCGCCGACCAACAGCGGATCCCGGCCGCCGAAGGAGAAGAAGATCAAGCCCATGAAGCTCGTGTGGGCGACGGTGCGGCTGGCGACGATGCCATGACCGCCGCGTCCGAATCGATCACCGCGCGGAATCCGGCGTCCCCGGCTCCGGCCGATCGATCCCGAGAATGGCAGCGAGCCGGTCGGCGAGCTGATCCGGCAGAATCGGCTTCGCGATGAAGGCGTCGAAGCCGGCGCGCAGCGCGCTTTCCCGCTCGTCGGGCAGCGCGTGCGCCGTGAGCGCGACGATCGGCACGTTGGTGAACGCCGGATCCGTCTTCAGCACGCCCAGCGCCTCGACGCCCGTCAGCCCGGGCATCCTGATGTCGAGCAGCACGATGTCCGGCTTGTGGCGGCGGGCCGCATCGACGGCGGCGCGTCCGTCGAACGCGGTGACGACGCGGAAGCCCAGGAAGCGCAGGCCTTCCGAGTACATCTCGCACGCGTCGACGTAGTCGTCAGCGAGCAGCACCAGCGGCCGGGCCATGCGCTACAGCCCCGACGCCACGGCGGGCGCATTCGCGCCGGGCGCCACGTCCGCCTCGGTGGCGCTCGCGGCGGGCACCCGCACGACGAACGTTGCGCCGGTGCCCGTCCCCGCGCTCCACGCGCGAATCGTGCCGCCGTGCAGCTCGACGAGCTGCCGCGTGATCGCCAGTCCCAGCCCGAGCCCGGCCGTCCCGCTCGTCGAGATGCCGTGCTCCTGGCGAAAGCGGTCGAAGACGTGCGGCAGGAACGCCGGGCTGATGCCGCGGCCGTTGTCCTGCACGACGATCTCCACGCATCCGTCGACCATGCGGATGTCGGCCACGACGCGGCCGCCGGGCGGCGTGAACTTGACGGCGTTGTGCAGGAGATTCCAGAGCACCTGCTGGAGGCGCCGGTCGTCGCCGGCGACGGCGCGCAGATCCGGCGAGACGGCGGCGACCAGCGTCACGCCCTTCCGATCCGCTGCCGGTTGCAGCTCGCGCAGCGTCGTCTCCAGCAACTGGCCCAGATCCACGCGATCCATCTCGAGGCGCAGCGTGCCGGACGTGAGCCGGCTCATGTCGAGCAGGTCGTCGATCAGCTTCGCCTGCAGCTCGGCGTTGCGGCGGACGGTGGCAAGCGCGAGCTGGACGTCGCGCACGCCCATGCCGGTCTCGAGCATCGACAGCCAGCCGAGGATGACGTTCATCGGCGTCCGCAGCTCGTGGCTCAGCGAGGCGAGGAACTCGTCCTTCAGGCGGCTCTGCCGCTCGGCCTCGTCCCTGGCCGCGACGAGCGCCGCCGTGCGCTCGCGGACGCGGCGCTCCAGCTCGCGATTCGCCTCCTCCAGCGCGGCCTGCACGCGCTCGCGTTCCGCGATCTCGGCCTGGAGCGCTTCCGCGAGCCGCGACAGCTCGCGCGTCTTCGTGAAGATGTCGACGAACACGCCGACCTTCGATCGGAGGATCTCCGCGTCGATCGGCTTGCTCAGATAGTCGACCGCGCCGGCGCCGTAGCCCTGGAGCACGTCGCGATCGTCCACGGTGTGCGCGGTCAGCAGCAGGATCGGCACGTGCTGCAGGCGCTTGCGCTGCTTGATGAGCGCCGCGAGCTCGATGCCGCTCATGTCGGGCATCCGGATGTCGAGGACGATGGCCGCGAACTCGTGGCTGAGCAGCGCCAGCAGCGCCTCGTCGGCCGACGCGGCGCGGACGAGCGCGCAGTCGAGCTGGCCCAGCATGACCTCCAGCGCGTCGAGGTTGCGCGGCTGATCGTCGACGATCAGCACCTTCGGGACGTCGGCGGGCACAGTCATCCGCGGGCTACCTGTAGAGCCAGACGCGCAGCAGCGAGAGCAGCTGATCCGTGTTGACGGGCTTGGCGATGTAGTCCGATGCGCCCGCGGCCAGACACTTCTCACGGTCCCCCTTCATCGCCTTCGCCGTGAGCGAGAGGATGGGCAGCGTGCGGAACCGTGGATCGCGGCGGATCTGCCGCATCGTCTCGTAGCCGTCCATGTCGGGCATCATGATGTCCATCAGCACGATGCTCAGGTCCGGCGTGCGCTGCACGCGCGCGACGGCGTCGCGGCCGTTCGTCGCGCTCAGCACCTCCATCTCGTGGTTCTCGAGCAGCGTCGTCAGCGCGAAGATGTTGCGCGCGTCGTCGTCGACGACGAGCACCTTGCGCTGGCGCAGAACGTCGTTCGAGCGATGGAGCCGCTCGATCATCTGCTGCTTGGCGGGCGGCAGGTCCGCCACCACGCGATGCAGGAACAGCGCGGTCTCGTCGAAGAGCCGCTCCGGCGACTGCACGTCCTTCAGCACGACGCTCTTGGCAACCGTCCGGAGGCGCGCCTGCTCCTCGGCGCTGAGCGCCTTGCCGGTGAACACCACGACCGGCAGCGCATCGAATGCGCGATCCGCCTGCATCCGATCCAGCAGCTCGAAGCCGCTCATGTCCGGCAGCCGCAGGTCCACCACGCAGCAGTCGTACGCGTCCGCGCGCAGCGCGGCCAGCGCCTCGGCGCCCGTCGACACGGCGACCACGTCGATGTCGTCGTGGTCCAGCAGCTCGACGATGCTCTGGCGCTCGCGCTCGTCGTCCTCGACGACGAGCAGGCGGCGCCGGTGGGGCTCGACGTAGGTCTTGAGCCGATCGAAGGCGCGCTCCAGATCGTCGGTCGTCGCGGGCTTCACGAGGTACGAGAACGCGCCGTGCGACAGCCCGTGCTGCCGCTCCTCTTCGACCGACAGCATCTGCACCGGAATGTGCCGCGTGGCCGGGTCGAGCTTCAGGTTGTTCAGCACCGTCCAGCCGAGCATGTCGGGCAGGAAGACGTCGAGCGTCACGGCAGCCGGCAGGAACTGGCGCGCGAGCGACAGCGCGCTCTGCCCGCGGTTCGCGACGATGCCTTTGAAGCCCTTGTCGCGCGCCAGCCCGAGCAGGATCCGCGCGTAGTGCGGATCGTCTTCGACGATCAGGACGACCAGATCGCCGTCGCGCACGTCCTCGCGATCGTCGGCGATCACCTCGTCCACCTTCGTCGAGGTCAGCACCGGGAGCGCCGCGCCGAGGACGGACGCCGCGGTGACCGGCGTCCGCACGGGCATGGCGAGCGTCTGCGCCGATCCCGTGTAGCGGAACGGCAGGAACAGCGTGAAGACGCTGCCTTCGCCGGGCGTGCTGGCCAGCTTGATCTCGCCGCCGAGCAGCGTCGCGAGCTCGCGGCTGATCGCCAGGCCCAGGCCGGTGCCGCCGTACTTCCGGCTCGTGCCGGCGTCGGCCTGCTGGAAGGCCTCGAAGATCAGCCGCTGCTTCTCGGGCGCGATGCCGATGCCGGTGTCGCGCACCTCGAAGGCGACCGCGCTCGGCGCGTGCCGCAGGATGGGATGATCGACCGACCACCCGCCCGACGCCGCGTGCACGCGCATCGCGACCTCGCCCTGCGACGTGAACTTGAACGCGTTCGACAGCAGGTTCTTCAGGATCTGCTGGAGCCGCTTCGAATCGCTCGACATCGCGCGCGGCAGGCCGCGGGCGATGTCGATCCTGAACGCCAGGCTCTTCGACTCGGCGACGTGATGGAACGTCCGCACGACGCTGTCGCGCAGCGTGTCGAAGGCGATCTCCTCGGCCTCGACCGTGACCGTGCCGGACTCGATCTTCGACAGATCCAGGATGTCGTTGATCAGCGTGAGCAGGTCGGTGCCCGCCGAGTGGATGTTCCGCGCGAACTCGACCTGCTTCGTCGTCAGATTGCTGCCGGGATTGTCGGCGAGCTGCTGGCCGAGGATCAGGATCGAGTTGAGCGGCGTCCGGAGCTCGTGCGACATGTTCGCCAGGAACTCCGACTTGTACTTCGACGTGAGCGCCAGCTCGGCCGCCTTCTCCTCCAGCGCGTGCCGCGCGTGCTCCACTTCCTTGTTCTTGCGCTCGACCTCGACGTTCTGCTCGGCGAGCTGCTTCGCCTTCGACGCCAGCTCCTCGTTCGTCTGCTGCAGCTCCGTCTGCCGCGTCTGCAGCTCCAACGTGAGCTGCTGCGACTGCTGCAGCAGGTTCTCCGTGCGCATCGTCGCTTCGATCGTGTTGAGCACGACGCCGATCGACTGCGTGAGCTGCTCGAGGAACGCGAGGTGCGTCGCCGTGAACGACTGGAGCGACGACAGCTCGATCACCGCCTTCGTCTCGCCCTCGAACAGCACCGGCAGGACGACGATGTTCTTGGGGCGCGCGCTGCCGAGGCTGGACTGGATCCGCGCGTAGCTGCGCGGGACCTTCGTCAGCAGCAGCCGCTGCTTCTCGAGCGCGCACTGGCCGATGAGCCCGTGGCCGACCTGGATGCGCTGCGCCTGATCGTCGCCGATGGCGTAGCCCGCCAGGAGCGACAGCGACGGCGACGTGTCGCCGGCGTCGCCCAGCATCTGGTACATCGTGCCCTGCTGCGCGCCGACGAGCGGCGCCAGCTCCGAGAGCAGGAGCCGGCCGACCGTGACGAGATCGCGCTGGCCCTGGAGCATGCGCGTGAACTTCGCGAGGTTCGTCTTGAGCCAGTCCTGCTCCTGGTTGCGGTCGGTCGTCTGCCGCAGGTTGCCGATCATCGTGTTGATGTTGTCTTTGAGCTCGGCGACCTCGCCGCGCGCCTCGACCTGGATCGATCGCGTCAGGTCGCCCTTGGTGACCGCGGTGGCGACCGTCGCGATCGCGCGCACCTGGTTCGTGAGATTGGCCGCGAGCAGGTTGACGTTGCCGGTCAGGTCCTTCCACGTGCCGGCCGCACCGGGCACGTTCGCCTGGCCGCCGAGCTTGCCCTCCGTGCCGACCTCGCGCGCCACGCGCGTCACCTCCGAGGCGAACGCGTTGAGCTGATCGACCATCGTGTTGATCGTGTCCTTCAGCTCGAGGATCTCGCCCTGCACGTCGACGGTGATCTTGCGGGAGAGATCGCCGGTCGCAATGGCGGTGGCGACGTCGGCGATGTTGCGCACCTGGCCGGTCAGGTTCGACGCCATCGAGTTGACGTTGTCGGTCAGGTCCTTCCACGTGCCGGCCACGTCCGGCACCTGCGCCTGACCGCCGAGCTTCCCTTCCGTGCCGACCTCGCGCGCCACACGGCTGACCTCCGACGCGAACGCGTTGAGCTGATCGACCATCGTGTTGATCGTGTTCTTCAGCTCGAGGATCTCGCCCTTGACGTCGACCGTGATCTTCCGCGACAGATCGCCGCGGGCGATGGCGGTCGCCAC
>CAZNMF010000074.1:0-6552 GCA_964573795.1 uncultured Solibacteraceae bacterium
CTTGATAGAAAGACAAGCTCTGGCGCACGCCTTGTCGGTATTTCTTTTTTGTTGCCGCGCAGGCCAGAAGACGCACCACCAGGGCACCACTGGCTCGAGCGCCAACGCCGCCGTCGCGGCATCAGCTCTCGTATTCCGTTGTGATTGTTGAGCTTAGGTTGGTGGGCGCTAGTGGACTCGAACCACTGACCCCCGCCGTGTGAAGGCGATGCTCTACCAACTGAGCCAAGCGCCCAACCGTGTGCAGCCCGACAAGCTTATCGCAAAGCTCCTGGGCGGGGAAGTGGCGGTGAGCCTAGCGTCGTTCGCGCAGGCGGCGCTCGCTGGGGCCGTCGTAGCGGTGCGAGTGCGGATCGATGTGGCGCATCGGCGCGAAGCGCGTGCGCTCCTCGAGCGCATGGGCGATCAGGCCGGGCACGCGCGAGATCATCGCCAGCCCCTCGGCGACGTCGGCGTCGAGGCCGAGATCGCCGCACACGGCCGCGATCGCGCCGTCGACGTTGACGGGAAACGCCTCGCCCTCGAGCGCCGGGTGCCGCGCGAGCGCCATCTCGACCGCGCGGATGTACTGCGTGTAGAGGTCGTCGACCTCGAGCTCGTGCGCGATCTGCAGCAGGCGCGTCACGCGCGGATCGATGGTGTGATAGCGATGGCCGAAGCCCGGCGGCGGAATGCGATCGCGCTGCACGAGCTGCTCGACGAGATCGGTCGCCGCGGTGTTGAGGAGCATGCTCGAGCCGGCGAGATCGAGCCCCTGCTCGAGCAGTTGCCGGCACAGCGCGACGTCACCGCCGTAGTGCTTGCCGAAGCCCAGCAGGCCCGCCGCGACAGCGTTGCTCAGGCCGGCGCCCGCGCTCGTCGTCTGACGCGCGGCCAGCGTCGGCGGCGGCGTCACGCCGTGATCGATGAACCCGACGAGGATCGCGTCGATCAGCCGCGAGATCGACGACGACGGCAGCTCGCCCGTGAGCAGCAGGTACAGCGCGTCGCCGAACGTCACGCGCCCCATCAGCTCGTCGATCGCGTACCCGCGAACGAGGATGCGATTCGGCTCGATCGACGTCAGCGCCGTCGGCCAGCTCTCGCGATCGGGCTGCGGCGACGAGGGCTTAGGTGCCATAGAGCCGATCTCCGAAGTCGCCGAGGCCGGGCAGGATGTACTTCTGCGCGTTGAGCTGACGGTCGACCGCCGTCGTGTAGATCGACACGTCCGGGTGCGTCTGCTGGACGTGCGCGACGCCTTCGGGCGCCGCGACGATCGACAGCAGCCGCACGTCGACGCCGCCGGCCGCCTTCACCAGATCGAGCGCCGCCTGCGCGCTGCCGCCCGTGGCCAGCATCGGATCGACGACGAGCACCGTCGTCGTCGCCGCGATCGCCGGCAGCTTGAGGTAGTAGCGCGAGGCCAGGGCCGTCTCTTCGTCGCGCTGGAGACCGATGTGTCCCACACGCGCGTCGGGCAGCAGCGTCAGCACGGCCTCGGCCATCGCCAGTCCCGCGCGCAGGACCGGCACGACGACGACGTCGTGCTGGAGCGAGAGCCCGGTCGCCGGCTCGAGCGGCGTGTCGACCGTGCGCTGCTCGGTCGCGAGATCGCGCGTTGCCTCGATCGCGATGATCACCGACAGCCGCGCGGCGAGCCGGCGGAACTGGCTGGGATGCGTGTTGACGTTGCGGATGCGGAGAAGGGCGTGTTGTGCAATCGGGTGCGTTACCAGGTGCACGGCCACGTAGGAACTATACACGCAAGCGACTACAATCCGTGGGGCGCCATGAGCGGCGATGGCCGCGGTTCGACAGAATTGTGGAGCAGACGGGCGTGAACATGACCGAAGTGTTGATTCCTCGCGACGCGATCGCGCGGCGCGTCGTCGAGCTGGCCCGCGAGATTCGCGCCGACGCCGGGCCGGACACGCCCGTCCACCTGGTGGCCGTGTTGAAGGGCGCGTTCATCTTCCTGGCGGATCTGCTGCGCGCGTTCGAGGGGCCGGTGACGTGCGACTTCCTCGCCGTGTCGAGCTACGGCGGCGGCACGTCCTCGTCGGGGCAGGTGCGGCTGACGAAGGACCTCGATCGTCCCATCGAAGGCCGCGACGTCGTGCTGATCGAGGACATCGCGGACACGGGGCTGACGCTGTCGTACATTCAGGAGATGCTGCGCAACCGCGCGCCGCGCACGCTGCGTACGGCGTGTCTGCTGAGCAAGCCCTCGCGCCGGCAGATCGAGGTGCCGGTCGAGTACATCGGCTTCGAGATTCCCGATCGCTTCGTGATCGGATACGGGCTCGACGTCGACGAGCGCTATCGCAACCTGCCGGATATCGGCGTGATGTCGGAGCACGCGTGAGCATGGCCGTTCGTCGATTCGCGATCATTACCGAAGCGGACGCGCGACGGCTCGAGCCCGGCACCACGGTCGAGCTCGAGCGCGGCGGACACGTCACGCCGCTCGCGAAGGACACGCTGGCCGCGCGGCGCGTGACCGTCGTGTCAGCGGGCAGCGTCGATCCCGCGTTGCCGGCCGATCTCGGGCCCGTGTCTCCGGTGCGACGCATCGCGATCGGGTCGGATCACACGGGGCTGGCCCTGAAGGCCGCGCTCGTCGCGCATCTGCGCCAGGCGGCGATCGCCGTGTCGGATCTGGGCACCAACAGCACGGACGCCGTCGACTATCCGGACGTCACCACGCCCGTCGCGCGCGCCGTCGTCCGCAACGAGGCCGACGCGGGCATCGTCATCGACGGATCGGGCATGGGGTCGGCGATGGCGGCCAACAAGATTCGTGGCGTTCGCGCCGCCGTCTGCACGACGCCGACGCTCGCGCGCTACGCCCGCGAGCACATCGGCGCCAACGTGCTCGCGCTCGGGTCGACGTTCACGTCGCCGGCCGAGGCGATCGAGATCGTGACGACGTGGATCGGCACGCCGATGACGGAGGCGCGGTATCTGCGCCGGCTGCTGAAAGTGCGGCGGCTGGAGGACGGACGCTAGTGGCGACGCACGATCCGCAGTCGTTCGATCTTGCGCGGCTCGTGGCGATGCTGGCCGAGGAAGTGATCGCGCAGACGCAATCGCGGCCGCGGGCGCGCGCCTGTGCGTGCCACTCCGTCGACGAAGACTGCTGTCCCACGCGGCTCCAGCCGATCGTCGACGCGGGCGCTGCGCGTCTCGGCATGCACGCGACCGGCGGCGCGCTCGGCTCGGTCTCGCGTCTGATCGACCACACGCTGCTCAAGCCGGACGCGACGCGCACGGAGCTCGAGCAGCTCTGCCGTGAGGCCGCGGAGTTCCAGTTCGCGACGGTGTGCGTCAACCCGGCGTGGGTCGCGCTCTGCGCCTCGCGTCTGCGATCCACGCCGGTCGCCGTCTGCACCGTCGTCGGCTTTCCGCTGGGCGCGACGACGCCGGACGTGAAGCAGTACGAGACGCGCCGCGTGATCTTCGACGGCGCGCGTGAAGTGGACATGGTCATCAACGTCGGCGCGCTGAAGTCCGGCGACCTGCGGCTGGTCGAGCAGGACATCGCGTGCGTCGCCGGCGCGTGCCGCGACGCGGGCGCGATCAGCAAGGTGATCATCGAAGCGGTGCTGCTCACCGACGACGAGAAGGTGACGGCGTGCACGCTCGCAAAAGCCGCGGGCGCGGACTTCGTGAAGACCTCGACCGGCTTCGGCCCTGGCGGCGCCACTGTCGCCGATGTCGCCCTCATGCGCCGCGTCGTCGGGCCCGACATGGGCGTCAAAGCCGCCGGCGGCGTACGCGGTCTCGCCGATCTACAAGCCATGGTCGCCGCCGGCGCCACGCGCATCGGCGCCAGCGCCGGCGTGAAGATCGTGCGCGAAGAGAAGACGGGGAAAGCGGAGGCGGGAGTGAAAACCGGATACTGACGGCTGCGGGTTCTGGGGTTCTCGGTTCTCCGTTCTGGGTTCTTGGCGCGGTGTCGTGAAAGCCGAGAACCTAGAACGCAGAACCGAGAACCCCGGAACCTAGAAATTCTTAAACGCCACATTCGGATCCACTCTCGATGCCCGCGCGGCGGGCCAGTAGGATGCGGCCAGGCCGACCAGCGCGAACAGCAGTGACACGGCGATGACGGTGGCGACGTCGAACGCCGGCAGCAGCCCGCGTGCCGCGAGCCGCGCGGACGACGATGGTAAAATCGCCCCATGGCGACCACTGCGAAAGAACGCGCGATTGATGCCGTGAAATCGCTACCCGATCAGGCGACGATCGCTGACGTCATCGAGCACCTCTGTTTTATCGCCAAAATCGAAGAAGGACTGCGACAATCCGAGGCCGGCCGCGTGGTTCCACACAACGAGGTCAAGACGCGGTTCCGGGCGTGAAATCCATTCTGTGGACTGAGCAGGCCCAAGCCGACTTGGCCGCCATTCACACGTTTATCAGCCACGATTCTGCACGCTACGCCGACGTCGTTGTCGCGGAGCTCATCGTCGCGACGGAGCGCGTGGCATTGTTTCCGGAATCGGGCCGTGCTGTGCCTGAATTCGAAAATCCAGACGTCCGCGAGGTCATTCGTCCACCGTATCGAATCGTCTACCGGCTTGTCGGCGACGATCACATCCATGTCCTTACGGTCCATCACGCGGCCCGAGAGTTTCCCGCGAACTTATAGGTTTTTCAACGCCACATTCGGATCGACTCTCGATGCCCGCGCCGCGGGCCAGTAGGACGCGGCCAGGTCGACCAGCGCGAACAGCAGCGATACGGCGACGACGGCCGCGACATCGAACGCCGGCAGCAGCCCGCGGAACTGCGGGCGCAGGGCCGTGCGCGGAATCGCGCCGAGGCCGAGACCGAGGATCAAGCCCGGCACGATCGGCGTCAGGCCCTGTCGCAGGATCTCGCCAGCAGAACAAGATCTGGCTGCCGCTAGCGTTCACCGAGGCGGATCTGCAGTCGGATGCCGGCCGGCTCTACGTCATGGCGCGGCTCAAGAACGACGTCACCGTCGAGCAGGCGAATGCGAGTATGGCCGCGCTGGGCGCACGTCTCGAACTGGAACGTCCCAGGCCGCGCAGCGGATGGACGGTTCACGTCGAAGCATTTCGGAACGACTTCGTGACCCCGAGCACGGTACGCGGACTGTGGCTGCTGTTCGGTGCCGTGCTGTTCGTATTGCTCATTGCGTGCGCGAACGTCGCCAATCTGTTGCTCGCGCGAGGGACGACGAGACATCGCGAGCTGGCGATTTGTGCCGCGATGGGCGCGACGCGCGGCGCGGTCGTCAGGCAGCTGCTCGTGGAAGCGCTCGTCCTCGCGCTGGCGGGCGGTCTTCTCGGCGCGTGGCTTGCGTCGGCCCTCGTGCATGCCGTCGTCGCGCTGATGCCGCCGTTCACGCTGCCGTCGGAGACCGAAATCACACTGAGCGTGCCTGTGCTGCTGTTTGCGCTTGCCGCATGCACGGTGTCTGGCGTCGTCGCAGGCCTGGCGCCCGCGTGGCAGGCCTCGCGCACGAGTGCGGCGGACGCGATGCGAGAAGGCGGACGCACGATCGGCGATCGGCGCTTCGCGCTGCGGCGCGGGCTCGTCATCCTCGAGTTCGCGCTCGCGTTGACGCTGCTCGCCGGCGGCGGATTGGCCGTGCACGCGTGGGTACGGCAGATGACCGTCGATCTCGGATTTCGCGCCGATCACCTGACGACGTTCTCGCTGCCGGTGCCGCGCGGACGATTGACGACGACCGATCAGATGCAGACGTTCTACGGATCGCTCGCTGGACGAATCGCCACGCTGCCCGGCGTCGGTGCCGCGTCTGTCTCGACGGGCATGCCGGTGTCCGGCGCGGGATATCGCGGCCAGTTCAAGATCGCCGGCGATCGCGAGGTCGATCCCGAGAAGCGGCTGTGGACCAGCGTCATCATGGCGACCGCGTCCTATCATGGGACGTTCGGCATCGCGATTCGCCGCGGCCGCGCATTCGCCGAGACCGATCGCCAAGGCAGCCGGCCGGTGGCCATCGTCAACGAGACCTTCGCGCAGCGATGTCTCGCGGGCCGCGATCCGATTGGACAGCACATCGTGATGGCGCCGCCGGTCAGCGGCGCGTCCATCGCCGCGCCGATCGACTGGGAAATCGTCGGCGTCCAGGCGGACGCCGCCAATGCCGCGCCAGGCCGTCCGGTCTCGGCGGAAGTCGTCCTGCCGTTTGCCCAGAATCCCTGGCCGGCGGCGATCGTCGCGGTCCGAACGATCGGCGACGCGTCCGTCCCGTGGACCGCCATTGCCGATGTTCTGTGCACGATCGATCCGACCATCCCGATGGCGCGCGTGCAGACGATCAAGCAGACGCTGAGCCAGTCGATGGCGTCCGATCGTTTCTACACCGCGTTTGTCGTGGCGTTTGCCGGCGTTGGCCTGGTGCTGGCGGCGGTCGGGATCTACGGTGTGATGTCGTTCGCCGTCGCGCAGCGGACGCACGAGATCGGGCTTCGCATGGCGCTGGGCGGAAGCAGACGGCACGTCGTCGGTCGCATCTTGCGCGAAGGCATGATGACCGCCCTTGCGGGCACCGTGCTCGGCGCGATCGGC
>CAZNMF010000075.1:0-6439 GCA_964573795.1 uncultured Solibacteraceae bacterium
CCGAGCTCTCGGGCGTCGCGTGGCGGATAGCCGTTCCACCAGTCGTCGGTGAACAGGCGAATGTGCCGCGCCTCGAGCGCAGCCGGCTCGAGCGAGGCGGTGACGTCGACGCTCTCCGCCGCCAGCACGGCCGCGATCTCCGCGAGCGGCACGCAGCCGTCGCCGATGGGGCAGCGGACGAGGCGGACGCCTTCGTCGCTCCAGTGCGCGCGATAGTCCTTGAGGTGCAGGTGGCGAAGGCGCGGTGCCGTGCGCCGGACGAACGCCACGGGATCTTCGCCGACAGCGAAGGGATTGCCCGTATCGAAGACGATGCCGACGTGATCGCCGGCTGCGGCGGCGAGCGACAGCAGTTCCTCGCTGCCGAGATCCTGATGATCCTCGAGGCCGATCGCGAGCCCGGCCGCGGCGGCCTTGGGCGCTTCGGCGAAGAGCGTCGCGCGCGCGTGCGCGAGCATGTCCGTCCACCGCGATCCGGGACGCGCGCGTGCGCCCTCGAGGACGGGCGTCAGGTGCAGCCGCATCAGCGCAGCGCCGAGCGCGCGAGCGGCGCGGATCGGCTCGTCGAGCGTCTCGCCGGCACGATGGTGCAGCCACGAGCTGGTGACGATCGTCATTCCGGCCGCACGGCACTCGTCGCCCAGCCGCGCCAGCGCGTCGTTGTCGAGCGGCGCCAGCCATCGCCAGTCGAGCTCGATGCAGCGCGCGGCAATCTCGCGCGCGATCCGCACGAAGCCTGCGAGATTCACCGGCGCCGGATTCGCACGCCTCGTCCCCGCGCCCTGGAAGCCGAGCGTGTACGTCAGTCCATACGGATTCAGCCCGACGCGCAACATGCGAGACGCGCATTATGGCAGAAGTGCGCGCAAGCTTCGGCGCAGCGAGGGCAGATAGCGCGATAGCCCGATGGAAGGCAGATAGCGAGATGATCCGATAGCGCGATAGTGAGATAGTGCGATAGCGAGATGCAGATGTCGTTATCGCTCTTCCGCCCGTCCGCCGCCATCTTCGACATCGACGGCACGATCGTCGACAACATGTTCTGGCACGCCAAAGCGTTCGACGCGTTCGTCGCGCGCCACGGCCTGCCGCCGATGACGCTCGAGACGCGGCGCAAGACGGACGGCAAGCGCAACCGCGAGATCTTCCCGATGCTCTTCGGGCGCGAGATGACGATCGAGGAGATTCGCGCGTTCGAGGAAGAAAAGGAAGGGATGTATCGCGAGCTGTCGCGTGCCGGGCTCGAGCCGATGAAGGGCCTCACGCGGCTGCTCGATCGGCTCGACGCGCACGGCATCCTGGTCGGCCTCGCCACGTCGGCGCCCGCGGCCAACGTCGAGCACACGCTGCGCGAGATCGGACTCGCCGAGCGTCTGCGCGTCGTGGCCCGCGGCGATCAGGTCAAGCACGGCAAGCCCGCGCCGGACGTGTTCCTGCACGCCGCCGGGCTGCTCTCGGTGGCGCCGGAGCGATGTCTCGCGTTCGAAGACGCGCCGCTCGGCATCGCGAGCGCTCGCAACGCCGGCATGCGCTGCGTCGCGCTGACGTCGACCTTTTCCGCTGAGGCGCTTCTCGCATCAACCCCGCCTCCCGACGCCGCCTACGCCGACTTCGAGGCGTTTCTCGAAGGGGAGGGGGAATGGCTTGGGGCGTGAGGCGTGGGGCCTGGGGCTTGAGGCGTGAGGGACTAAGAAAAGTTGGAAGTTTGAAGCCAGAAGCCAGAAGTGCCTCCTCAAGCCTCAAGCCTCACGCCTCAAGCCTCAAGCCTCCCGCCCCAAGCCTCGTCCCCGCCCCCCCCTCACACTTTCGTAAGTCTGAGGTAAACTTCGCCTGCCTCCCCGGCCATTGCCATATCGACGTCGCGGAGGCGGCACCCATGTCCGCATTCGCGATGCCAGAGCCTCGCCCGGGCGAGGCCGTGGGCGATACGCCATCCACTGACGCTCCGGACACGCCGACCGTCGCGCCCGTCGTCCCGCTGCCGACGACGACCACGGCTGCCGCCGCGCCCGCAGTTGCGGACGGGGACGACGATGCTGACGCGTCGGAGTTCATGAGCGAGAGCTCGCCCGAGGTCCGCGCGATGTGGGCGCCGCCCGCGCCTGGCCCCGTGGCGCCGAAGGCCGCCGTCGCGCATCTGACCGTCGTTTCGCCGCCTGCCGTGCTGGCTCCGGCAACTCACGCCGGGCCCGCGCGATCCGCAACGCCGGCAACGCCCGCGCCGGCTGTCGTATCTGCGCCGGCCGCCGTGTCCGCGCCGGCCGCGATGCCTGCACCGACGCCAGTTCGGCGTGGCCTGCCGTGGCTCGCGCTGCTGCTGGTCATCGCCGCGGCCGTGGCGGTCACCGCGTTCTTCGTGCAGAGCGTGCGAGTAGCGCCGACGCCACTGCCGCGCGTGCCACCGGCCGTCGTGGAAGGCAGCGTGACGATCGTCTCGCGTCCCGCCGGTGCGCAGGTGCTGATCGACGGCACGGCGCGCGGCGTCACGCCGCTGAAGCTGTCGCTGCCGGTCGGCACGTACGACCTGGAGCTGCAAGGCGATGCGGCGAAGCGATCGCTGACCGTGACGGTCGACCCGTCGACGTCGGTGCGCGAGTTCGTCGACCTCGCCCCGGATGGCGGCCTCGGCAACGTCGACGTGACGACCGACACGCCAGGGGCGCGCGTCACGGTCGACGGCACGCTGCGCGGCGTCACGCCGCTGGTCGTGCGCGATCTCCAGGCCGGCTCCCACCGCGTGGGCGTGACGACCGACGACGGCACCATCTTTCGGACGGTGACGATCACGCCGGGCGCGACGGCCACCGTCGTCGCCTCGGCCGCGCCGTCGAGCGCGACCGGTGGATGGCTGGCGATCGCGGCGCCGATCGAGCTGCAGGTGATCGAGAACGGCGAGAACATCGGATCGAGCAGCGCCACGCGGATCATGTTGCCGGTCGGACGTCACGATCTGCGGCTCGTCTCCGAACCGTACGAGTTCGAGACCTCCGTGACGGCGCCGATCGCGGCGGGCAGGACGATGACCGTCCCGGTAGCGATGCCGAACGGCACGCTGTCGATCAACGCGTCGCCGTGGGCGGACGTCTTCGTCGACGGCCGCGCCGTCGGTTCGACGCCGATCGGGAACCTGTCGGTGAGCGTCGGGCCGCACACGGTCGTCTGGCGTCATCCGCAGCTTGGCGAGCGCCAGCAGACCGTGGCCGTCGGCGCACGGACGCCGGCGCGCGCTTCCGTGGATCTCACGCGGGCGCCATGATCGCTGCGCTCGTCGCCGTGCTCGCGATCGGCCTGGCGCAGATCGAAGCGCCGACCGTGGCGCCGAGCGATCTCGACGCGGTCAAGTCGCTCTACGCGCAGGCGTCCTACGAGGAGGCGCTGCAGCGTCTCGCGTCGATTCCCGCCGCCGACGTGACCGAACAGCTCGACCACTATCGCGCGCTGAGCCTGCTGGCGCTCGGCCGCAACCCGGAAGCCGAGCAGACGTTCGAGGTCATGGTGCGGCGCGACCCGCTCTACGCGATGGATGCCGACGACGTGTCGCCGCGCGTGGCGACGCTGTTCTCGACCGTGCGCGGGCGCGTGCTGCCGGACGCCGCGCGCGAGTGGTACGCCAAGGGCAAATCCAGCTTCGACCAGCGCCGCTATGTGGATGCCGTGGCGGAGCTGAAGATCGTGCTCGCCGTGCTCGCCGATCCCGCCATGTCCGGTCCGCCGACGGCGATCGACGACATGAAGCAGCTCGCCGAAGGGTTCCTCCGTCTGTCGCAGATCGAAGTCGACGCGGCGATCCGCGCCGCGATGCCGCCGCCCGTCACGCTGCCGAGCGCGCCGACCGCACCGCCGGCGGCGCCACCGCAGACGGCGCCGGCCCCCGCGGCCGCCGACGCGCCGGTCGTCACGAGGATTGTGGTCTACTCGGCCGCCGACGCCGGCGTCGTGCCGCCGACCGAAATCGAGCGTCGCATGCCGCCGTGGACGCCGCCCAATGCGTTGGCGCGCACCCAGGTCTACCGCGGCATCCTCGAGGTCATCGTCGACGAAGCCGGCGGCGTCGAGTCGGTTCGCATGGTCACGGCCACGGTGCCCGCGTACGACGTGACGCTGCTCGACGCCGCGCGCCGCTGGCGCTATCGTCCGGCGATGCGCAACGGACAGGCCGTGAAATACCGGCTGACGTACAACGTCGTCCTTGGATCCGCGCAGTAAGAGTGCAAGGCTTCGTAGCCGTAAGCCGTAAGCCGTAAGCCGTAAGCCGTAAGCCGCAGCCTGGCTCGAGGCTTGGGCGCGCCGCGGGAATAATCCCGCCCCCGTCCGCTATCCTTCCAATGGCCGATGACGCTCGAGCCTGAGCACGACCGCCGGTGGTCCGTCTTCGAGGCGGAGGCGATGCCGCACGTCGATCGCCTGTTCCGGCTGGCGATGTGGTTCGAGCGCAACCGCACCGAGGCCGAGGATCTCGTCCAGGAGACGCTGCGTCAGGCTCTCGAGTCGTTTCATCGCTTCACGCCGGGCACGAACTGCCGCGCCTGGCTCGTGTCGATCCTCCAGCACGTGCGCAGCAACCGTCTTCGCGCGAAGGGACGATCGCCAATCGTGCCCGACGTCGACGATGCGATCGCGCAGGCGACGCCGTTCGTCCCGCCGATTCCACAGCACGTCACCGATGAGGACATGCTGGCCGCGCTCGCCGAGCTGCCCGCGATGTTCCAGGAGGTGCTGTTGCTCTGCGACGTCGAAGAGCTCAGCTACAAGGAAATTGCGCACGCGTTGTCGATTCCGATCGGCACGGTGATGTCGAGGCTCAATCGCGGGCGTGCGCGCCTGCGGACGCAGTTGGCCGAACGGGGGAGGCTGGCCGATCGGCGCCGTGACGCGGCGTCCGGCCAGACGACATGATGGATTGCCGCGACGTACGCCAGCACGCGGACGCGTATCTCAGCAACGAGGTGCTCGTCGAGACGCGCCTCGAGATCCTGCGGCATCTCGAAGGCTGTCCGGCGTGCCGCGTGGATCTCGAACAGCGGCAGACGCTGCGGGCCACGCTGCGCCGCGCGTTCACGACGGCGCCGGATCTGGAGATGTCCGCGTCGTTCGGCGACGCGCTGCGCGCGACGCTGCGCGACCATGCCGCGCGCCGCGCCGTCGTGCCGGCGCCGCGATGGCGTTGGGCCGCCGCTGCAGCGGCGGCGCTGGCCGTGGCGGCCAGCCTGTTCCTCGTCGTCGGATGGGACACGTCGCGCCTCGTCGCGTTGGCGCGCGAAGCGTGGGGCGATCATCGCAACTGCGCGATCGCCTTTCATCTGCAGGAACGGCCGATCTCGCTCGAGGAGGCGTCGTGGACGTTCGATCCGGCGTTCGCGCGTCTCCAGACGACGCCCGGCACCACGGTGTCGACGCCGGTGGGCGACGCGCTCGTCACCGAGCGCCACTCGTGCGTCTTCGCCGGACGTCGCTACGCGCACCTGGTGATGCGCTTCCGCGGCCAGCTCGTGTCGCTGCTCGTCGCGCAGGACGACGCGGGGCCGATGGAGTCGGCGCTGCGAATGGTGACGCTGGCGCGCGGGCACGTGCGCCTGATCCATGTCGATGCGACGGACGGCGCCGCGCTGTTCCGCACGGCGGCGCACATGGGCGTGATCGTGGGCGACGTGCCCGACAGCGATCTCGAGGCGCTTGCCGGCGCGCTGGTCCAGCCCGTCTCGAACGCGCTCGCGCTCTGATCGGCGCCGCAGCGGAATAAACGCGCCGTCGGCGGTGATATGACGCGGCGGAGGGAGCTTATGCGATACGCATTCTGTACGGGCATCGCCGTCGTCGCGACGGCGCTTTCGGTGGTGACCGCGGCGCAGTCGACGGGCATGATGGGCGGCGACAAGATGGCCATGGACAAGAGCTACACGGGATGTGTGGCGAAGGACGCGAAGACCGGCGCGTACTCGCTGACGCACGTGATGGCGGCCGATGCGATGGCGAAGGGCAGCATGGCCGGCGACGCCATGAAGAAGGACGGCATGGCGATGGACATGAAGAAGGACGCCATGGCCGACATGTGGCTGCCGCTCATGAGCACGAACGTGGATCTGAGCAAGCACGTCGGCCACAAAGTGGCGATCGCCGGCAGCGGCGCGATGCCGATGGCCATGGCGAAGGACGCCATGGCGATGTCGAAGCCCATGGACAAGCCGATGGAGAACGGCAGCGCCATGAAAGGCGACATGAAGATGGACATGTCCACCTTCACGGTCAAGACGCTGACGATGGTCTCGTCGTCCTGCATGCCGTAGACGCGGATCCTGCCCGGCGGCCGGCGCTCGCCCCAGCCGGGCGCCGGTCGCGCGCGGCGTGCGGACTATACTCGCGTCTGGTCCTCGACCATGACGCTGTCCGCGATCATCACGCTGTTCCTGATCATGGACCCGCTCGGGAACGTGCCGCTGTT
>CAZNMF010000076.1:0-6083 GCA_964573795.1 uncultured Solibacteraceae bacterium
CGCCCCTACGAGGCCGGCGACGTCAGAACCGAGAACCTGACGACTCACGTTTCGATCGTATAAATCTCCCGCCGTCCGCTCTCGACCAGCTCGTGATAGTCCTTCATCGCGTCCTGGAACTCTTTTTTCTGCATCGTCTGACGTGACATCTCCGCGTACTGGTGCAGATCCGGGACTTCGACTTCCGCAACGACCATCCAATAACGCTCGGAGCTGACGTCGGTCAGCACGCGCATCGGGCCAACGCCCTCCTTGATCATCAGCGCCGACAGCGTCTTGAACTTCTCGACCATCGGACGCGCCTTGCCGGGCTTGCAGAACATGATGTCGCGCACGAGGAACATGGGACCCTCCTTTTGCGCGGAGTATACGCCCGTGGGCGAACGGCGGCGTGACACGCCGCGCCGACAAAAAAGGCGCGGACGGCCGAAGCCGCCCGCGCCTGCGTGTCAAAGCTGGAAGCGAAGAACGCCGAACCGAGAACCCGGAACCGAGAACCGAGAACCCAGAACCCAGAACCTCGGAACCTGGAACGTCGGAACCTCCCCTAGAACGAGAACCGGATCTGCAACTGCACGTTCCTTGCCGTCTGGAACCCGTTTGCCAGGCCAAACCCCGCATTGGCCGGCGTGCCGCGTACGAGGTTGCCGTTCGCGTCGTAGACCGGGTTGGTGATCGTCACCGGATCGTTCGGGTTGCTCAGGTTCATCGTCGTCTGCCGACCCGTGATGATCGCGGAGTTCGGCGCGTTGAACACGTCCGCGCGAAGTTGGATCTGACGTCCGCCGCCGAGACGGATATTGCGGGCAATCGCGAGATCCAGCGTGCTCGAGAAGCAACCGTGCATGTAGGCGTTCGGCGATTCCAGGCCGACGCTGCCGACCAGCGGCCCCTGGAATGCCGACGTGTTGAACTGCTGATAGATGTTGCTGCTGCAGCCTCGCCCCGTGTCACCCACGATGCGCGCACGCGCGCCGAAATCGGGCGATCCGGTCAGGTTCTGATTGCTGCCGCCGTTCTGGTAGCTGAAGCCGATGGCGTAGAGGCCGGCGGTGTTCGCCGACCAGATGCCGGACAACTGCCAGTCGTTGAGGACCCAGCCCACGGCACGCAGCGTCGTGTTGTCGCTCTTCAGGTCGGGCAAATCCCAGATGAAGTTCGCCTTCATGAAGTGCGCCTGCGGATGGTTGTCGCCGAACAGCTCGTTGGCCTGCGCCATGTCGTCGCGCGCGACGTACGTCCCGTCCGGATTGTGCTGCAGCCGGAGCCCGGCCTGCTGGTGATCGTAGAGCCCGATCGTGTCGTTGAAGCCGAACGACAGCCCGTTGCGGAACCGCCGGTTGAACGACAACTGGATCGAGTGATAGGTCCGGAAGCCGTACTGCAACTGCATCGTGATGTTGTTGTAGCCACGGATTGCGCGCAGCAGCTCGGCGTTGAGCACGGCCGTGCCGCCGGCCGTCGTCGTGTCGATCGACGACGGCAGGAAGGCCGTGCCGACGTCGATCGTGTTGATGTTCGTGCCGACGTACTGGTTGTACGAGTGCTGGCCGACGTAGGACACGTCCAGCGCAATCGCACCGGGCAGGCCCATCTGGATGCCGGTATTCCATTGCACCGACGACGGCAGCTTCGAGTCGTACGCGAAACCGCTGATGCTCGGCACGCCCTGCGTGCGCAGCCCGCCTGACCCGAGGGTCTGCAGCTGCGTGTAGCGCGACGTGACCGCCGCCGACGTCGGCGGGTTGTTCACGCCGCCCGAGAACGTCGTGCTGCTCGGCCGATCGTAGAAGAGGCCGACGCCGCCGCGGAGGACGACGTTCTGATCGCCGGTCAGGTCGTACGCGGCGCCGAAGCGCGGCGCATAGCCGAGAAACGGCGCAACGAATGTCGCGCGCGGCAGGCCCTCCTGCCCCGGCAGGAACAGGCCGTTCAACGGATCCCCCGTGTTCGGCACGAGGGTGCCAATCGCCGCGGCCGTGTTCGGTCCCAGCAGCTCTCCCGTCAACGGGTTCTTCGCCTGCTTGGTGCTGCACGTCGCCGCGTCGTTGGCGCAACCCGGCACGTAGATCGCCGGCGCCGCGCCGATGGCCCACTTGTCCGGCAGGAAGTTCGATGCCTGGCCGAACTTGTCGTATTGCGCCTGCTGATGGACGAAGCGCAAGCCGTAGTCGAGCGTCAGCCGGCCGTTCACCTTCCAGTTGTCCTGGAGGTAGAACTCCGTGTTGTTGTAGATCGAGGAGGTCTCGGCGTACTTCGTCGCCTGCAGGTACGAGCTGAAGATGCCGAGCGCGGCGTTCGAGAACCCGAAGCCCGTGTCGATCGGGTTGTTCGAGTCGTTGCCGAAGTTGATCGTGCCGAACGCGTTGTTGCTCGTCTGCTCGGCCTTGAAGCTGTGCGTGTTGTAGAAGCCGCCTTTGATCGTGTGGCGGCCCTTCAGCTTTGTGAGGCTGACCGACACGTCGTTCGTCGTGTTGATGTTCAGCCAGCCGGGGAAGCCGATGCCAGGAGGCGCCGTGCCGCCACCGGGAATGCGGCTGCCCCACTGGAACCCCGGGACCTTCGCCATGCGGCTGCCGTCCCAGAACGGCGGCGCGATTTCGTTCAGCGCCTTCACCGCGTAGTAGCCGGGATTCAGCACGGTCGCGTCCGGAAACAGGAAGGGCAGGTCCTGCAACCCAACGTTGGCGAGCGCCGACGAAGGGTCGACCGGCACGGCCGCCGTGCAGAAGACGGGCCCGGTATCGGACTGCGCCTGCGCGCAGCCAGCCAACTGGTTCTGCGCGCGGCCCCACGTGCCTTCCAGGAACATCGTCGGCGTGATCGTCCAGTTGACCGACGCCGACGTGTTGCTGACCGGCGCGTCCTGCATGCGCGTGTCGTTGAAGCCCGGCAGCGAGCCGTTGAACTGATGCGATCGCTGCTTCCAGAACGACGTGCGCGCGTTCACGCGGAGCGCGGACGTGACCTGATAGTCGACGCGAATGGCGGGCTGATACGAGATGACGTCCTCGACCGGCCTCGTGATCTGGTAGTTGTAGTTCGTGCCGGTCACGTTGTCGAGATTCGGCATCGGCCACATGTTCAGGATGTTGATGCCCGTCTGATAGAGCTGCGCCTGCGGGATGCGGCCGAGCACGCCGCCGTCCTGGAAGCACGCCGTGTGGTTCGAGGCGGTGCACGCGCCGTTGATGAACGGGTTCTTGATCAGATTGAACAGGTTGCCGTTGTTGTCGAGCGACTGGGAGAAATCGCCCTGCCGCTCGAGCGCGGTCGGCAGCCGGAAGCGCTGCACGTTGTTGCCGCCCGTGCGCGGCGAGAACTCCTGGCTGTAGAAGAAGAACAGCTTGTTGTTGCCGCCCGGCTTGCCCACGGGACCGCCGATCGAATAGCCCAAATCGCGCGCCTTCGATCGCGTCTTCGGATTGCCGTTCAGGATGTTCGTCTTGCTGTTCGCGTTCCACTTCGAGTTGCGCTCGACGTCGTAGAGCGAGCCGTGGAAGCGGTTGCTGCCGCTCTTCGTGACGGCCGTGACCTGCACGCCGCTCGATCGGCCGAACTCCGCCTGATAGCCGGAGGTCAGCACCTTGACCTCGGCGATGGACTCGACGTTCATCTGTAGCAGCGGGCGATTGCTGCCGGTGTCATTGCTCGACACGCCGTCCATCATGATGTTGGTCGATCCGCCGCCGCCGATGCGCGTCGGCGTGTTGTTGCCGTCGACCGTGACGCCAGGCGCGAGCGTCGCCAGTTGCGTGAAGCTGCGGCTGACGATCGGCAGGTTCGCGACGCCCTCGGTGCCGACGGCGTACGACCGCTCGCCAGACTGCGCCTGAATCAGCGCCGCCTCGGCGGTGACGGTCACCGTCTCGGCTTGACCGCCGACCTCGAGGACGATCGCCGGCACCGCCACACGATCGCCGGGGCTGACGGCGATGCCTCCGCGCGTCGAATTCTTGAAGCCGTTCATCGTCACCGCCGCCGTGTAGGTGTCCGGCGCGATGTTGACGAACACGTAGTCGCCGTCCGAGTTGGTCACGACCGGTGGAACCGTCGTGCCGCGTGTGTCGCTCTTGAGCGTGACAGTGGCGCCTGGGACGACGCCACCCTGGGTGTCCTTGACGGACCCGGCTACCATGCCGGTCGTTTGCGCCGCGACGGGTCCGGCCACCAGCGTGACCAGCGCCGCCGCGAGCAGTCGTGCACGTGCGTTCCTGCTCATCGTGGACCTCTCCTCCCGAGGCTGTTCGACCGCTTCGACGCCAGATATCGATTACAGAACGCCGCCGCAGGCGCGGAGACGCTGGGGACGTAATCGATTTCGCGGCGCGAGGGATTCTACGGCGACGCCGGTCTGGAGTAAAGCGGAAAGTGCTCGACCTATCGGAAAGGCTGTCTATACCTATTCGATAGGATGCCTCGTACCTATTGGGGAGGTTTCGGCGACCGGCCGGCTGACCGGCGCCGCGCTATACTCTGCCTGCTCCCATGGATACGGCACGACAGAAGGGACAGGACAACCTGTCGGATCGCGTCGTCGAGTACCTGATCGACTACACACGCCGGCACCGGCTCGCCTGCGGCGCGGAGATCCCCTCGGAGGGCCAGACGAGCGAAGCGCTCCAGGTCAGCCGCGGCGTCGTCCGCGAGGCGTACCGCGCGCTCAAGACCGCCGGCGTCCTCGACATCGGCAACGGCCGCACGCCGCGCGTCGGCCGCCTGAGCAACCGCGGCTTCGCCCAGTTCCTCTTCCACGCGCTCTATACCGAACAGGCGACGCCGGCCCAGGTGCTGGATTTGCGCTACTCGATCGAGGTCCGCGCGGCGGAGCTCGCCGCCACGCAGCGGACCGAAGAAGACGTCCTCGCGCTCAGGCGCGAGGCGCAGACGATGCGCGATTCGCTGGGCCAGCGGCAGCGCTTCACGAACGCCGACATCCGCTTCCACCAGATCCTCGGCCGTGCGACGGGCAATCCGCTGTTCGAGCTGCTCAGCAGCGCGCTGTTCGAGTCATTGGCCCAGACGATCCGCGCGGGCTTCGACAGCCGCAGCACGCTGGCCGAACGGCGCCGCGTGGCGCAGATCCACCTCGGCATCGCCGACGCGATCGCGAAACGCAACCCCGCCCAGGCGCGCAAGATGACGCGGCTCCACTTCGACGAAGCCCGCGACTTCATCCTGCGCGCGCCGCTGCCGCCGCGCGCGGCGACGCGGAACCGGGTCTCCGCGAAGATCCAGGAGACCCGGTTCCGGTAGCGCTATCGCTCGTACAACTGCAGGCGCTGAATGGTGAGCGGTGTGTCGGACGCCGCGGCCGTGGTCGTGATCCGCACGAACCTGGCCTGGACCGGCGGGAAGGTGATGGTCGTCGTCGTGCCCGTGCCGGCGCCCTTGGCGACCGGCGCGGTCCACTTCGCGCCGTCGGTCGACACCTGCACCTCGTAGCCGCGCGGATAGCCGACCGACGGCCGCGGCGCATTCGGATCGTTGGCGTTCGGGCCGCCGCCGGTCCGCGGCGGCTGACCGGGCACGATCGGGTTCGGATCGACGGCGAGCGCGCTCGACTCGAACTGCACTTCCGTCAGCGACACCGCTCGCGGCAGCTCGACCTGCAGCCACATCCCGGGCTGCTGCGCCACGCCCGACGTCCACGGCTGAATCGTGGTCGCATAGCTCGCGATGGCCGTGTTGTGGCTCGCCGAGAGCTTCCAGTTCTTGTCGAGCAGCACGAGCTTCGGCAGCGACGCCTCGAGATCGGCCAGCGTCCAGCTCGTCGCCCGCCCCTTGGTCGCGGCCCGCACGCGCGCGACGTCCTCCGCCGTGACGAGCGGCGCGCGGTTCCCGAACGCGTTGCGCACGTACGAGGCGACCGACGCCACCCATTCGTCGCTCTGCTGACCCATCGGGATCATGACCTCGCTGTACGTCGTCCCCGCCAGCGGCCCCGTCAGTCCGTACAGCAGCACTTTGATCACGTAGTCGCGATGGCCGAGCACGCGCGTCGAGCCCGCCAGCGCCGGCGCCATCGCGACCGACGAGCCCTCCTTCGATCCGCCGCGGCCGTCGTCGCCGTGGCAGGCGAA
>CAZNMF010000077.1:0-4330 GCA_964573795.1 uncultured Solibacteraceae bacterium
CGGCCCGCGTCATCGCGCGCGCCGCGTGTGACGACGCCCGCTGCGGCGCCCGCGCGCGCGGCCGCAGCCGCCGGTGCGGTCCAGGCGCCACCGCCTCCGCCGGCGCCCGTCGTGCCCGACGTGCCGGACGAGATCGTCGAGTACCGCCGCGTGCGGCCCATTCTCCGCATCGGACAGGACTTCACCGTCCGCCAGAACGAGACGGTGTCGGACATCGTGCTGGTCAGCGGCGTGCTGCGGATCGAGGGCCGCGTGCGCGGCGACGTCGTCGTCATCGCCGGCGCGGTGCACGCGGCGTCGACCGCGCAGGTCGACGGCGACTTCGTGAACATCGGCGGCGGCGTGACGGTCGAGCCCGGCGCGCACGTGCGGGGCGACCTGGTCACCGTCGGCGGCGCGCTCTCGGCGCCCGCCGAGTTCTCGCCCGGAGGCGAGCAGGTCGTCGTCGGATCGACGGAGATCGGCAACTACGTCCAGGGCGTCATCCCGTGGGTCACGCACGGCCTGATGCTCGGCCGCGTCATCGTGCCGAGCCTGGGATGGATCTGGATCGTCGCGGCGATCTCGCTGGGCATCGCGATCGTGCTGGGCCTGGTCTTCGAGAGCCCGGTGCGCGCGTGCGCCGAGGCGATCACCGCGAAGCCGCTGACGACGTTTCTGATGGGCCTGCTGGTGCTGCTGCTCCTCGGCCCGCTGTCGTTCGTGCTCGCGGTGTCGATCGTCGGCATCATCGTGCTGCCGTTCCTGTTCTTCGCGCTGGTGATCGCGTGGGTGCTCGGCAAGATCGCCGTCGCGCGCTGGATCGGCTGGAGCGTGCTGCCGGAGTCGGAGCCGGGCGATCGGCTGCAGGCGGTGCGATCGATCGCGATCGGCACGTTGATCATCACGCCGATCTATATGCTGCCGCTGCTCGGCCTGGCGACGTGGGTGATTCTCGGCGTGCTCGGATTGGGCAGCGCGACCTCGAGCCTGTTCAAGGCGCTGCGACGCGAGAACCCGGTGCCGCCGAAGCCGCCGGCGCCGCCGCAGCCGATCGGACCGGACACGACGCCGTCGATGCCGCCAATCGCACCGGTTGCCGGCGTCGCGGCGTCGTACGCACCGGGCGTCGACTCATCCGCGGGGCCGGCCTTCGAGGGCGCGATGCCCGCGGCCGCGGCCGCGGCGACGAGCGCGCCGCCACGCCCCGTCGACGTCTCCGACGCCGGCCTGCTCTCGCTGCCGCGCGCGACCTTCACGCAGCGCGTTGCGGCGGGCGCGCTCGACGTGCTGCTCGTCCTGATCGTGTACCAGACGATGGACCCGCATTCGAGCGAGCTGTTCTGGTATCTGACGCTGTTGACGATCTACAACGCGGCGTTCTGGACGTGGCGCGGCACGACGATCGGCGGCATCATCTGCCAGCTCCGCGTCGTGCGCACCGACGGCCGGCGGATGGAGTTCGGCGATGCCGCGATCCGCGGCCTGTCGAGCGTGTTCTCGCTGCTGGTGCTCGGCCTCGGCTTCTTCTGGATTCTGCTCAGCGGCAACACCGATCGCCAGGCGTGGCACGACCTGATCGCCGGCACGATCGTCGTGCGCGTGCCGAAGAGCACGCCGCTGCGATAGCGGGCGCGCGGGCTGCGGCCCGCCGTCCGCGGGTGGGGGGCGCCGCATGAAGCCCGCAGGCTACGGCTGGTCGCCGGCCGGGTTACCCCGATGCCCCGACGTTCAGATGATCCGATGACCCGATAGCCCGATGATCCGATGGCTATCGTTCGCGTCGATACGCCCGCGCCAGCAGCGAGATCGGATGCACCACCTCGACCGACGCGTCCTTCGCCTTGAGGCCGCGCGCAATCTGAAGCTGACAGCCGGGATTGGCCGTGGCGACGACGGTCGCGCGTGTGGAGAGGATGTGGCCGGTCTTGCGCTGCAGCAGCTTGTCCGCTTGATCCGGCTGCGTGATCGCGTAGACGCCCGCGCTGCCGCAGCACCACGTGGATTCCGGCAGCTCGACGAGCGGCGTGTCCGGCAGCAGGTGCAGCAGCGTCCGCGGCTGCTTCGTGATCTTCTGTCCGTGCACCAGATGACACGACTCGTGATGCGTGATCGTCGTCGTCGTGTCGAACGGCGCGGCGAGCGGCGTGCGGCAGCCGATCTCGACGAGCCATTCCTGGATGTCCTTGACCTTGCGGTCCCACTCCCACGCGCGATCGGCGTACTGCGGATCGTTGCCGAGCAGGCCGCTGTAGTGGCGCAGGTGCGAGCCGCAGCCGCCGGCGTTCGTGATGATCGCGTCGTACGCGTCCGGCGGAAACAGATCGATCATGCGGCGCGCGAGCGCGGCGGCGAGCTCGGCTTCGCCGTTGTGCGCGTGCAGCGATCCGCAGCACGGCTGCTCGAACGGCGTGTGCACGCGGCAGCCGTTGGCGAGCAGCACGTCGACCGTGTCGCGATTGACGTCGGGGAAGACGAGATCCTGAATGCAGCCCGTCAACATCGCGACGCGATAGCGCTCGGGACCAGGCGGCAGCTCGTGCTCGCGAATCAGCCGGTTCGAGAACACCGGCGCGATGCGCGGCGCCTGCGGCTCGAGACGACGCAGACTCGACGGCAGCAGCGTCGTCAGACCGGATCGCCGCATGAACGACTCGAGCCCAGATCGCTGATAGATCCGCATGAGCCGGCCCGCGAGCCGCAGCGCGTCCGGCCGCATGAACAGGAACCGCAGCGTGATCGTGCGCCAGAACGTGCGGCTCGGCGTCGCGGCGACGTGCGACCGCTCGATGTCCGCGCGCGCGGTCTCGAACAGCTCCGCGTAGTGCACGCCCGCCGGACACGCGGTCTGACACGCGAGACAGCCGAGGCAGTAGCTCATCTCGTCGGCGAACTCGTGCGTGATCGCCAGCTGATCGTCGGCGATCGCGCGCATCAACGCGATGCGGCCGCGCGGGCTGTTGCGCTCGCGCTTCGTCTCGTCGTACGTCGGGCAGGTCGGCAGGCACATCCCGCAGTGCATGCACTGCTGCAGGACGGCGTAGTCGAGGGTCTTCAGCGTCTGCATGGCGCTCAATCGAAGATCTTGCCGGGATTGAGCAGGCCCTTCGGATCCAGCGCGCGCTTCACCGCGCGCATCAGCTCGAAGCTGTGATCGCCCATCTGCCGGCGCAGCCACGGCTTCTTCGCGAGGCCGACGCCGTGCTCGCCGGTGATCGTCCCGCCGAGCTCGAGCGTGCGCGTCACGATCGCGTCGAGCGCGTGATGGACGCGCTCCATCTCGGCGGCGTCGCGCTCGTCGGTGAGGAACGTCGGGTGCAGGTTGCCGTCGCCCATGTGGCCGAACGTGCCGACCGCGAGGTTGTGATGTGCCGCCGTCTCCGCGATGAAGCTCACCCTCGTCGCCAGCTTGTTGCGGGGGACCGTGACGTCCTCGAGGATCGTCGACGGCCGCCGGCGCGCGAGCGCGGAGAACGCGTTGCGGCGCGCGGCCGCAAGGCTCGCCGCTTCGGCATCGTCTTTCGCGGTGCGCACGTCACGCGCGCGATGCTCACGCGCAATCTCGGCCATGCGCGACGCTTCGTCGGCCACCGCGGCGGGATGACCGTCCGTCTCCATCAGCAGGACCGCTTCGCAATCGGTCGGCAACCCGACGTGCGCGAAGTCCTCGACGCACGCGGCCGTCGTCCGATCGAGGAACTCGAGCGTGCAGGGGATGATTCGCGCGGCGATGATCGCGGACACGGTCTCGGCCGCGTCCTCGATGCGGTCGTAAAGTGCAAGCATCGTGCGCCGCGACGCCGGCTTCGGCACGAGCTTCAGCAGCACTTCGGTGATGATGCCGAGCGTCCCCTCGGATCCGATGAACAGATCCTTCATCGAGTAGCCGGCGACGTCCTTCACGCACGCGCTGCCGAAGCGCGCGATCGTGCCGTCGGCGAGCACGACCTCGATTGCCATCACGTAGTCGCGCGTCACGCCGTACTTCAGCCCGCGCAGCCCGCCGGAGTTCTCCGCGACGTTGCCGCCGATCGTGCTGATGCGCATCGACCCGGGGTCGGGCGGGTAGAGCAGGCCGTGCCGGCCCGCGGCTTCGTCGATCTTCTGCGTGACCGCGCCCGCCTGCGCGCGCAGCGTGAGGTTCTCGACGTCGACCTCGAGGATCGCGGTCATCTGCGCGAGACAGAGGACGAGCGCGTCCGGATTCGGAATGCTGCCGCCGCTCAGTCCCGTGCCGGATCCGCGCGTCACGGTCGGAATGCCCGCGTCATGTGCCGCCTTCACACACGCCGACACCTGCGCCGTCGTCGTCGGCAGCACGACGACGCTCGGCCGCGTACGGATTGCGGCC
>CAZNMF010000078.1:0-3002 GCA_964573795.1 uncultured Solibacteraceae bacterium
CTGCAGCTCGTACGCGCGAATCTTGTTCGCCAGACCGATGCCGCGTCCTTCCTGATGCAGGTACAGCAGCACGCCTCGGCCCTCCGCCGCGATGCGCTTCATCGCGGCGTCGAGCTGCGTGCCGCAGTCGCAGCGCAGCGAGTGGAAGACGTCGCCGGTCAGGCACTTCGAGTGGACGCGTACCATCACGTCCGTGCCCGACGTGATGTCGCCCTTCACGAGCGCGACGTGCGACTCGCCGTCGATCAGGCTTTCGTACGCGTGGATCGTGAACGTGCCGTGCTCGGTCGGCAGCGACGCCGTCGCCGCGCGCCGCACCATGCCCTCCGTCCGCATCCGATAGCGGATCAGATCCGCGATCGTGATCATCAGCAGGCCGTGCTTGCGCGCGAACTTCGAGAGCTCGGGCACGCGCGCCATCGACCCGTTCTCGTTCATGACCTCGCAGATCACGCCGGCCGGATAGAGCCCCGCGATCCGTGCGAGATCGACCGCCGCCTCGGTGTGGCCGGATCGCACGAGCACGCCGCCGTCGCGCGCGCGCAGCGGAAAGATGTGTCCGGGGCGCGCGAGGTCGCGCGGCGTCGTGCCGGGCGTGATCGCGACTTCCACCGTCCGCGCGCGGTCCGGCGCGGACACGCCGGTCGACGTGCCCGACGCGGCGTCGATCGACACGCAGAACGCCGTCTCGCGCCGCGACGAGTTGGTCGAGACCTCGAGCGGAATCTCGAGCTCGTCGAGCCGCGCGCCCGTCATCGGCATGCAGATCAGCCCGCGGCCGAACTTGGCCATGAAGTTGATCGCGTCCGGCGTCACCTTCGACGCGGCCATCGTCAGATCGCCTTCGTTCTCGCGATCCTCGTCGTCGACGACGATGATCATCTTGCCGGCGCGAACGGCGGCAATCGCGTCTTCGACGTGCGCAAACGGCGCCTGGGAGCGAGCGGGCTTCGCGAGCGTCAGCTTCTTGGTCATGGCCGGAGGGGCATCGCCTCGCGCGATGCGGACGTCTCGTCGGACGCGAGGAGCCGCGCCACATATTTGCCGAGCACGTCGACTTCGATATTCACCGCGTCACCCGCGCGGGCCGTCCCGAGCGATGTGTGCGCAAAGGTGTACGGGATGATCTGCACCGACACGCCCGCGGGCGTGAGCGCGGCGACCGTCAGGCTGATGCCGTCGATCGCAACCGATCCCTTCGAAATCACGAGCGCGCGCAGCGGCGCGGGCAGATCGACGTCGAACCAGTAGCTGTCGCCGTCGGGGCGCACGTAGCGGATGGTGCCGGTGCCGTCCACGTGGCCGAGCACGAAGTGCCCGCCGAGCCGCGCGTCGGCCCGCAGCGGCCGCTCGAGATTGACGATCTGTCCGCGTGTGAGCGACCCGATCGTCGTCGCACGCAGCGTCTCCGGCCCGAGGTCGGCGCCGAAGCTCTGCGCGTCCGGCGCGATCGCGGTCAGACACACGCCGCTGACGGCGATGCTGTCGCCCTCGCGCAGCTCCGCCGCAAGCGGCGTCGACACGCGCAGACGTCCGCCGTGCGGTGTGGTCTCGATGGCCTCAATGCGGCCGGTGGCTTCGATCAATCCCGTGAACATCGAATTCGATGAGAACGTCTGCGCCGAGTGCCAGCGTGCGCGGCGGACCGGCGGGCGCGACGCCAGGTCCGAGCGCGGTCGTGAGCGGCACACCGCTGCCCAGATCCCGCGGCACGACGATCCATTGCGCCCGATCGATCAGTCCCGCGTCGGCGAACGCGGCGTGCAGCGACGGCCCGCCCTCGACCAGCAGCGTCACGATGGCGCGCTCGGCCAGTGACGCCAGCACCGGCCGCAGATCCCGCGTCTCGAACGCCGCCACGTCGACGCCCAGACGCCGCAGCTCTTCGAAGTGCGACGGTTGCTCGGCCACCGCGCGGGCGGACACGACCATTATGACCGGGCCCGCCGGCAGCGTCGAGAACACGCGCGCCGACGCCGGCACGCGCGCGCGCCAGTCGAAGATCACGCGCGTCAGCGGACGGAACCGATAGGCGCCGCGCGCCGTGAGCAGCGGATCGTCGACCAGCATCGTGCCCGATCCGACCGCAATCGCATCCACTTCGGCGCGCTGCCGATGGAAATACCGGTCCGCGACGAGGCCGGTCAGCTTCACACGGCCCGTCGTCTGGCCGACGTAACCGTCGAGCGACGCCGCGGCCTTCACGACGACGAATGGCCGCTTCACGGTGACCCACGTGAAGAAGGGCGCGTGCTGCGCGCGCGCGGCCTCACGTCCGACGCCGACCGTGACCTCGACGCCGTGCTCGCGCAGATAGGCGAACCCGCGTCCGGCCACTTGCGGATTCGGATCCTCGATCGCCGCCACGACGCGCGCGATGCCGGCCGCGACGATGCGCTCGACGCACGGTCCCGTTCGGCCCGTGTGGCTGCACGGCTCGAGCGTGCAATAGAGCGTCGCGCCGCGCGCGCGATCGCCCGCCGCGTCGAGCGCGACGACCTCCGCGTGCGGTCCGCCCGCGACCAGATGTGCGCCTTGACTGATGACGATGCCGTCCGGCGTCGTGACGACGGCGCCGACGATGGGGTTGGGGCTCGTGCGCCCGCGGCCGCGCTCCGCCCAGAACAGGGCGCGCTCCATGAACGTCTGGTCGTCGGCCGGCGCTACCACTTCTCGGTGAACAACGCGTCCACGTACGCCTCGGCATCGAACGGCAGCAGATCGTCGATGCCTTCGCCGATGCCGATGAAGCGAATCGGCAACTTCAGATCGTGCGCGATCGCGACGGCGACGCCGCCCTTCGCCGTGCCGTCGAGCTTCGTCAGCACGATGCCGTTGGCGCCGCTCGCGGCCATGAACTCCCGCGCCTGCACCAGACCGTTCTGCCCGACGGTCGCGTCGAGCACGAGCAGCACTTCGTGCGGCGCGCCCGGCACTTCGCGGCCGACGACGCGGCGGATCTTGTCGAGCTCGGCCATCAGATTCGCGCGCGTGTGCAGACG
>CAZNMF010000079.1:0-5725 GCA_964573795.1 uncultured Solibacteraceae bacterium
GGCCGGCGCGCGGCCGTTCGTCAGCTCCTTGAAGCGCGAGTACGCGCCCGCCGAGACGAACGGCTGGCCGTAGATCTGCACGGTCAGCGTCGGGCGCACGGTGTAGTCGACGCGCACCGTGATGTTGACCGTGCGCTGATCGAGACGGCCGAAGACGTAGTGCGTCCGGCCGCCCGCGTCGTCTTCGTTGGCGACCCACTGGCTGTCGGCGACGTTGTGGCTGACGTCGAGCGAGAGGCGCGTCGACCACGACGTCGCCGGACGAATCGTCACGCCGTTGGAGACGTACCAGTTGTACGAGCCGTGCTGATTGTTGTACCAGTCCGTCTCGTGATTGAACGCGACGATCTTGTGGTCGTTCGTGTTCACGTAGCCCCAGCCGTTGACGTTGCCCGGCACGAGCGCCCCGGGCCCGCCGCGCGTGCGCCGATCGTCGAACGTCGTGCCGTTGACGTTGATGCCCGATCCGATCGACCAGTTGTTCGAGAACGTCCAGTGCGAGTTGATGTTGCCGCCGCGATCGAGCCAGTCGCCGTCGAAGTTCCAGCCCGCCCACTGGTTGAAGTTGATGTTCTTGCGCTTGACGCGGCCCTTCGGCACGTCGCTGCGCACCTGGAACCACGCGTTCTGCCAGATCTGATCGGATCGCGAGCTGAAGCCGAGGTCGTTGATCTCGAAGCCCGGCGAGCGATAGCCGGTGTTGACGTTGAACAGCGTCTTCGTCCCGCTGATCTTGCCGATGCTGATCTCGCCGGCGTGCCCTTGCAGCGACGTGCGCAGCGGATCGTAGGTCAGCGCCTTCGCGTCCGGCCGCTGCAGGCTGTGGACCGTGCTCGTCTGCAGCCGATCGATCGCCTCGGCGGATCCGTGCACGGTGCTGCCGCTCCAGGAGCCCTGGAGGCTGTAGCGGCCGTGGCCGAACCGCCAGTCGCCGTCGACGTCGCCGACGAACGCGGACTTCGGCAGGAACGACAGCTCCGGGCTGAGCGATCGCCGCGTGCTCGTCATCATCACGCTGAGGCGCGAGTTGTTGGCGAACTCGCGGCTCACGCGGCCGACCGAGTAGTTCGTCACCGGCTCGACCGGCGTGCGCGTGATCGCCGACGACGGACCGCCGGCCACGCGCGCGTCCTCCGAGGAGGTGACCGCGTGCAGACCGCCAATGGCGAACTTGCCGACCTTGCCCGTCAGCTTCGCGGCCGCGAGGATCGTCGTGTTCGCCGGCTGCGTCTCGAAGCCGCCGTCGGGCACGTCGGGCGATCCCTGCGGCGATCGGCCGATGCGCCGTGAATAGAACAGGTTGTTGAACGACAGGTTCCCGGAGCCCTCGACGAAGAACGGCCGGCGCTCGGAGAAGAACGTCTCGAATCCGCTGAGATTGACGACCGCCGGATCGGCCTCGACCTGGCCGAAGTCGGGATTGACGGTGCCGGTGAGCGTGAGGCCCGGCGCGACCTGATATTTCATGTCGAGGCCCATCGCCGCGCCGGGATCCGGCGAGCGACGCAGCGGATCGCCGGACGCGACGGGCGAGGTCTGCACGTTGGCGACGACGAACGGCATCAGCTCGAGGCGCTTCTGCGGGCCGCTGCGCTGCACGCCGCGCAGCTCGCCGAACGACGACACGAACCCGCTCGCGCTGCGCGCGAGCAGCGGCCACGTCGACGTCTCCTGCAGATGCGCGATCGTGCGCATCGTCGCGAAGCCGAGCGCGTCGGTGCGGCCGCCGCGGAAGCGCAGTTGCGAGAAGGGAATGCGATACTCGGCCTCCCAGCCGGTCGCTGTGCGCCGTGCGGCGACGTCCCACACCGCGTCCCAACTGTCGTCGCTGTTCGTGTCGTTGTACCAGTAGCGGTCGTACTTCACGCCTGCGACGTTGACGCCGAACTCGAACGCCGTGCGGCGATCGTGGAAGGAATCGATCAGCACCGACAGCCAGTCCGAGGGCGACACGTCGTCGCGCCTCGTGAGCAGGCCGACGAGCGTGCGCGGATCGGGCTCGGTGGCGCGGACGGCGATGTAGAGCGCGGTGGCGTCAAAGACGACCTGGACGGATGTGCCGTGTGTCGCGGGCGCGCCCTCGTGCGGATCGCGCTGGCGGAATTCGGAAACGCTGGACGCCTGCGTCCAGACCGCATCGGAGAGATCACCGTCGACTTTCACGGTGCCCGCGCCCGCGGCGATGGCGAGCGCGTCGAGCGTGGCGACTGCCGCGGCCGGCGCCGGAGGCGCGGCGATGCCGGATACCCGCGTCGCGCCCACAACGGCGCATCCCAGGCACACGACCACCGTGCCGATCCACTTGCCCACGAGCGACGCCTCCCTTGCGCGTGCCACCGCGACGCGCGTTCCGTGAAACCGAACCCGGATGAAGGACCGAAGTTGCGTGGCCCGGGAACTTAGACGGTGTCGACTGCCGGACGGTTGACGTGCCGCCGCACGAATCGTGCGCACATGAGAAGGACGGCGCGTGGCCGGTGGATGTTAGCGACGGGGTGGTGTCGACGATGGCGATCGGGCGGCCCCCGTCGCCGCCCGTACTAATACATCGCAGCCGCCTCGCGGCATTCGTCGGCGATGGCCTTGGCGAGCGACGCGGGCTGCACGACTTTCGCGGCCGATCCGAAGCCCAGCACCCAGCTGCGCAGCGCCGAGTCGTTACACACGTGTAACGTGAGCCGGACGCCGCCGTCGGGCAGATCGTCGATCTGCTGCGACTCGTGCCAGACGCGTCCGCGCACGACGAGCGCCACGCGCGGCGCGAAGACGATCTCGACGCGCTCCGGCTCGCCCCAGAAGACGCCCATCGACGATCGAAACAGATCGGCCGGCAGCTCGCGCGTCTTCTTGAAGGTGTCTTCGCCGACCGACAGGCGTTCGATGCGCTCGGCCGCGAACGTGCGGAACTCGTCGTACTGCGGGACCCAAGCGACGAGATACAAGCCGCCGTTGGCCAGCGCGAGCCGGTACGGATGCACGACGTACGACTTCGATCGATTGCTCGCCGCCGAGAAGTAGCGCATCTCGACGATGCGCCGATCGCGCGCGGCGTCGAGCAGGCGGCGCGTGACGTCGACCAGCGCCGTGGACACCGCGGCGTGCGCGCGCGGTCCGGTCTTGGCGGAGATCACGTGCGGCAGCGTCGACAGGAACTCGCGCATGCGCGGATTGAGCGCGTGCTCGATCTTCGCGAACGCCGCCTTCAGCTCGTCGGCGAGCGGCCATCCGGACAGGCCTTCGACGACCGCCCGGCTCAGGTACAGCGCGGCTACGTCCGCCACGGTCAGGCCTTCCTGGACTGCGCGAAACGGCGCCGCGTCCAGCCGCCACCGCTTCGTCTCGTTCTCCTCGCCCTCGTCGTAGACCGCGAATCCCGCCTCCTGCAGGGCCTGCAGGTCGCGGCGAATCGTGCGGGTCGACACCCGCACCTGCGTTGCCAGCTCGTGGATCGTGACGCCCGTGCGACGGGCCTCGATCTCCCTGAGGATCTGCCACTGCCGAATGACTTCCGCGTTGCGCATGCTGCCGGATGACCGGAAATTCCCAGGCCGGGACCGGGAAATTATAGCGGCAGGGCCGGCTGGAGCCCGTTGGCGCGGCCTGCCGGACGCCACGGACAGGGAACGGCCCTTGCACAGAAGGGGGATGACCGGGTTTGTCACACCCGGTTCGTATCCTCGGCAAGGAGGCTCGACATGAACCGATTCGACGGAAACCTTGCCCGCCAGCTCGACCTGCTGCCCGCGGCCGAGCCGACGGCGCCGACGCCGGTGCGCCACGCCGCGGTCCCCGCGCGGCCGAACTTCAAGCTGCTCAAGCAGGACGTCTACGCCGAGCTGCTGCGCCGCCGCCGTCGCGCGCAGATCGCCGCGCGCCACGCGCTGGAGCGCGCGGAAGAAATGTAGGGGCGGCCCCCTGTGGCCGCCCCGCCGTCCTACGGAAACACGCCGAGGTCCAGATACGACCGCGCGATCTTGTCGATCGCCGTGCGGAACGCGGCCGCGCGCAGATCGCCGAGATCGGGATTCTGCTTGAACGCCTCTCGAATGCCCTGATACCCGACGACCATCGTCTCCTCCAGCCCGGAGTTGACGATGTCCTGCTCGTCCGCGCCGTGCACGAGCATGCGCCGTTCGTCGTCGGACAACGTCTTGCCCGTCAGCATCTCGAGCGCGCGGACGAAGCGCGCCTCGTCGGCTTCTTCCAGGCGCTTCTCGAGCCGGCCGAAGCGCACGTGCGAGAGATTCTTCAGCCATTCGAAGTAGGACACCGTCACGCCGCCCGCGTTCGCATAGACGTCGGGGATGACGAGCAGGCCGCGCTCCCGAAAGATCGTCTCCGCGTCCGGCGTCGTCGGGCCGTTGGCGCCTTCGAGGATGACGCGCGCCTTGATGCGCGGCGCGTTGTCCTTCGTCAGCACGTTCTCGAGCGCGGCGGGAATCAGGATGTCCGCGTCGAGCTCGAGCGCCGCGGCCGTCGGCGTGATGTCGCGCGCGCCGGGGAAGCCGAGGATCGAGCCGCGGTTGCGGCGATGCGCGGCGACTTCGTCGGGATCGAGGCCCTTCGGATTGGCGATCGCGCCGTCGTACTCCGCGATCGCCACGATGATCGCGCCGCCTTCGCGGCAGAACTTCGCGGCGTGATAGCCGACGTTGCCGAGGCCCTGCACGATCACGCGCTTGCCGTCGAGGCCGGGCGAGAGGCCGAGCGCGCGCATGTCCTCCGCGACGTTGCACGCTTCGCGCAGCGCGAAGTACAGCCCGCGTCCCGTCGCTTCGCGGCGGCCGCGCACGCCGCCCTCGGCGATCGGCTTGCCCGTGACGCAGCCGAGCCCGTCGAGCGCGCCGGGATTGAGCGCGAGGTACGTGTCGACGATCCACGCCATCTCGCGCTCGCTCGTGCCGTAGTCGGGCGCGGGCACGTCGGTGCCGGGGCCGATGAAGTTCTTGCGGATCAGCTCGTGCGTGTAGCGCCGCGTGATCCGCTCGAGCTCGTCGAGCTGATAGCGCTTCGGATCGATCTGCACCGCGCCTTTCGCGCCGCCGAACGGCAGATCGACGATCGCGCACTTGTACGTCATCAGCGCGGCGAGCGCTTTGACTTCTTCTTCATCCACGAACGGCGCGTACCGGATGCCGCCCTTGGTCGGCATCTTGTGGTGGCTGTGCTCCACGCGCCACGCGGTGATTGTCTCGAACGTGCCGTCCGGCCGCCGGACGGGGAACGAGAAGCGGTAGATGCTGTTGCACGCCTTGATGACGTCGAGCAGGCCTTTGGGATACGGCGTGCCCGCGGCCGCGCGATCGAAGTACTGGTTGACGAAGTCGAACATGCTGCCGGGCTGCGACATGGACGCGCTCCTGGTGACGCGGGGGGACGCGTCGAGTATTCTCTATCACTCGCTTCCAGGAGATCGATGCATGGTGATGAAGACGCTCGCCGGCGTGCTCGTCCTCGGGGTCGTCGTCTCTGCGCAGAATGCGCCGGCGCCGGCCGATCCGAATGCCGTCAACCTCGGGACGGACGCGAACGGCAACCAGCTTCGCCGCGCGCTGAAGACCGGGCACATCTCGAACTACGACGAGAGCAAGGTCGCGCCGTACACGCTGTCCGATCCGTTGACCATGGCCGACGGGCGCACGGTGACGAGCGCGGCAATGTGGCGCGAGCGGCGCGCCGAGATGCTGAAGCTGTACGAGACGCAGATCTACGGCCGCGTGCCGGC
>CAZNMF010000080.1:0-7039 GCA_964573795.1 uncultured Solibacteraceae bacterium
CGCGCCAGCATCGCGCTCATCGACTTCCGCGGACTGTCGCTGAGCAACCCGAGCAGGTACCGCCGAAACGCCCCGCGCTGCGCGACGTGGCCGAAGGCGCTTTCAAACGGCTCGAGCCACGTCAGCAGCCGATCGATCCACGCGGGGGCATTCGCAGGCAGCACCGAGCCGCAGCGTACTCACGACGCCGCGCCGGTACAAGGCCTTCGAAGGATCTGACAAAGTAGTACTAATTCGGAACGTGACAGACGAGGCAAATCGGGTGTCGCCTGTGTCAACCTTCAGGCGTTCACCGTTTTCTCGCCTACACGCATCCACTATTGCCTGACACCGTTATCGTTGTCACGCTTCCGACAATCGACGAGCATGCCACGCCGCTTCCAGATATCGTGTTATTTTGATTTTGCGAGTCGTGCACGTACCCGCCACCTCCGCCGCTAAAGCTGACGGCTATGCCTTGGTATGGATCTTCGATGTAGTTGTCTCTAACATGTATATAAGTAACGTTATAGACACCTTCGGTGAACACATGAACGGCGCCTTTTCCGCTGCTGCCGTAGCCGTTCCTGTATAGTTCGTTCCAACGCACGTCGACGTCCGAAGTAAACCACGACTCCCAATAGTCGCTGGTTCCGACCCTGACGCCTGGCTGCATGCTGTCAGCGATTGAATTATTAAATACTTCTACATACTGGCACGCCTCGACGGTAATACCGCTGGCACCAGACAGATGGCTCTCGTTGTTGTAAAAGCCAACGTATTGATTCAGGTCGGTGTATCCGACGCATGAGAACGAGTCGTCGCCTGTTCCCCACGCGTAGTTATTCTGAATCGTCACGCTGACGTTGGCCCCGACGTTGCGCCCGGCCACATGCACACCATCGGCCCACGTGTCGATAAATTCAGAGTCATATACGCCGACATTTTGTGAGCCTTCAATGACTATGCCCGCCGCCGATGTATAGTGAACTCGAATACCACTGAAGTTGACATTGTAGCCATTGCTGACCCAAACGCCACCAGCGTGTGCGTCGTCGCCTGATCGGCCTGTCGAGTTTGCTGACCAGATTTCAAGATCATGAATCGATATGCCGCTGCTATTTGTTATTCTTATGGCGCTGTGTGCGGGATCGATAGCCTTGAGTATCGTTGAGTTCATGCCCGATCCGACGAGCCATATCGTCGACTTCCCATTGATATTCAGGTTGTCATCGTAGACGCATGTCCCACTTGGAAATACGACGCTGTCGCCTGGGCCGGCCGCGTCTATTGTATTCTGGATATAGATCGTGTCGACAGTGCTTCCGTCGCAGGCTGCACCATAGGTGGTTACATATAGCGTGTTGGCTAATCCCGGTGGGCACTTGAATTGACGTACCCAGCGTGACGAAACCATTGCCGACAATGGCGTGGACGGACGACGTGGCGTGCGGCGCGCGCGACCTGGCGCAGCGCGCCGGCCGTCCGCGGCGCGTGTTTACGGATGCGCTTCTTGATCAACCCCCACGCGGGTTCGATCGGGTTGAAGTCATGCGAGTACGGCGGCAGAAAGCGGATCGTGGCGCCGCGTGCCTCGATCAGCTGTCGGACCGTCGGCGATTTATGCGCGTTGAGGTTGTCCAGCAGCACGATGTCGCCCCGACGGAGTCGTGGGGCCAAACGGGTCCGCACCCATGCTTCGAAACTCGCGTAGGTGACCCCGCGCCAACACATCCCGAGCGTCAGCCAGCGATCGGCGCGCATCGCCCCGATCAAGGTCAGGTTATCGCCCCAATTCATCGGCCGCGATTCCACGTATTCTTCGCCTCGCTTGACCCACGCATGCGACCGGCCCATCGCGATATTCACGCCCGCTTCATCGATGGGAACCAGACGTCGCGGGTCAATGGTCGCGCGCCACGCGAGAAATGCCTCGCGTTTCGCATGAACGTCGGGTCGGTCACATTCACTCGGACGCCGCCGTTTTTTTTAAGGACGTACCCTTCGCGCTTCATCGCCCGCCGAAAGCTCGTCGGGTTGGTCCGTTCCGCGCGATCGACCCGCCGGTTGTATTCGCGACACAATTCGTCGCTCGTCCCATCAGGCCGCTCGCGAACGACGGCGTGCAACACGATGATTTCAATCGGCGATTGCCAGCCGCCACCGCGTGGTCGGGGTTCGATCGATTCGGTCGTCCGGTATTGCGCGACCCAGCGCTGCAGCGTGCGATATCCGACGCCGAACACGTCGGCGAGCTCGTGGTATCCGCCTTCGCCGGCTTCGTACGCGGCGACAGCGCGCCCACGAAACGCCACGTCGTATGGTTTCGCCATGGCGTCAGTAAAGTACAGCTCGAACGTCAATTCAAGTGCCTTCTGGGATTAGGGCTGCGGATGGCGTTGCCATAGTAAATGCCAATACGACCATGAACAGGAGATGGGTAGACAGAGTTGAACGCATAGATCCTCCTTCGGGCCAAAATAGGCGGTGCCGTAGGCATAGCGCGACGGCATGACTTATAAGCAGTCTCACAAGCGGTTTAAGCCCGTGCGTCGTACCAACGGATATGGAACTGACGGACGAACGATGGCAACAGGTCGCCCCCTCGCCCGCCTCTTCTAGCCGCCGCCGCGGCACGCCGACGACGAGGGCCGGCCGTGGTGCGACACACGCCAGGTGTTCGAACGGGTCTTGTGGGTTCTGCGGTCCGGCGCCATCTGGAGGGATCTGCCGCGCACGTTTCCTCCGTGCCAAATCTGTCATCGGTGCTTTCAGCAATGGCGCACGCCCACGGCGCGCTACGCGCCGTGGGCGTGCAATCTGACAGAGGCGTCGCGCGCCGACGGCGAATCGACGCGAGGACGCCATCGATGCGACGTTCAGCAACGCGAAAAAGGGCCGCCCGCCGTTGGGTCCACGAAGCGCGGCCAAGGCTCGAAAATCATGGCGATCACCGAAGGTCGTGGCTGTTCGATCGCGTGCCTCGGCTCAGCAGAGCCAACAGCGCGAATGCCACAAGAGCGGTCGTTTGCCGCATGATGGTTCTCCTGTGGGGGGCGCTGGGAGAATACAATCAGGCTATGGACCATGGTGACGCAAAGTGACTCATCGTGCGACATTTTGGCCGTTGGCGCCCGCGAAGACGGCCGGGTCACGCGTCCCTGTGCCGAAGAGAGCCGCGCCTGTCCGAAGGCCGCGAACGTTTGAGCCACCGATTCAATGTGGCTCTTGAGCAGCCAAGTCGAGCTGCCAGTTGTTTGCGAGAGACGATTGCGTCACTTGTCGTGATTTCGGCTAGTAGACGATCGACGGATGCTGCCTTGAATTCTTCGAACGACACTCCAACTTCCGACTTGAGCGTGCGAAGGACAGTCTGACGATGGATGCCGAGCGTGGCCGCGAGATCGCGTATCGTCATTGTAGGCTTGAGCTGTAGAGAAGCCTTGATTCTGACGACGATCGCCGAGTGGTTATAGCTCACGGCTCAGGCGGTGGCCATCCGTCGGGAGCGAAGATGGCGATGGGCTGGTGCCGAGTGAGCACGCGCGCGCCGTGCGTAATACCACGCGACTCGGGAAGTGACAGCTTACGTTTTCAGGCGAGGCGGTTGGAGCCGGCGCCATGGTTCGGCCGAAACCACGTTCGTCCTCCTCGGTGTAGAGTGGGCCGGAAGGATGCACGTCGACCGTGGTTGCGACGCGCTTTGGCGACGGCTGCACGACTAGAAGGCGTGCCATGCCAAGGACGTGGAAAAGATTAGCAGGATTACCGCGGTGATGCCAGCCGCGGACGTATTCGACCGGTCTATTGCTCGGCGGCGGGCCGGAGCTGGACGCGCAGACTCGGATCCCGATACGTCCACCGCAGCGGCGATTCGACGAGCTCTTCGCGGACGGCCGCCGGCGGCGCGCGCACGGTAAACGTGGCGCCTGAAGCGGGATGCGGGATCGATCGCGCGGAGTTCGGCGGCGCAGGCGTCGAACGGACGGCTGGCGACCGCGCTGACGCCGACGTTGCGGACCGTGAAGGCGGCGCCGCGCACGAACGGCGCCCGCAGTGACGAGCGCCCAGAGCGCGAGGCCGAGTGCGCCGACGCGAACCCCGCCGCCGACAGATAGAGATATCGCGACGGCAGCCCGAAGCGGAACAGGCTGAACGGCGCCAGCGCGACCATCGCGGTGAAGATGATGTATTGCGTCAATCGCCGGAGGCGCGCCCGCACGCGGCCGGTTGCGCGTCGCCGGCAAGCGGCAGGAATGCCATTAGCGGAAGCGCGACGATCGCGGATTCGTGCGTCAGCAGCGCCACGATGAACGCGCCGACCGACGCGCCGTATGCGCCGCGCGAGCCGCCACGCTCGGCTCGATTGAAGAGCCAGACGGCGATGACGCTGGCGAGCGTGGCCTGTACCTCGCTGACGGCGGAGATCCAGGCGACCGCCTCGACCGGTCCCGGCTGCGCGGCGAACAGTACTCCGGCCAGCAGACCGGCGGGGAACGACTCCACCACCGCGGCCACGAGCGCGCAGACGGCTAGGCTCGTGAGCCAGTGCCCGGCGAGGCTCAGCGCGTGGAAGGACGGCGCCGACCAGCCGCACACCGTGACCGCGGCGTCGAAGTACACGCCGCCGAGCGGCCGGTAGAAGTGGCCGTGGCGAAGCGGGTTCCGGCGATCGGCGGTGGTGGCGTGATAGGCACCCTCGATCCGCTGGAAGTCATCCGCCCAGAGCCCGGGCCCGCGCGATCGTCCGTAGACGATGACGATTCGTCAGGCCGAGGAGGGCCGCCGCGATGCCGCGGCGCGCCAAGCGGCTGCGCCCGAGCGACAAAAACGGCGCTTGCCGTGTCTCCGGACCGGTCATGCGGTTGACGCACCGCTATGGTGCCATCGAACCTGGCTGACAGCAGCCGCGGGGCCGGAGAGGTGCGCGAGCGATCTATACTGTCCGCCTTGTCTGTCCGCGTCTCCGAGCTGAGCCCGACACCCCTATCACGCTGGTTCGCCGCTCCCCACACAGTCGCACAGCACAGCTTCAGAGCCCGGACAGTCCTGGAGGTCACATGGCAGCGGTGAATGGCAAGATCAAGCGGTTGGTTGCGGACAAGGGCTTCGGATTCGTCGCGGACGAGAGCGGGCGCGAGTACTTCTTCCATCAGTCGGCGTGCGAGTCGTTCCGATCGTTGCGGGAAGGGCAGGCGGTCACGTTCGAGCCCGGCCAGGGGCCGAAGGGCCCGCGCGCCGAGAACGTGCGCACGGTCTAGCGCGCAGCGCGGCTGAACGGCGACGTCGACCCGTCGGGGGACGTCGCAGTCGCCGTGATCGACGCGGGGCGCGACGCCGCACCCGCGTCCTCGATCGTCAACGTGAAGACTCCGGTGCCGGCTGCGTCCGTATGGACGTCGCCGTCGCCGAGAAAGCGTTCGCCTTCGGCCGCGCCGGCTCGTGCGTTGCCGAAGATCTCAATCAGATACCGGCTCGTCGGCGCGCCCGTGACGCGCCCCTCCACGACGAGTCGCGTGCCGCTCCATCGCACCGCGGTGATCGTCGGGGCCGCGAGGCCGTCGTTCGGCATCGGCTGGCAGCTCGGGGCCTCGTGCGGGCAGATGTGCTGCAGCGTCGCGGGATTCGGCGTGACGCCGCCCCCGCGCGATCCCACGTACTCCGCGTGCTCGCCGCCTGGAAGCCCGAACACGATCCCGCCTTTGACGATCTGCGGATCGCAGCTGCCGCCCGCTTCGCAGCGCGCGATCGCCTTGCCGTTGTCGACGATCGCGTTGCGCGTCACGCGCACGATCGTCGACGACGCGGCCGGCCGTACCGCGACGCCGACGGCGTTGCCCGTGATCGTGTTGCCGTCGATCACGTTGCCCACACCCGTGAGGCTGAGCCCGAACGTGTTGTTCGTGAACGTATTGCCCGTGATGTAGTTCCGATCGCCCCAGTTGATCTGCAGGCCGTCCGAATAGCCCTCGAAGCGGTTGTGCGCGACGACGTTGTCGTTGCCGCGCAGGATCTCGATGCCCTGCGACGGCTCGGGGTTGGCTGAGGTCGATCGAAAGACGTTGTCCGCGACGAGGTTGAACGCGGCGCCGCGCGTCAGCTCGAGGCCGTCGCCGTTGTCGAGAAAGTCGTTCCGCACGATGCGGTTGTGCATCGTCGTCGTCGCCGTCGGATTGCCCTGGCCATCGTCGCCCGTCAGCATCACGCCCGCGCCGCCGCGATTGGCGACGAGGCGATTGTCGTGAATGACCGCGCCGCTCGTGCGATGGAGCAGGATGCCGATGCAGAAGCGGCGAATCTCGAGCCCGCTGATTTCGACGCCGGTCGTGTCGACGAAACGCAGGCCGGGACTCGTCGTCGTGCGGACGTTCGTGCCGTACTGGCCGGCCACCGCGCCTGGACACGCCTGCGAGCCGGGCGTCGTGATGTAGCCGGATCCGTCGATCGCGACGTAGTCGCCGGTCGCCTTCCACGCCGCGCCTTCGATCTGCACCGGCCCCTTGATCGCCGGCAGCTCCGAGTTCAACGTGATGACGTACGGCGCGCGGCCGATCGGCAGGATCTCGATGCGATAGCGTCCAGGCGACGCGTTGCTCCTCTCGATCGCCCATCGCAACGTGCCTTCAGCGCCGTCGTCCGCGTACGACGTGACGCGAAGGACGTCCGGCGCTGACGCGCTCGATGACGGCGACTGCGCGTATGCGACCGCCGCAGTGAGAACGAGACAGAGCAGGGCCACGCACGTGGCGGCGACGCGGGAGTGCATCGCGGCATTCTAGCGGGGGTTCTGGGGTTCCAGGGTTCTGGGGTTCCGGGGTTCGAGTTCCAGGGTTCGGGTTCCAGGGCTCTGGAGTTCCGCGGGTTCGGGTTCCGCGGTTCTTGCGCGCTCGCAACTCCGACATCTCCGAACCTCAGAACACTGGAACCTCAGAACCCGAACCTCGGAACCCCAGAACCTCAGAACCCCAGAACCTCAGAACCGCGAATCAATCTTCAGCGAAGTCGATAGTCGAACTCCAATTGCACGGCCACCGGCACTGGCTTGCCCTTGAGGACGCCC
>CAZNMF010000081.1:0-20068 GCA_964573795.1 uncultured Solibacteraceae bacterium
TTGCGGGCGTACCGCGCGGAGCGGCGTGCGGCGAACCAACCCTGTGGACCATCCACGAACTGCTGCGGGAACGAGAGGGGGATCGAGCGACGCTCGGTCGTCCTGAACGATACCAGCGGCGGCGGGCTAATTGGCTCCCGAGCCAGCATAGCGGACGCCGCTAGCGCGCGCAATCACGCGGTCGGCGGCGTCCGCGCGGTCGTTTATGGTGAAATCATGGCCAGTGTCATGACTGTGTCCGACGCCGTCGCTCGCGTTTGCGTGATCGGCCGCGGCCGTGCCGGCGGCGCGATCGCGGCACGCCTGGCGGCGCGCGATCGCCTCGTCGAGAGCGTCGATCGCGCGAGTCTCGTGCTTCTGTGCGTGCCCGATCGTGCGATCGCGGAGGTCGCGTCGGCCGTGCCAGTCGGACCATGGGTCGCGCACGTCAGCGGCGCGACGCCGCTATCACACCTCGCACCGCACACGAGGCGCTTCAGCGTGCATCCGCTGCAGACGCTCACGCGCGCGCGCGGGCCCGGGCAGCTCGACGGCGCGTGGGCGGCGGTCACGGCCGAGACTGAAGAGGCGCGCGCCTCCGGCCGCGAGCTCGCGTCGGTGCTGGGGTTGCGGCCGTTCGATCTCGCCGACGATCGCCGCGCGCTCTACCATGCGGGCGCGTCGATCGCGTCGAACTTCCTCGTGACGCTCTATCGTGCGGCGGCGCGCGCGGTCGAGGCCGCGGGCGCGCCGGCGGAGGCTCTGATTCCCTTGATGCAGCGAACGATCGACAACCGCTTCGATTTGACCGGACCGATCGCGCGTGGTGACTGGGCGACGGTGGACGCGCACCTCGCGGCGCTCCGTCGCGAGCTGCCGGATCTCGAGCCGCTCTATCGCGCGCTGGCGGAGGCGACGCGGCCATGAGGTGGGTGTGGACCGTTCGCGAGCTGCGTGCCGCGCTGTCCCAATCGCGCGCGGCCGGCCGCCGCATCGGCTTCGTGCCGACGATGGGCGCGCTGCACGCGGGGCACGTGGCGTTGTTCCGTCTCGCGCGCCTGGAATCCGACGTCGTCGTCGCCACCGTCTTCGTCAACCCGAAGCAGTTCAACGATCCGGCGGATCTCGCGGCGTATCCGCGGCAGGAGGACAAGGACGGCGAGATGGCGGCGGAGGCCGGCGTCGACGTCTTCTTCGTGCCGCGCGCGGCGGACGTCTATCGGCCGGAGCACGCGACGTTCGTGCACGTCGCCGGCGCGGCGGTCGGGTTCGAGGGCGATCATCGCCCGGGGCATTTCGACGGCGTTGCGCTCGTGTGTCTCAAGCTGTTCCACATGGTCGCGCCGCACGTCGCGTACTTCGGCCAGAAGGACGCGCAGCAGGTCGCGGTCATCAAGCAGGTCGTGCGCGACCTGGATCTCGATCTCGACGTGCGCGTCGTGCCGACGATGCGCGATCCGCAAGGGCTCGCGCTGTCGTCGCGCAACGCGCGTCTGTCCCCGGCGGAGAAGACGCGCGCGCTGGCGATCCCGCGCGCGCTGAAGGCAGGCGTGGCCGCATCGAAGCGCGGCGAGGATCCGGTGGCCGCGGCGCGCGCGGAGCTGGGCGATCTCGACGTCGAGTACGTCGCGATCGCCGAGCTCGACGGCGACCCCACGCTCGTGATCGCCGCCCGAGCCGGCGACACGCGGCTGATCGATAATGTGCCTCTGAAGCGGCCACAAGCGGCAGGAATCTGACCATCGGATCATCTGGTCATCGGGACATCGGATCATCGGGACATCGAACCGAGAACCAGAACCTAGAACCCAGAACCCAGAACCCAGAACCTCGGAACCTAGAACCACCATTCATGCTTCGCCCTAAGCTCACGCTCCCCGATCTGCTTTCCATGCGCGCCCAGCGTCGGCGCATCGTCATGGTGACGGCGTACGACGCGCCGAGCGCGCGGCTGGCGGATGAGGCGGGCGTGGATCTCATCCTCGTCGGGGATTCCGCGGGCACGACCGTGCTCGGCGGCGCGTCGACGGTGCCGGTCACGATGGACGAGATGATCGTGTTCGCGCGCGGCGTGCGTCGCGGCGCACCGAATGCGTTCGTCGTCGCCGACATGCCGTTCGGGTCGTATCAGGTCTCTGAGGACGAAGCCGTCGCCAACGCGATCCGGTTCGCGAAAGAGGCGGGCGCGGACGCGGTGAAGCTCGAGGGCGCCGGACGCACGCTGACGCGGATCGGCGGCATCGTCGATGCCGGCATTCCGGTGATGGGACATCTCGGCCTGACGCCGCAGTCGGCCACGAAGCTCGGCGGCTATCGCGCGCAGGGACGGACGGCGGCGGCGGCGAAGCGACTGATCGACGAGGCGGTCGCGCTCGAGCGCGCGGGATGTTTCTCGATCGTGCTCGAGGCGATTCCGTCCGTCGTCGCCGCGCGTGTCACGGAGTCGGTGAAGATCCCGACGATCGGCATCGGCGCCGGCGCCGAGTGCTCGGGACAGGTGCTCGTCTGGCACGATCTGCTGGGTCTGTCCGAAGGACCGGCGCCGCGCTTCGTCAAGACGTACGCAAACCTGGCGTCGACGATTCGATCGGCGATCGAGGCCTACGCATCGGACGTTCGCAGCGGCGTGTATCCATCGGCCGAGCACACATACGGCATGCCGGATGCCGAGCGCGAGCAGTTGGAGAGGGCAGAGGCAAGAAAGACGTAGCCGCCGGGCTAGAACGACGTCATCGTCTCCACCGCGATTCGCGATCCGGATGCGGCCTTCTGCGTCCACGCGACGATGACTCCGGCGTCGCTGGCGGTGGCAGCCGGATAGCGATTGTCGCCGTCACCGGCGATCGACGTCTGACGGTCCCATCGATTCGTGTCGAGACGCTTGCCGCGCGCGAGCACGGCCGTGCCGCCGCTCGTCGCCTCGTCCCACAGCACCACGACGCGTCCGTCTGCAGTAAGCGCGATCTGCGGATGATTGGCGTCGATCTCATCGTCCGCGTCCACGCGTTCGCGCGCCGAGAACGTCCGGCCGTCCGCGGCGTACGCGTAGAAGATGGCTTTGTGCCCGCCGACGAGCGTCGGCCACGCGATGTGCACGCCGCCGGTGCGATCGACGACGGCCGCCGGGCCATCGTCCGGGCACGCCTCGAGGTGCCAGTGATCCTCGCTGACGCGCGCGATGGTCGCAGGTGCATCATTCGTCGGTGACAGCAGCGCGGAGCCAATGTCGCGTGCAGAGCCGGGAAAGATATGCCGCCAGGCGACGAACGTCGATCCATCCGGCCGCGGCACGACGGCGGTCTTGCAGCAGAAGCAGACATCCGCGGCGACGAGCTGTTCGCTGATGCGGCCATCGAGATCGATCGTCGCGTGAAACAGATCCTGACGCGGCGACGATGTGCTCATCGCGTGATCGCCGCCGTGCACGTGCGCAGCGTGGGACATGGGCATTTGCATCGGCGTCGACGCGGCGGTTGTCGCGTTGCGGCCGTCGAGCCAGAGCACGTGGATGCGGCGATCGCGGTCGATGGCGATCGATGCCCAGCCGCGCAGGCCGGAGAGGCCGGACCGATGTACCGCCTGGCCGCGCGAGAATGTGCGGCCGCCGTCGGTCGATCGCGCGTACATGACGTCGGACGTCGAGCCCTGCTTCGCGGCCCAGACGACCGCGATCGTGTCGTCGCCGATTGCCACGCGCGGCGCCTGCTCGCCCGAGTTGCGCGCCGTGCCCGGCTGGTCGTTGACGCGGACCGGCGCGTCGAACGTGCGGCCGCTGTCGCGGCTCACGGCCGCGAAGACGTCGGCGGCGCTTCCGTCCGGTTGTGACGCCGTCCACGTCAGGACGAGGCGTTGACCGCGCGCGGCCAGCGACGGCGTGGCGTTCGCGTGGCCGTCGAGGCCGATCGTCGAGATTCGCGCGTCCGCTGGCGCGGAGGGCGCGTGGCCGCAGGCCAGTGAAAATCCCAGCAGGAATGCCGCCGCCGCACGTCTCATGGCGACGATCGTACGGTGTGCGCGCCAGCCTCGACGTGCGGCGTATTGTCGCGGCTGGACGTCGTGCTAGCGTATGGTTTGGGATCAAAAGCAAGCGTGCATTTCCAAACGTCGAACTTCGACGTTTGAACTTCGAAATGGACGTGGCGAGGCTTTTCGGAGGGCCGGACCTTTCGCCTTCGCGCAAGGCTTCGGCGAACCACCGTAGCCTTGGCGGAGGTGGTCAGGTCCGCTCGTTGCGTATGCGTTGGCCATTGATGACGGCAATCGGGATGTCGGCGGCGCTCGCGGGCGCGTCGGCGGCGCTGCGCGCGCAGACCATTGCTGCGGTCGTGCCGTCAGGATCGGTCGAGACGACGGCGCATCGGCCTCAGGACTTCGTCGGCGTCTGGACCTACAACGCCGGCGACAGCGTCGACGTGGCGACGGGGAAGCCGGAGCAGGGGCCCAAAGGCACGCCGGCGCGGTCCACGCGCACCGCGGCGCCGCGGCCGACGCCGAACGACGGCGGTGCCGATCGCCTGGGCGGTCCCGATCAGGGGCGGCAGCCCGAGTTCGGGCCGTCGCCGCTCGCGCTGCGCGCGTCGCGCGACCTGATGCGCGATCTGCTCGAGGTCCCGCAGTCGCTGGATGTGAAGGTCGCGTCCAACGCGGTGACGATGATCGACGACATCGATCGGTCACGCACGTATCCCACTGACGGCAGCCGCCAGCACTATCGGCTCGGCGGATCGGAGTTCAACGCGCGCGTGCAGTGGCGGGATTCGCAGTTGCGCAAGGACATCGACGCCGCGTTCGGCTTCAAGATGACCGAGGTCTACTACCTGAGCGACGACGGCCAGCGGTTGTTCGTGATCCTCCGCGTCGCCGGCGCGCCCCGGAACGCCCCCATCGGCGCGAACCGCGTCTACGACCGCGCCGAAGCGAAATGATTGGCCGGGTCTTCAGACCCGGCGCTGTGCAAGCCTCAAGCCTCAAGCCCCAAGCCCCAAGCCCCAAGCCCGAGTCCACCTTCGTAAGCCGTAAGCCGTAAGCCGTCCACCTCCGCCAAGGCTACGGTGGACAAGCCCCTACTCGGTTCTCAATACTTCCACCGGATTGACGCGCGCGGCGCGCCGCGACGGCAGGTAGGCGGCGATCACGGTCGTGACGATCACGACAATTGCGGTCAGCACGATCGTTGTCATGTCCTTCGTGTCGACCTTGAAGAGCTGCGCCTCGGCGAGACGGCCGGCCCAGTGTGTCGCGATGAGACCGGCGATGAGACCTGCGACGACGGGGACCAGTCCCTGGCGCACGACCATGCGCGTGAGGGACTCGGGCGTCGCGCCGATCGCCGTGCGGATCGCCAGCTCGCGCGTGCGGCTGACGACGAGGAAACCGATCACGCCGACGATGCCGAAGGCGGTGAGCAGGAGCGCGACGCCGCCGAGGATGGCGAGGACGGTGGTTTGGAAGCGTGGGTTGCGGAAATCCGATATGTTGGCGATCGCATCCGACCACCACGTCACAACGGGCTTCGGACCGAGGCCTTCGGTCTCGATCGCGTGTGCGAGATTCACGAGCGCATGGTCGTTCGACGTCCGCATGCGCGCGAACAGCGTGAGCGCTCCGAATCGATCTGCGGCCGGCATGGCGAATGCCTCTGCGTTCAACTCCTGGTCCAGCGCTTGCTTGATATCCGGAACGATGCCGACGACATGGAACGTGCGGCCGCGGCCGTTGTCGAAGACGCCACCGATCGGATCGCGCTGGCCGAATAGCGCCCGCGCACCAGACACCGAGAGCACCGCCGCGTCTGGATCGTCGTGAAGGTCAGCAAGTGTGAGCGGGCGTCCGCCGACGACGGGAATTCGCAAGGTCTCGAAGAACCCTGGTAGCACGAGCCTGATGCCGACTCTGTCTTGGCCGTCGGCCAATCGAACACCCTCATCGGGCGCGCTTCGCGTAAGCGGTATCTGCGAAGCACCGCCAGCAGCGGCGACGTCTGGTTGGCGCGCGACCGTCTCGAGCAGCCGAAGATAGACACCCAAGACGTCAGGTCCGGCTGGCCGGCGGATCACAATTCGAGCCACGTTTTGTGGATCGAATCCCAGCGGTGTCTGCAGCAACGCGACGAATGCGCGGCCTGTGAGCACTGCGCCGAAGACGAGCAGCAACGTGAGCGCGACCTGCAATGCGACGAGCGGCCGGCCGAGTCGCCACGACGGCGCAGAACCCTGGCCGGCGCCCGTGCGAATGAGCGACTGTGCATCTCGCAGTGTCGCTCGCCACGCCGGCACGAAGGTGAAGAGCAGGGCCGTGATCAAACCGAGGCCAATCGTGAGCAGCACGACGCGAAGATCGATGCCGATCGGGGCGTTGCTGTAGGCGATCGACGGCACTTGCTTCAGCAGCGATGGGAACGTCGACCATCCGATCAGCAGCGCGAGAAACGTTCCTGACAACGTGACGACGAGGACTTCTACCAGCACGGGCCTGACGACGCGCAGACGGCTGGCGCCGAGCGCGAGTCGCAGACCGACGTCCCGCGCACGTCCATGACTACGCACGAGGAACACGCTCGCGAGATTCACGCACGCGAGCACCATGAAGACGAGCGCGCCCGCCGCGAGCAATTGCATGATGGGCCGGCCGGCTCGGAAGAGGACGGATTCCAGTGGATCGAGCGCCGGCAGCGCCTTCTGCGTGTCCGCCGCCGGCAGTCCCGCCAGCGTCATCGCGTCCAGCCGCGCCTGCGTGCGTTCGACTGAGATGCCTGGTGCGAGACGAATGATGGGGTAGAACGCGCCACTGCGACTCGACGGCGCCGGCCATGCTGCGGCCGTGAACACCTCCGGCTTCTGGCCAAAAATCGTCGGAAGGAACAGCTGCGGCGGCAAGATCCCGACGACGTGCAGGCTCGCGTTGCCGAGCGTGACGACTCGTCCGATGAGTTCCTCGTCGCCACCGAAGTACTGTTGCCACGCGCTGTACGACAAGAGAGCCACGTGCCCCGTAGCAACGTCGGCATCTGAGAGCAGCCGGCCTCGATAGGGCCGAATGCCAAGCACATCGAAATAGCTCGGCGTGACGGCAGCAGTGACGACGTCCTGCGTGCCGGCGGCCGTCGCGATCGTGATGCGCTCGCCATCATCGATGACGCCGACGCGGCTGAGCTCGTCGGTCGGTGTGCGCAGCAGCGCGAGAAGATCGCCGCGCACCAGCGTGTAGCGAGCGCCGGACTTGACGTCGCGCATGAGCATCACGCGAACTTGCGACGGATCGCGATACGGCAGCGGCCGGAAGAGCACGCCGTCAGCGACGCCGAGGACCAGCGTGTTGACGACGCCCGCGGCGGCGAGGATGAGGACGGAGACGATCGTCGAGCGTCGGTGACGCCGGAGCCCGCGGATCGCGTAGCGTACGTCGACGCGCAGCTCGTCGAGCCAGCGGAATCCGCGCGCGTCGCGATGGGCGAGCCTGACTTGCTCGATGCCGCCGAGCACCTTGCGTGCTTCGGTGTGGGCGTCCTCCGGCGACATCCCGCGTCGGCGGTATTCATCCTCGAGCAGCGCGAGATGCGACGCGATCTCGCGCGCGACCTCGGCGTCGCCGCGCGACGGCCGAAACACATGTGTCAGTCGGAGCCACAGCCGTCGCAGACGCGCCATCAGTCCTCCCGAAGCAGCAGCGCCGGATCGGTGCGGGCGGCCGTGCGCGCCGGCTGCCACAGCGCCACGGCCATCGTCATCCCAAGCGCCGCGATGACGACGAGCCAGCTGAGCGGATCGAAGGCCGTGACGCCGTACTGGAGCGACGCGATCGTCCCGGCGAGGACGCGGGCGAGCACCGCGCCGAGCGCGAGGCCGACGCTGCCGACAAGGAGACCGTCGGCAAACACGACGCGCGCGATGTTGGCCGGCGTGGCGCCGAGCGATGCACGGATGCCGAACTCGCGCCGTCGCTGTTGCACCGCGTAGGTGAGCACGCCGAAAAGGCCGCCGGCGGCGGCAAGGAGCGCGAGAACGGCGAATGTCGTCGCGAGCGCCGCGGCCGCACGCGGTTGCTCGAGATCCTGCGCGAAGGCGTCGTCGAGGCGAGTGACTTGCACGAGGTAGATCCCCGAAATCGTCAATGCGCGCTGGCGGATTACGCCTTCGGACGGACAGGTACGATCGCAACGCAGACTGAGGTAGCTCCCGCCGCCCGTCAATGGCCGATACATGTCCGCGAGGTCGCGACTGGCGTCCACGACGGCGCGATGCGTTTCGTTGGCTACGCCGATGACCGTGTACGACTGATGCTCACCCTTGAAAGAGTGCCCAATCGGATTGGCATCCGGCCACAGCGTTGTCGCGATTCGCTCGCCGATGATGGCCGCGTCGTCGCCGTCCGACGGCAGGAAGCGGCGGCCCTTGAGGAGCTGGATGCCGTACAAATCGAAATAGTCCGCAGAGGCGTCGAACATCTCGATGGCAAGATTGACCGGTGCGGCACCCGTGCGATCGGATGTCCAGTCGCCCCACGAGATCTGCCCCGCGCTCAGCGGCACGCCGCCAGACCACGCCGCTTGCCGAACGCCCGGCAACGCGCGCAGCTGACGCTCGAGCGCATTAGCCGCCGCTCGCCGATCTTCCGGCGTGCGCAGGACCTGCCGATCGAGCGATGTCCACAGCGTCACGACGCCCGTTGGATCGAAGCCGCGATTGATCCGCGACAGATTGACGAACGATCGAGCGAGCACGGTCGAGCCGATCAACAACGCGCACGCCAGCGCCACTTCCAGCGTCAGTAGTGCGCGCGTGACGAGGCGGCCTCGACGCGTCGTCGTATGCGCGCGTTCCGTTGGCCGATCGTCCGTCCGCGCCGCTGATGACGTGCCGAGCCACGCCGGCAGCAGGCCGGCCCCGAGTGTGACTACAAGGCTCGCGACAGCCGCCACCACGAGGGCGCGCGCGTCCACACTGAGCGGATTGAGCGTGTGCTCGAGAAAGGGCCGCGGTAGGACGGACGCGGCGATCGTGACCAGGGCCCATGCGAGCGCGGTGCCGATCGCGGCACCGGCGATACCCATGACGCCACTCTCGACGAGCGCCTGGCGCATCAATCGTCCGCGCGACGCACCAAGCGCCGTGCACATGCCGAACTCGCGCTGTCGTGCGTGCAGCCGCGTGAGCAGCAGGCTGCCGACGTTCGCGCAGAGGACGATCGCGACGAGGACGACGGCGCCGGCGAGAAATGGCACGGCGTGCCGGTAGTACGTGTCCTGCGCCCAGCCGGCGAGCGAAACCGGGTCCGCATGCTGGCCGGCCGTCGAGGGATCGGCGACGTGTGCCCGGTCGGCCGCGATGCGCAGTGCGTCCGATCGAGGAATGTCCGGCGCAAAACGGACGTACGCCAGCGCACGATCGCTGACGCCCGGCGACGTGAAATCGGTGACGTGCCAGACGTCGGTGTTCCACTCGGGAAAACGAAACGAGCGCGGAAGGACACCGATGACGATGGCGCTGGCGGCGTCGATCTGGATTCGGCGCCCGATGACGTCGCGATCGGCGTGAAAGACCGTTCGCCACAACGTCTCCGAGATGAGAACGTCGTCGCGATAGTCATCGGTCGCGCCGGGGAGTCGGCCGGTGATTGGCTTGATGCCGAGCATGTCGAACATGCCCGGCGAGACCGTCGCGCCGGCGCGGGCGATGGGGTCGCCATCCACACCGACCGTGATCGTCGCCGTCGTCGCGCCTTCGGCTCGTGTCATGACGCCGCTGTCGCGCCACGCGCGCAGCACGTCGGGCAACACGTTCATCCAACCGCCGTGTTCGCCTTGCATTTCCAGTTGCGCGAGCTGCTCCGGATGCGGAAACGGCACCGGCCGCACGAGCAGTTTGTCGACGAGCGTGAACATGGCGGTCGATAGTCCGACGGCGAGAGCGAGCATGATCACGGCGAGGACGCTGGCACCGGGACGATGCCGCAAGCGCCGGATCGCGTAGCGCACGTCGACGCGCAACTCGTCGAGCCAGCGGAAGCCGCGTGCGTCGCGATGTGCGATCTCGATCTGCTCCGCGCCGCCGAGGGCCTTGCGCGCTTCGGTGTGCGCCTCCGCCGGCGACATCCCGCGGCGCCGATATTCGTCCTCGATCAGCGCGAGGTGGGACGCGATCTCGCGTGTGGCTTCCGCGTCGCCGCGCGACGGCCGAAACGCGTGCACGAGTCGACGCCAGAGACGACGGAGGCCGGCCATGTCAGGACTCCTTGAGGAACAGCTTGTCGACGAGGCCGGCGAGCCGGTACCAGCGCTCGGACTGCTTCGCGATCGATTTCTGTCCAGCTTTGGTGATCGCGTAGTACTTCGCGTCGCGATTGTTCTCCGTCTTCTGCCAGGTGCCCTTGATCCAGCCTTTCTGTTCGAGCCGGACCAGCGCGGGATAGAGCGTGCCCTGGTTGAGCATCAGCGGATGTTCCGCCACCTGTTCCAATCGTGCCGCCAGCCCGTACGCATGCTGCGGGCCCATCGTCGACAGCGCCTGCAGGACGATGAGGTCCAGCGTGCCCTGCAGCAGCTCGACCTTGCGGCCGTGTTCACTTGTCATGCTAGTGAAGCCTCCGCGGAGGAGGATGGACGGAAATTACTGGGATGTCAAGTGGAGGGCTTAGGCTTGGGGCTTGGGGCTTGGGGCTTGGGGCGTGGGGCTTGGGCTCGAGGCTTGGGGCTTGGGTTGGGCCGTGGGGCGCGGGCCGGGCCGCCACGAGGGCGGCCGCTACGCCGGCTTCAGGCTACGGGCTACGGGCTTCCTGAACTCCCCAAACCTCGAGCCGCGAGCCATGATCCCTCGTAAGCCGTAAGCCGTAAGCCGTAAGCCGTAAGCCGTAAGCCGTAAGCCGTAAGCCGTAAGCCGTAAGCCGTAAGCCGTTTTCATCCGTCCGGTGTCTAACGCCGCATGCGTCGAGTCTGGGTCGCGGCGGCGGCGTGCGCGATGCTGGCGGGCTGCGGGCCGCAGAAGCCGCGCGTCGACCTGCGCGCGCTGGCGATGGCCGACCTCGCGCGCGCGGACGACCGCTTGCTGGCGGGCTGTTACGCGTGTCTGGTCGAGGCGCGCGACATCTACGCCGGGCTGTTGACGGGGCCGGCGGCCGCGCTGGCCGTGGCGCGCCAATTCGACGCGGACCTGCTGATCGTGCTCCGCGAGCAGGAGCTCACGATCGACACGACGACGTCGGTCGCGCGGCTGGAAGCCGACGGCGCGGCGCTGCCAGCCGAGTACGACGTGCCGCGCATCCTCAAACGTGTCTCGTCGCTGCTGCCGTTCGCGACGGGGCTGTCCGACGCCGGCTATCTCGACTTCATCAAAGCGCACCGCGACGAGGGAGGCACCGCTGACGAGGATTTGCGGTGGCTCGCACAGACGCCGCTGTTCGCACCGGTGCGCGATTATCTCGCGCTGTCGATCCGGTGCAATCCAATCTATCGCGCGAGCGACACGTCCGTCCTGGTGGACACGACGTCACCGGCCGGCGACCCGCCCCTGCTCGCGTATCGGCGCGCCACGTGTGGCGGCGCGCACGGCGTCGACGCGCTGAGGACGCTGTACACGCAGCATCCGGATCTCGCCGAGGCCGCGTTCTTCGTCGGGCTCAACATGCCACAGGGGAACGGCCCGACCGGCGAGAAGCGCACTCTCGCGAAGGCCGCGTACGCCGCCTTTCCGCAGTCGGCGGCCGTGACCTACGCCATGGCCGTCATCACGCATTCGGCCGGCAGTTGCCGCGACGCGCTGCCGTACTACGACGAGACGTTGGCGCTGCAGGCGCGTCACGAGAGCGCGCAGCTCGGACGGACGGCGTGCCTCTCGGCGCTTGGCCGATCGGACGAGGCGATCGCGGCGGCGACGGCGCTGATCGGCTGGCACTCGACGAAGCAGGTCGAGGGCTACTACTGGCGCGCGTACAACGAGCGCGTCCAGCAGCACCTGGATCGCGCGAGAGCCGACATCGAGGAGTCCAAGCGTCACGGACGGACGCAGGAGAACCTGACGCTCGCCGGCGTGATCGAGTACGAACAGGGCGATGTCGCGCCCGCGCTCGAGGACCTGGGCCTCGCCTGGACGTTATCGAGCGAGCGCAACTGCACCGCGGCCTGGTATCAGGGGCTCGTGCACGTGAAGCGCGAGGCGTGGGCGGAGGCCGGCGAGGCGTTCAACCGCGACGTGGGCTGCTTCGCCGCGAACGTGCGCGAAGACCGTGCGGGGCTCGCGTCGATGGACGCGCACACCGAGCTGGACGCCGACTTCCGCGCGAGCCAGATGGCCGCGTTCAAGGCCGCGATCGTCGAGGACGAGCGCCAGCGCCGCGCCTCGGCGTTGAACAGCGCGGCCGCGTTCGCGAGCGGCGGCACGATCGACCACGTGCGCGAGCTCCTGGACATCGCGGCGCTCGAGCCGTCCTTCGCCGATCAGATCGCCAAGCTCGAGGCCTATCTGGACGCGCGCGCGGCCGAGGACGCGGCGCCCGCGCCACCGTCCAGTGGTGCGCGCCCGCGCGCTCCCATACAATGAGCGCATGGCTGTGTACGCGCATTTCGAGACGACGCTGGGGAATTTCACTGCCGAGCTGTTCGAGAGCAAGACGCCGAAGACCGTGGCCAATTTCGCGGGGCTTGCCGAAGGCTCGAAGGAATGGAAGCACCCGAAGACGGGCGAGAAGAGCACGAAGCCGTTCTACGACGGCATCATCTTCCATCGCGTGATCGACGGCTTCGTGATTCAGGGCGGCGATCCGCTGGGGCAGGGCTACGGCGGCCCGGGCTATCAGTTCGAGGACGAGTTCCACCCGGACCTGCGCCACGATCGCGCCGGCATCCTGTCGATGGCGAACGCGGGGCCGAACACCAACGGCAGCCAGTTCTTCATCACGCTCGGGCCGACGCCGCACCTCGATCGCCGCCACTCCGTGTTCGGCGCCGTCGTCGAGGGCCTCGACGTCGTCGAGAAGATCGGCAAAGTGAAGACCGGCGCCCAGGATCGCCCGGTGACGCCGGTCGTCATGAACAAGGTCACGATCGAGCGCAAGGACTAGCGGCTACTTCTTCTGCTTGTAGCCCGCCGGGATCGCGAGGTCCTCGGGCGACACCGACGTGTCGATCGAGAGCAGATCGTGCGTAGTCGTGAAGACCTTCGCGCGCTGCTGGGGCTTGTTCTTGGACAGCAGCTTCTTGGCGAACATGCCGCCAAGGCCGCCGCCGCCCGACGAGTCGGACTCCGATTCCTTCATCTGCTCGGCGCTCTTCACGGCCTCGAACACGGTGGTCGTGGAGAGCGGCGTGCCCTGCAGCTTCTGGCCCTCGGTCTGCATCTGCGCCGCCATCGTCTTGTAGGACGGGTACAGGGCCAGGACGCCGGCCATCTGCTGCATGTCGGCGGCGAACTGCTCGCCGTAGACGGCGCGCACGAATTTCAACTGGAACTGCGTCAGCTCGTCGAGCGCGGCGATCTTCGGCCCGACCCAGGTGTCGCTCGTCAGCACGAAGCCGCCGCTCTCCTCGATCGGCTTGCCCTTCTCGTGCGCCGTGATCGTGACGATCGCCTCCTCCGCGTCGTAGCCCGCGATCGTCTTCTTCTCGCCGGTCTTCTTCACGTCGATATCGAAGGTCAGCTGTTCGCCCGCCTCTTCCGCCTCCTGCTTGTCTTCCGGCTTGGCGTTCTTGGCTTCCTTCTCCGCGTCGGCCTTCGCCTTCTCGTACTCTGCGCGCAGATCGGCGAACGTCTTGACCGTGTACTCCTTCTTCTTGACGTCGAGGCGATAGACCTTCTCCTCGCCCAGATCGATGATTTCGCCGGTGAGATCGTTGACGGACGACTTGCGATTGCCCTTGACGGCCACGGTCGACGTCAGGCCCTCGTTGGCGACCTTGCCGCCGAACCGTTTCATCAAGCCGCCCATCACGCCCTCGAGGGCGAAGGTCGTCTTTTCGCGCGTCTTGACGTCGGCGCGCAGCGCGGGCACGGCGAGCGTGGCGCACAGCGCCGCTGCCGACCAGAACGAAATGCGTTTCATGGAGACCTCCAGAGCCAGCACGACGTGAATATTGTACGGTCGGCTGCGCACTTCTTCACGGCGTGACGGTCGTGTAATCTGACGGGCGTCAACGGCAACCGATGGCGGGAGGGCGCATGAGCAGGGGATGGCAGCGATGGGGCGTGGGCCTCGTGCTGGTGGTCGCGTCGGCCTGCGGCGGCCGGACGCCGCCGCCACCGACCGTGGCGGACGCGACGGCGTTCCTGCACGACGTCAACGCGCGGCTGCTCGAGCTCGGCCTCGCGTCGAACCAGGCGGACTGGGTGTATTCGACGTACATCACGGCGGACACCGAAGCGCTGAACGCCCGCGCGCAACGGGAGTTCATCGAGGCCGTGGCGCACGACGCCGTCGAGGCCGCGAAGTACGACGCCGTGCCGCTGCCACCGGATCTGCGGCGGCAGATGGATCTCCTCAAGCTGGCGCTCGAGCTCGTGACGCCGGCCAACCCCGGCCAGGCGGCCGAGCTGACGACGCTCTCCTCGTCGCTCGAAGCCGCGTACGGCCGCGGCAAGTGGTGTCCGGATCCGGCCGCGCCGGCCTCGTGCCTCGACATCAACCAGATCACATCGCTGATGGCCACGTCTCGCGACGAGCCGAAGCTGCGCGCCGCGTGGGAGGGCTGGCACACCGTCGGCGCGCCGATGCGGCGCGATTACCAGCGCTTCGTCGAGCTGGCCAACATCGGCGCCAAGGAGCTCGGCTTCGCGGACACCGGCGCGATGTGGCGGATGAAGTACGACATGCCCGCCGACGCCTTCACGCAGGAAGTCGATCGGCTGTGGGCGCAGGTGCGGCCGTTGTATCTCTCGCTGCACGCGTACGTGCGGATGAAGCTGCGCCAGAAGTACGGCGACGTCGTGCCGGCGGCCGGCCCGATTCCCGCGCACCTGCTGGGCAACATCTGGGCGCAGGACTGGTCGAACGTCTACGACCTCGTGTCGCCCGGCGGCAGCGGCACCGGCTACTCGCTCACCGACATCCTGCGGCGCCGCAAGACGACGCCCATCGAGATGGTGCGTACGGGCGAGCGCTTCTACACTTCGCTCGGGTTCGCGCCGCTGCCGCAGACGTTCTGGGAGCGGTCGCTCTTCACCAAGCCCGCCGATCGCGACGTGGTGTGCCACGCGAGCGCGTGGGATATCGATGCGGTCGACGACCTGCGCATCAAGATGTGCACGGAGCCGACCGCCGAGGACTTCCTGACGATCCACCACGAGCTCGGCCACAACTTCTATCAGCGCGCGTACAAGGATCAGCCGCCGATCTTCCGCGACGCCGCGAACCAGGCGTTCCACGAGGCCATCGGCGACACGATCGCGCTGTCGGTGACGCCGGAATATCTCGTCGAGATCGGCCTGCTCGATCGCGCGCCCGACGCATCGCGCGACATCGGCCTGCTGATGTCCCGGGCGCTCGAGAAGATCGCGTTCCTGCCGTTCGGCCTGCTCATCGATCAGTGGCGATGGAACGTGTTCGCCGGCACCATCGCGCCGGCCGACTACAACAAGGCCTGGTGGGACCTGCGGCTGAAGTACCAGGGCGTGCAGCCGCCGTCGCCGCGCGGCGAGCAGTTCTTCGATCCGGGCGCGAAGTATCACGTGCCGGCGAACTACTCGTATACGCGCTACTTCCTCGCCGCGATCCTGCAGTTCCAGTTCCATCGCGAGCTGTCGAAGATCGCCGGCTGCACGACGCCGCTGCACCGCTGCTCGATCTACGGCAACGCCGAAGCAGGACGCCGGCTGAATGCGATGCTGCAGATGGGGCAGTCGAAGCCGTGGCCGGATGCGCTCGAAGCGCTGACCGGATCGCGACAGATGGACGCGTCCGCGATCCTCGACTACTTCGCGCCGCTCAAGACGTGGCTCGACGCGCAGATCAAAGGCCAGCCGGTGGGATGGGATGCCGCGGCGCCGGTGGCGCGCTAGACCCGTTTGCAGATCCATCCGGAGTGGCGGACCTTCAGGTCCGCACAAGCCGGGCCTGAAGGCCCGGCTCTCCATGACCGGAGGCGCGCGCTACGAGGCAGCGACGGGCTGCGGATATTTGCGCTCGACGTAGTCGTCGATCAGCGTCTGGAACGCCGCGGCCAGCTCGTCGTAGGTGCCGCGCAGCGTCGTGACGTGCTCGCCGTCGACGAAGACGGGACAGTTCGGCGACTCGCCCGTGCCCGGCAGCGAGATGCCGATGTTCGCCGCCTTCGACTCGCCAGGGCCGTTGACGACGCAGCCCATGACGGCGACGGTCATGGTCTCGACGCCGGGCCGCGTCTCCTTCCAGATCGGCATCATCGATCGCACGTAGCCCTGAATCCGTTCCGCCAGCTCCTGGAACGTCGTCGACGTGGTGCGTCCGCAGCCGGGGCACGCGGTGATCGACGGCGAGAATGAGCGCAGGCCGAGCGCCTGCAGGATCTCGCACGCGGCGTAGACCTCTTCGCGCCGATCGCCGCCAGGGCGAGGCGTGAGGGACACGCGGATCGTGTCGCCGATGCCCTCGGTGAGCAGAATCGACAGCGCGGACGCCGACCAGACCAGTCCTTTGATGCCCATGCCGGCCTCGGTCAGGCCGAGGTGCAGCGGCTGATCCGTCTGCTTCGCGAGATCGCGATAGACGGTCACGAGATCGCGCGGCCGCGAGAGCTTGCACGAGATGATGATCTGGTGCTTCGTCAGCCCGGCCTCGAGCGCGAGCTCCGTCGACTCGAGCGCGGAGATCACCATGCAGGTGTTGATGATCTCTTCCGACGTCTTGCCAAGATTCCGATCCGTGTTCGCCTGCATGTGCGCGAGCACGAGCTCCTGGTTCAGCGAGCCGCCGTTGACGCCGATGCGCACGGGCTTGCCGTGATCGCGCGCGACCTGACAGATCGTCGTGAACTGCTCGTCGCGCCGGCGCCCGGTGCCGACGTTGCCGGGATTGATGCGGTACTTGTCGAGCGCCTGCGCCGCGGCGGGATAGCGCGTCAGCAGCAGGTGGCCGTTGTAGTGGAAGTCCCCGATGAGCGGCGCCGTGCAGCCGGCGTCGAGCATCCGCTGCTTGATCTCGGGCACCGTCGCGGCCGCGTCCGGCGTGTTGACGGTGACGCGCACCATCTCCGACCCGGCCTCGGCCAGCTCGATGCACTGCCGGGCCGTCGCCGCCGCGTCGGCCGTGTCCGTCATCGTCATGCTCTGGACCACGACGGGGGCGCCGCCGCCGACCTGGACGCGGCCGACCATGACGGGCACCGTCCGGTGCAGGCGCAGGGGGAAGGACATCCCGATAATGATGCCACGGACGCCTGGAAGCGCGAGAAAACGAGGGCGCCCACGGCCGGTCGTGGCGGTAAGATAGCCGGCAGGGGAGCAACGTCATGCGAATGAAGCGATCCGCCGGAATCGTCGGGTTGTGCGCGGTGATCGCGCTGGCGTCGGTGGCCTGGATGCAGGCACCGGTGACGGCGTCGGATCTCACGCGTCTGGAATCGACCGCTGCCGATATCGAGAAACAGGCCGATGCGTTGAAGACGACCGACGCGACGTTGGCCCGCGACGTCTCGGCGTCGCTGGCCGATCTCAAGGACGAGATCACGTATCTCAAGGTCAAGATGCGCCGCGAGGGCAGCGTCACGCGCGACGAGTATGCGTCGCTGCGCGACAAGCTCGAGACGCTGCGCGTCAAGGCCCAGGGCGAGAAAGTGTCCGCGCAGCCGGTCGCCAAGGACGATCCGATGACGGCCACCGGCGGCGGCACGATCCCGGTCGGCACGGAGTTCGACGTCCGCCTGCAGACGCCGCTCAGCTCGGGCACGTCGCAGCCCGAGCAGCGCTTCGAGGCGACGACGGTGCTCGACTACGCGTCCGGCACCACGGTGATCGTGCCGGCGGGCTCGACCGTGCGTGGCTTCGTGAGCTCGGTCAAGGCCGCGGGCAAGGTCGATCGCCGCGCGAATCTGACGTTGTCGTTCGACGAGCTGCGGATCGGGAACCGGTCCTACCGGCTGCGTGCGTCGGTGACGCGCGCGTTCGACGGCAAGCTCGGCGACGACACGCTGAAGATCGGCGCGGGCGCGGCGGTGGGCGCGATCATCGGCGGCATCATCGGCGGCGGCAAGGGCGCGCTGCTGGGCGTGCTCGTGGGCGGCGGCGGGACGATGGCCGCGTCGGACGGCACGGACGTGTCGCTGCCGGCCGGCACGATCCTGCGCATCAAGCTCGATCAGGCGCTGGACATCGCCGCGCCATAACGCGTTTCAAGACTCTCGCTGGAGGGCTACTCTCGCTCGGAGGCCGAACCTTCCGGTTCGGCCAGAGCGGGAGACCAGCGGCGTGAAGCCCGCCGGCGACTAGCGATCGGCAGCGGCCTCGGCGACTGGCACGAGGCCGCGTCGTCGCCGTTTGAGAAACAGGCCTTTCCTCGAGATTCCCAACAGGTTCGCGGCTTCTGTGACGCGTCCGCCGGTGCGCTGGAGCGCGTGGTCGATGAAGTGCTGCTCGAGCGCGTCGACGGCGCGCGTCAACGGCTGGTCCAGCCGCACGTAGAAGCCGTCGCCCAGCGTCGCGCCGCCGACGATGGGGCGCGCGTTCCACTGCGCGAGCACCGCCGGCGTCAGCAGCGCCGCGGTGAGGGTGTCGCCGTCGGCGGCCATGGCGACGGCGCGTCGGACTTCGTTGACGAGCTCGCGGATGTTGCCGGGCCAGTTGTAGAGAAGCAGCGCCGCGACGAAGTCGTCGCCGATCGTCAGGCGCGTCCGGCCGTACTCGCGCGCGAACTTGGCGACGAGCGAGGACGCCAGCGCGGGAATCTCGTCCTTGCGCTCGCGGAGCGGCGGCAGCGCGATCTGCGCCACGCCGAGGCGATAGAACAGGTCGCGGCGGAACCGTCCGGCGCGCATCGCCTCGTCGAGGTCCGCGTTGGTCGCGGCGACGAGGCGCACGTGCACGTGCTGTGCGCGCGCTTCGCCGAGCGGCTGGATCTCGCCGTTCTCGAGGAAGCGCAGCAGCTTCGGTTGGACGGCCGCGTCGAGATCGCCGACTTCGTCGAGGAACAGCGTGCCTCGCTCGGCGGATCTGATCACACCCGGAAAGGTCTCGCCGGCGCCGGTGAAGGCGCCGCGGCGGTGACCGAAGAGCTGGCTCTCCACCAGATCGCGCGGCGCCGCGGAACAGTTGAATGGGACGAACGGTCCGCGGCGGCACTTGCTGTGCTCGTGGATCAGGCGGGCGAAGATCTCCTTGCCGGTGCCGGTCTCGCCGGTGATCAGGACGGGCAGGTCCGTATCGGCGAGCCGCAGCGCGATGTTGCGCAGCTCGATCATGCGCGGCGATCGGAAGACGACGTCCGTGTCGGTCTCGGCGCCCGCGCTGGGCCAGAGGTTCTGCTCGTCGTCTTCCTGCTCGGTGTCGGCCGTGCGCGTGACGGCGACCTGGACGATGTCCGCGACGCTCTTGAGCAGCGACATCTCCTCGATGGACTGCGCGCCGCCGACGGCGATCGTGATCTGGCGGTCGGAGCCGCGCAGCTGCAGGCAGAAGGAGCCGTCGGCCTGCGGCTCCAGCGCCGCGGACGGTGTCGCCTGGTACTCGCAGTCGGACTCGCTGTCGACGCGGACGCGCGCGCGGAGCGGCGTGCCGTCGAGCAGGGAGACGGTGCGGAGCGCCATGAGGTCGACGGAGTGTCCGGCGCCGAGGATGGTGGCGACGTCGGTGAGGATCAGGGCGGCGTCGGTCGTGCTGACGGCGCGCGCGGGCACGGCGACGTGCGCGTACGTCCGTGCGCGGAGGCGCTCGCGCGTCGTCTCGAGCCAGCGCTCGTGGTAGCGATGGCCGACGGCGCGGCAGGCGGTGAACGCGCGCTCCAGGTGCTGGGCGCCGACGGCGGCGTCGCCGTGCAGGGTTTCGCAGACGCCCTTCGACGCCTCGAGGACGATCAGCGGATCGACGGCGCCGCGCGGGCAGGTGCGCACGGCGAGGGCGAGGCAGGCCTGCGCCCGCGTGCGCTCTCCGAGCCGCGCGAGCGCGCGGGCCTTGGCGCAGAGCAGACTCGTGCGCAGCGC
>CAZNMF010000082.1:0-3475 GCA_964573795.1 uncultured Solibacteraceae bacterium
CTCGCGGCGATTCCGGGTGTGACCTCCGTCGGCCTGTCGAATCGTGTCCCCATGGACGGAGGCGGCTCGTTCGACCCGTTGTACGTGAAAGGCCGTTCGTACGCCGAGGGCCAGTTGCCACCCGTTCGTCAGTTCAAACACATCACGCCGGCATTGCTCCGGACGCTGGGCACGCGGCTCATCGCGGGGCGTGATTTCACCTGGGACGATGTCGACGCGGGCGGCCGTCACGTGGTGTTGGTCTCCGAAGGCCTGGCGCGTGAACTATGGACGAAGCCGACCGAGGCGATTGGCGAGTTCGTTCGCGTTGGGATTGGCGACGATCCATGGCGGGAGATCGTCGGCGTTGTCGCCGATGTGCGAGACAACGGCGTGAATCAGCCACCGCCGGCGACCGTGTACTGGCCCATGCGCATGGACAACTTTGAGGGCGATCGGCCGTCGATCCGACGCAATTTCGCCGTGGCGATCCGCAGCGATCGCGCGGGAAGCGCGAGTTTCACGCACGAGATCCAGCAGGCCGTGTGGGCATCGATCCCTGCGGTGCCGCTGGCCAGCGTCCGCACGCTGGACGTGCTCTACCGCCGCTCGATGGCGCGAACGTCCTTCACGCTCGTCATGCTGCTCATTGCCGGCAGTATCGCCCTGCTGCTCGGCGTCGTCGGCCTTTACAGCGTGATCGCGTACGCCGTCACGCAGCGTACGCGCGAGATCGGCATTCGCGCCGCACTCGGTGCGCGGCCATGGCAGCTCGCCGGTACGTTCGTGCGCGCCGGTCTCTGGCTGACGGTCATCGGCCTGATCGGTGGAGTTGCGGCCGCGCTGGCGCTCACGCGGCTGATGACGTCGCTGCTCTTCGGTGTCAGTCCGTTCGATCCGCTTACCTACGTCGTCGTCTGTCTCGCGCTGACGGCGACGGCATGTCTGGCCAGCTACATTCCGGCCCGCCGCGCGCTCCGGATCGATCCCGCGATCACGCTGCGACAGGAATAGGGACTGGTGAGACACTGATCAAGTTAAAAGTTCAAAGCCAGAAGCCAGACGTTCGCGGAACCTTGGAGTGCCTCATGCAGGTCACCGTCAAAGACATGCCGGCATACCGGCTCGCGGCCATCCGTCACATCGGACCATACATGCAGATCGGCGATGCGTTCGCGCGGCTTGGCGCGATAGCGGGGCCGGCTGGACTCTTCGGACCGGGCGCAATCATGCTCGGGATCTACTACGACGACCCAGACACGACGCCTGCCGCCGAGCTACGCGCGGATGCGGGGCTGACGATCGCGGACGGCGTCGCGATTCCGAGTGGATTGACGGAGGCACGTCTTTCCGCCGGCCGGTACGCGACGACGACGCATGTCGGATCGTATGAAGGACTCAGCGCCGTGTGGGCGCGGCTGAAGCACGAGTGGCTACCCGCCAGCGGCCGGACGATGCCGGGCGGCGCGAGTTACGAGATCTATCGCAACACACCGATGGACGTGCCAAAGGAGCAGCTCGTGACGGAGCTGTACATGCCGCTCGCGGTGAAATGACTTTCAATCCGGACCTGGCCGAACCTGACCACCTCCGCCAAGGCTATGGTGGTTCGCCGAAGCCTCGCGCGAAGGCGAAAGGTTCGGCCCTCCGAAAGACGCTCGATGGCCGCGGCGAACCGGACCAGCAGATAGCGAGATGTCCGATAGCGCGTTAGCGAGATAGCGCGATGTGCGGTGCCGTGTCGAACGGACCCCGCGCCTTCTCGTACGCGTCCGCGATTCGCAGCAGCGTGCCTTCGTCCCACGCACGACCCGTGAGTTGCAGGCCGATCGGCAACCGATCGCGCGTCAGGCCGCACGGGACGCTCAACGCCGGCAGTCCTGCGAGCGGCGCGCTGACCGTGAAGATGTCCTCGAGGTACATCTGCATCGGGTCGCTCGTCTTCTCGCCCAGCTTGAACGCCGCCGTCGGCGTCGTCGGCAGCGCGATCGCGTCGCTGCCCTTGAACGCGTCTTCGAAGTCTCGGCGGATGAGCGTGCGGACCTGCTGCGCTTTCAGATAGTACGCGTCGTAGTAGCCCGCGCTCAGGACGTACGTGCCGAGCATGATGCGGCGCTTCACTTCCGCGCCGAAGCCGGCATCGCGCGTGCGATCGTACATCTCGCCCAGCGTCGCGGCGTCCTTCACGCGCAGGCCGTAGCGCACGCCGTCGTAGCGCGCCAGGTTCGAGCTCGCCTCCGCCGTCGCCACGAGGTAGTACGTCGGGATGGCCGCGGCCGTGTGCGGCAGCGCGACGTCGACGATCGTCGCGCCAAGCGATTCGAGCGCCCGCACGCTGTCGTCGAACGCCGCGAGCACGTCCGCGTCGACGCCGGACTCGAGCAGCGCGCGCGGCACGCCGATGCGCAGACCGCGGACATCGCCCGTGAGCGCCGACGTGAACGATGGCACCGGCGCCGACGCCGCCGTCGAGTCGCGCGGGTCGGCGCCGCTGATCGTCTCGAGGCACAGCGCGACATCCGCGGCCGATCGCGCGAGCGGACCGATCTGATCGAGCGACGACGCGAACGCGATCAACCCGTAGCGCGACACGCGGCCGTACGTCGGCTTCAGCCCGACGATGCCGCAGAACGCCGCGGGCTGACGAATCGATCCGCCCGTGTCAGAGCCGAGCGCGAGCGGCGTCATGTGCGCGGCGACGGCGACGGCCGATCCGCCGCTCGATCCGCCAGGCGCGCGTTTGAGGTCCCACGGGTTCGTCGCCGGACCGAACGCACAGTTCTCGGTCGACGATCCCATCGAGAACTCGTCGCACACCGTCTTGCCGACGATCACCGCGCCGGCCGCTTCGACCTTGTCGACGACGGTCGCGTCGTACGGCGGGCGATAGTGCTCGAGGATCTTCGATCCCGACGTCGTGATCGTGCCGCGCACGACCATGTTGTCCTTGAGCGCGATCGGCACGCCGTGCAGCGGGCCGCGCGAATCCAGCTGCCGATCGAGGGCGCGAGCGCGCTCGATCGCGCGATCTTCTTCGACCGTGTGGAATGCGTGCAGTGTGTCGTTGGTCGACGCGATGCGCGTGAGCGCGTCGCGGCACGCCTCTTCAGCCGAGAGGCGGCCGGCGGCAATTGCATCGCGCAGAGCGGTGGCAGTCAGAGCGTCGGCAGCCACGCGTCAGAGCACCTTCGGCACTTTGAACAGACCCGCGCGGATCGACGCCTCCGGCGCCTGTTCCAGCACGACGTCGCGTGCGAGCGACGACTGCGGCTCGTCTTCGCGCCACACCATCGTGCCCGCGAGCGGATGCGACGTGGGCGGCACGCCGGTCGTGTCGATCTGCTGCACCTGTTCCGCGTACGCCAGGATGTCGCGCAACTGACGCGAGAACACGTCCACTTCGTCGTCGGTCAGCTCGAGGCGGGCGAGCGCGGCAATTTTGCGGACGTCGAGATCGGGCGGCGTCGAGGCCATGAACATCGGAATGCTAGCATGG
>CAZNMF010000083.1:0-24507 GCA_964573795.1 uncultured Solibacteraceae bacterium
AGAGCGGTATCCCCGCAGGCGACGAGCAGCATGTTCATGCCGAACTCGCCGAGCCCGCCAAGCGGGATCACGTCAACGATCGGGGCGCTCGTCGCGCCCACAGCGTCTTCCAACTGAACGGCTCCGAAATCCGGACGAACGCACGTTGCCCGGCTCAGCGGCCGGTGACGAGCGTTGCCGCGGCGCAAGGCACGCCGCGTCTCGATTGATTCGTCCGGCCTGATGGATCGCTGGGAGGGACCCGGAAACAGGCGAGAGAACGGGCCAAACTATAGCACACGGCCTTGACGGACAGCCGCGAAGAGGTCCGCCAGATGGGCCATTTCCGCGAGTGAGAGCGTCTCCGGCCGGCGGCGACCGTCGATGTGTGCCAGCGCCAGAACTGCGGGCGCCGTCGCATCGAATCCCTTCAGGGCATTCGCCAGAGTTTTCCGCCGATGCCCGAACATCGCCTTCACCATCCGCTCGAGGAGCGCCTCGTCGGCCACTCGCACCGATGGGGGAGTAAACGTCAGGTTGATCACAGCCGAATGGACCTTCGGGGCCGGCTTGAACGCGGTCGGCGGCAGATTGAGCAGCCGCTGCGTCCTCGCGTGCATGCCGAGCATGACCGTCAGCACGCCGTACTCCCGACTGTTGGGCTTGGCGACGATGCGATCCGCGACCTCGCGCTGCAGCATGATCGTCGCGTCCTCGAAGATCGCGTGACGCCGGTGCCACTCGATCATCCGGAACAGCAGCGGCGACGAGATGTTGTACGGCAGGTTGCCGACGATGCGGAAGCGGCGCGCGGGCGGCGGCAGATGCGCGTCGTGCGGCGTGCGCTGCGGCTCGAGGCCCGTGAGGAACGCGAGGACGTCCGTCTTCAGCACGTCGCCGGACAGGACGGTGACGTTCGGCGGCACGCGCGGCGCGAGATCGGCGACGAGATCGCGGTCGACCTCGACGGCGAGGACGGGCGCGCCGCTCTCGGCCAGCGGCAGCGTGAGCGCGCCGGCGCCGGGACCGATCTCGAGGAAGACGTCGCCGGGGCGCGGCGCGATCGCGTCGACGATCTTGCGCGCCCACGTGGCGGACAGAAAGTGCTGGCCGAAGCGGCGCCGCGGCTGGTGCCGCGCCGGCGCGTGCGCGCGAGGGCGATGCGTCGAACGGCGTGACGCGCGTGGATCGCGACGGGTCATCGTGCGGCGGCCGGCTGCATGTCGAGAACGAGCATGGCGTGATTGGGCGGCACGCCGATCGACCACAGGTCGCCGGCGGGCCCGTCGAATCGTACCGCATCGACGCGTCGTCCGCTGCGCGGATCGAGGAGCTCGCCCGTCATCGGTCCGGGCAGACGGAACGTGAGCGTGGCGTCGGGCTGCGTCGGGACGAGGAACAGCACGAAACGCGACGCCGATCCGATCGCCGCGACGCCGACACCGGATGACGTGCGCAGCACGTCGAGCCCGTAAGGCGGCAGCGGCGTCAGCGTCGTCCAGCCGCGCGTCGCGAACCACTCGCGTGCCTGCGCTTCGGCGTCGGGCGGCCACGTCATCGGATTGCGCACGATAAGCGTGCGTCCGGCCGCGCGGGTGAACGTGTACGCGTCGCCGGCGCGGTTTGCGTAGCAGAGACCGCGGCACCAGGCCGGCACGGACACCGGCTGGCAGGGCAGGGGCCACACGCGGCCGTCGGGCGCGGCGCCGTCGATCAGGATCTTCTCGCATCCCGGCGTGGACGCCGGAATCTCCGCGCTGTCCGTGTGCCGGATCGTCTCCGTGAAGACCTCCGGCAGCGGATTGCTCCACGCTGGATGGTGCGTCCACAGCCACCAGGACAGCCGCGTCGGCTGCGTCCAGTTCTCCGGCCGCGCCGGATGAAAAATCCACACGCTCATCGTCGTCGACACGATGACGAGCGCGGCAAGCGTGACACGCCATACGCGGCCACCGGCGGCGTTCGCACGCACGATGAGCGGAATCGCCAGCGGCAGCAGCCAGAGCGCGTACCGGCTGAGACCTGGCGTCGCGCCGTGACGGACGTTCGCGGTGCTCGAGAACGCGACGAGGAAGACGCACGCGGTCGCGGCGGCGACGAGCAGATCCGCGGAGACGAGCGCGCGTCGATCGCGGCGCGCGAGCACGACAAGGCCGATGACGACGGCGAGGACGAACGCCGGGTCCATGAAGAGCAGGCCGATGTTTGGATCGATCAGGACCGCGGTGAGCTCGGCAAACGCCGGCCGGCCGCGGTGCGTCGCCGCGAGCAACAGCGAAGGCGTGCCGTGCCGCGCGTAGGTGTAGACGGGCTGCAGGACGCAGAGCGCGAGGCCGATTGCGGCGGCGATCGCGTCTGCCCGCTGCAACATTGCTTTTCGGAGGGCCGAACCTTCAGGTTCGGCCAAAGCGGGCGGACCTGAAGGTCCGCCCCTCCAACGGACATGTGCCACGTGCATCACGCCGATCAACACGCACAAGACGGCGATCGGCGGGTTCTGCGTGGCCGCCGCGCCCGCCGCCACCATCGCCCAGCCCGGCCGCTCGCGCATCAGCGCGACGGCGATCGACACGAGCGAGACGGTGAAGATCTCCGTGTGCGCCTTGTCGATCCACCAGAGGGCCGGACCGGCGAAGATCAGCAATGTCGCCGCGATGCCTGCACGCGGCAGAACGATCCCGATCGCGATTCCGAGCAGCGTGACGTTGAGCAGCGTGAACGCCCAGAGCGCGTTGAGGCCGAACAGGGACGTCAGCCAGACGTACGGCGTCGCCAACAGCGCGTAGAACCAGAAGTGGGGGAAATCGTAGCGATGATCGCGTCCGGCGACGGCGGCGCGTTCGATGGACCAGTCGGTCAGGTGAGCGTCGAGCGCGCCGAGGCGCGGGCGGATCGAGAGAATCGCCTTACGTCCGAGCGGCGGCGCGTGGAGCTCGGCGAAGTTCAGCGCCTGCACGGCGTATTCCCCGCCGTCGCCCGCGATGCGCACCGGCGAGCCCGCGATGAGCAGCGCCGCCGCGGCCGCGGCGACCAGCAGTCCACGCGCGCGGATCGTCAGACCCATCACGCGTCGGAATCGTCGTCTGCGGCGCCCTCGTCCTCGCCGCGCCAGTAGCGCTCTTCGATCTCTTCGATTTCCTCTTCGGACAGGCCGAAGTAGTGGCCGAGCTCGTGGATCAGCGTCTCGCCGATCGCGACGACGACGTCGTCCTCGTCGTCGCTGGCGTCTTCGATCGGCCCCTGGAAGAGCGTGACCTTGTCCGGCAGCGTGTTGCCGTGCGCCCACTGGCGCTCGGTGAGCGGCGTGCCTTCGTAGAGGCCGAGGAGCGTGTCGCCCGGCTCGACGTCGACCTCCGCGAGCTGCTCGCCGGTCGGCTCGTCCTCGACGACGATCGCGACGTTGGTGATCGCGTCGCGGAAGCGCTGCGGAATGGACGCGAGGGCCTCGTCGACGAGCGTCAGGAACTTCGCGCGTGTCATCGGGCGGTTGCTCGGCGCGGCGCCTTGGCGCCGAGGTTCTTGTAGTACGCGCAATACGCGCGCACCTGACAGCGATCGCAGAGCGGCTTCGGCCGGCAGATGCGCCGGCCGTGCAGGATCAGATCGTCGGACGCGCGCGTCCAGCGATCCGTCGGCAGCACCGAGCAAAGCGCGGTCTCGACGAGGACGGGATCGTCCGAGCGCACGAGGCCGATGCGGTTGGCGACGCGCAGGACGTGGCGATCGACGGGGAGTCCCGGCACGCCGAGCGCGTGGCCCAGCACGACGTTGGCGGTCTTGCGGCCGACGCCGGGCAGCTCGACGAGCGCGTCCATCGACGCCGGGACCTCGCCGTGGTGCTTCTCGACGAGCATGCGCGCCATGCCGACGACCGAGCGCGCCTTCGCGCGGAAGAAGCCGGTCGGCACGAGGATGGGCTCGAGCGTCTCGGGCTCGACCGCGGCGAAGGCGCGCGCGTCGGGATAGTGCTTGAACAAGCCGGGCGTGACTTGATTCACGCGCGCGTCGGTGCACTGCGCGGACAGAATCGTCGCGACGAGCAATTCGAAGGGCGTGTGGAAGACGAGCTCGGTCGTGGCGTTGGGATGCTGCGCGTCGAGGCGATCGAAGATCTCGGCCGCGCGCTTCGCGTCGACGAGCGCGCGCGTGGCGTCAGGCTTGGACGAGCGTGCGGCCGTGGGCTTCATGTCGGAGCCTGCGAGAATTCAGTGCAGCGGCCCTTTGGGCCAATCCGGCGCCGCGGGCGCGGCTTGAGATTCCTGCACGAGGCGCATCTGCTCCTGCAGTGCCGCGATCAGTCCCGGCACGACGCCGAACGGAATGGCGATGCGCGCGACGACGGGGACTTTGATCGTCTGTGACGACTCGGCGCCCTGGATGTCGCGCTCGGACAGCGGCCGCACGTCGCAGAAGGTGAGCGTGAGATCGAACGGCGTGTGCGCCACGGCGCAGAAGTTCGCGTACTCGCGCTTGGCCTGCTGGGGATCGGCCGGATCGTCGGGCACGATCGTGAAGTTGATCTGCTTCGTCATGAGTCGCCGATCTTCATTTCGAACTTCGTACTTCGAACTTTTCTACGAATACTTCCGCATCATGCCGACCACGACGCCCTGCACCTGGACCTGCGACGGATCGAAGACGAGCGGCTGCATCGTCGGATTCGCCGGCTGCAGGCGGATACGGCCGTTCTCGCGATAGAACTTCTTCAGCGTGACGTCGCTGCCGCCGACGAGCGCGATCACCATTTCCCCATTGTCGGCCGTCTTGCGGTCTTCGACAACGACGTAGTCGCCGTCGCGGATCTGCTCGTCGATCATCGAATCGCCCTTGACGCGCAGGACGTACGTCTCGCGCTTGCCGGCGAGGTCTTCGGGGACGGCGATGGTCTCGGCCGTCGCGACGGCTTCGATCGGCGCGCCCGCGGCGACGTAGCCGAGCATGGGCAGCTCGAGCGCGCGATGGCCGGTGGGCGCGGAGAGCAGCTCGACCGAGCGGCTGCGATTCCACGAGCGGCGGATGAAGCCTTTCTCCTGGAGATTGGTGAGGTGCTTGTGGACCGTCGCGAGGGAGGAGAGGCTGAAGCGGCGTCCGATCTCCTCGAGGCTCGGCGCGTAGCCGTGCTGCTGGATGAACTCCTGCAGGTAGTCCAGGATCTCGCGCTGCCGTTTCGTCAGTGGCTGCATCCGGTCGCTCCCGCGATGAACGCGCACGACTCAGGCGCGTTCAAACTTCGACGTTCGACGTTGCTCACGTCGCCCCGAGCTTGCCGAGGGGCGCACTTCGAACTTTGAACTTCGAAATCCGAGGCGCCTGCGGCGCATCAGTTTCGTTTGAACCGCGTTGAGTGAACGCGGGCGGAGTGTATGCGAAGAAAAGGCGAAAAATCAATAGGGCGGGGAATTCGGCCTTTCGCAGACCCCAACCTATAACCGAGTTCAATCGGATTCGATTGAACTCGACGTCGCTGCCGAGCGCTTGCCTCGTCGCTACACACGGCGTAACGTGGATGCAGGTTCCGTCATGACTCAGCGCACCGAGGCCGTATACAGCGACGGCGTCCTGAAGCCCGAGCGTGAGCTCGGACTGCGAGACCGCCAGCGCGTTCGGCTGACCGTCGAGACGATTGACGACATTGCCGGCGACCGCGATGCCGCGCTCGCGCGCCTGCGTGCCGGCATCGCGCGCATGCAGTTCTACTCGAAGGGACCCCTGCCCACGCGAGCAGAGTTACATGACCGTTCTTGACACGAACGTCTTCATATCTACGCCTGCGACAAGTCGGAACCGAAGAGACAGCAGAAGGCGCTGGACCTGATCGACCGGGTGACCGACGGTGTCCTTCCGTGGCAGGTGGCCTGCGAGTTCATCGCGGCGTCGCGGAAGCTGCACGGGCAGGGCTTCACGCCTGCAGACGCTTGGGCGCGACTGGCCGACTTCCGGCAGTTGTTCCGGCTGGTGGCTCCTTCGCCTGCGGTGCTACCGGCCGCTCAGGATCTCCACCTGAAGCACAACGTGTCGTTTTGGGATGCCTTGATCGTCGCCGCTTGCCTCGACGAAGGTGTCGGAACGCTCTACTCCGAAGACATTCCCGGCCGTGATGAGTTCGGGCCGCTCCGCGTGGTGAATCCGTTCGCGTGAGCGCCGGGGCGACGATCGCAGGTTCGCAGCTGCGCGATTCGTTGCGCTAAGATTGGCGCCCATGCCGCGCTTCAACTGGACGGTGGCGTTCCGCGTCGCTCTCGGGATCTTCTTCGTCGTGTCGGCCTATTGGCTGACGCCGGACAAGTTCTATCCGTCTCTCGTGTTCGCCTTCATCGCGTTCGCCTTGGCGGCGCGCGCGGCGTACGGGCGCGTTCGCGCGTAGCGGCCGAGCGGCGTCACCAGGCTCTTAGGCCGGGCGCGTGCGCAGGCGCGTGAACATCAGGGCGAATCCAAGTAGGAATCCAGCCAGGCCAGGCCACATCAACTCAGGGAAGCCAATCGATACCGCGCCCAATCCGCCGTCACTGGTTGCGCGGAACGTGAAGGCCATCACCACGACGGCCCAGCCAATCGCGGCAACGATGGCGGAAACGATTCCTGCCATCGTGCACTTTAGGATGCGCACGCGCCGGATTCTAGCATCCGTCACGATATCGATACATACGGCGTGATCGAGATCGTCCGTGTTCTTCACGAACGAACGGACCCGACCCCGTCACCTGGACGCGTGAGGACCTCGACGACGGAAGTCGCTCGAGGGCATTGATAATTACTCTTAATTCGCCCGCGCGATCTGTTTGGGTTGTTCTTTCGCCACGATCGCGCCGAGGACCTTCGTGCACGTCGTGCCGGGATGGCATTCGATGGTCAGGGATTGCACCGGTTCGGCGTGACCGTTTGGCCACGTCAGGAATCGGCAGCCGTCGCATTTGAGCGTCGCGCCGTCGACCGCGTCGACCGTCAGTCGAAATGGCACATCGACCGTGCTGGCTCTGCCGGCGAACCAGCCAGCCGCAATCAGGACGACGGCAATCGCGATGCGTAGACTGACGCGTAACATCGTTCCTCCTAGATTGTCTGGCCTGCCGAGAAAGCCATTCGACGATGGCACCACCGAACGATGACGCTCATGAGCGCCAGCGCGACAGGCGGCACCGCGAAGGCGGCGGCGGACACGACGTATCCCAGCCAGTCGGTGATCTCGTATGTCGGCTGAGTGGCCCACGCGAACCAGACGTATGCCATCCACGCCACAGAAGCGGCTGCCCAGACTTTCCACCAACCGAGATGTCGAGCCATGAGCCGATTCTACGCTGCGTCTCGGTGTGCGCCTACGCCTTCTCGAAGTGCTTGACCACTTCGAGCACCGCCTTCGCATGCGTGCCCGCCTCTTTCGCGCGGCTGGCCACGGCCTCGTCGGCGCTGCGGCTGTAGTCCTTCGCAAACCCACCCAGGAAATCCGCTGCGGAGCGCAGGGAGAGAATCAGGGCATCTTTCTTCGTCATGCGCGAGCTCTTTCGTCGGCGAGAGCGATCCGGGGAGGGAAGGACGCCGCCGCGGTCGGATTCTAGCGCAGCATGATTCCGCGTCAAATTTCGGCTTCGATAAGAGCGGCCCACGCGCGATTGATCAGTATTCACATGGAGGCTTGGAGAACGTGGAGGACGGACGTGGCCTGGGCGCCGCGTTGCGGCGCGAGACGGCTTGATCCTTGCTGCCCCGCGACTTGCCAAGCGCTTCGCGGCGCGCGCGGTTGAGACCACGCCTTAGTCGCTTCCGCCATTGGCCGGTTTGGGGAAACCAGCTCGCAACGACGAGCGCCACATATACGGGGATGACGAAGATCACGACGACCCAGAACGCGAAGATCGCGATCGTTCCGACGAGGGCTGCGATGACGTTCAGGGCGCCTGACACGCTCAGCCACCTTGTGTGGTGCTCTTGTTCACGTGGTCGACAGCGGCCACGCGTTGGTGTCAAGGACGAGCCGCACGACGGACTTCCGAGCGGTAGGCGTCGATTTCGGCCTGGATCTCCTCGGGCGTCATGGGCGGAACAGGATTCGTCGCGAGTCCCTTGCGCGCCAGGGCGAGTTTTTCAGCCCGCATAGCGAGCAAGGCCCGGCGCACCATGTCCTCGACGGCCGTCGGCTCCAACAGGCCCGCCTGGCGCGCTTGTTCCGCGAGCGCATCGGGAAGCACGATCTCGAGATTGAGACGGGTCATGGTGGGACTCTAGGGTTGAGAAAACACGCCCATCTGCCCTGGGCCTGTCCCTCGATCCTGTCGGGAGGCGAACTCTTCGAACTTCGTACTTCGAACGTCCTAGTCCCGCCATCCCTGCTTCAACGCATCGGCGCGCCACGTATCCGAGGTCGTGTAGACGTCCGATTCCGTCTTGCAGACCTGCGTGCGCGAGAAGCTCGCGCCGCTCGTCAACCGCAGCTCCCAGCCGAGACGATGCGTCGAGAGCGCGCAGCGCAGCGTCAACGCATCGCGCCTGAGCGTCCAGAGATCGCCGAGCCGCTTGGGACCGAGATAGTAGTCGTAGCGCGCGAGCGCGGGACGGGCGTCGGTCATCTCACGAGCCTATCAGCCACGCTGCGGATTCTCTATTGAGTTCGACGCCGCGTCCGTGGACAATGCGCCGATGATGAGACCCGCTCTTGCCTTCGCCATCGTCGCCGCTCTCGTCCCGGCGGTCAGCGCCCAGCAACCCGTCAAAGGAACGCTCGCAGGCGTTCAGAACTACGCCCACGTCGAAACGACCGTCGCCTGCGCCGGCGCGGTCGATCCCGACGCCGCGATGCCCGAGATCAAGAAGCTTGGCTTTGCGTCCGTCGTCAATCTGCGTCAGGCGAGCGAGCCCGGCGCGAACGTCGAGGCCGAAAAGGCGGCCGCCGAGCACGCGGGCTTGAAGTACTTCCACGTGCCCGTCAACGGCGCCGCGCCGGATCCCAAGTCGGCGGACGCGTTCCTCGCCGCGCTGCGCACGCCCGGCGCCGAGCCTGCGTTCATCCACTGCGCCACCGGCAATCGTGCCGCCGCGATGTGGCTCATCAAGCGCATCGTCGTCGACCACTGGGACGCCGACAAGGCGGCGCAAGAAGCTGCAGGGTTGGGCCTGACGAGCGCGCCGCTCCGCCAGTTCGCGCTCGATTACGCGGCGTCGCACAAATAGACGACCGGCGACGGGCCACGGGCTACTGACTGTTGCCTTTCGGAGCGCCGAACCTTCAGGTTCGGCCGCAGCGGGAGTTGGGCGGCCACACGGGCCGCCCCTACGCGTGTGTCGCCCGTGGCCGGTCGCCGGTAGCCCGCAGGGCGGCCCTGCGTCACTCGCTCCGCAACGCAACGAGAGGATCGATCGCCGCCGCGCGTCGTGCCGGTAGCCATGCCGCGACCGCGCCGATCGACGTCGCGATCGCGGCTGCGCCCGCGAAGGCGAACGGCGCGTGGACGCTCATGCCCGCAATCGAGCTTCGCAAGAGACCGGTCGTCATCCACGCGGCCGGCAGACCGATTGCGAGTCCGACGAGGACCACGAAAAGCGACTCTCGAAGAATCAGCATTTGCAGACCGCGCGACGAGGCGCCGAGCGCCGAGCGAATGCCGATCTCGCGTGTGCGGCGCGTGACGTGGTACGACATCATCCCCGCGAGCCCGACAATCAACAGCGCGCCGGCCAGGGCTGCGAAATACGTCGCGGCGGCCGTCATCAGCCGCTCGCGCAGCAGCGCGACGTCGATGTGCGCCGTGAGCGATCGCGTCCAGACGACGTGGTCGTAGCCGAGCGCGTCGACGCGGCGCGCGACGTCGCGATCGACACTCGCGGCGTTGGCTCCGCTTCGGACGAGGACGAACGGCGAGGACGGCGCATGCGGCATTTGCGACAGCGGCCTGAGCACGTAGCTCGGGTGCGGCTCGCGGAGGTCGACGATCGGGGCATCGCCGGTGACGCCGACGATCTCGACGTCGGCCTCGTCAGCCGTCTCGCCGATGCGGATGTGCCGGCCGATCGGCATCTCCTGCCCGAACAGCGCACGAGCCACCGCGCCCGACACGATCGCCACCGGCGCGTGCGTCCGGTCATCGTCCCACCGGAAATCGCGGCCGAGCGGCGCCGGAAGGCCGAGCGTCTGGAAGAGACCTGGCGTGACCGGCATGGCGTTGGCACTGGTGCGAACGTCCGGAGACGCGCCGGCCGGCGCGATCGTCTGTCGATCCGCCTCGGGATCGGTCGCGCCGCCATACGCGTCGAACGGCATCGCGTACGTCAGCGCCGCGGACTCGATCGCGCCGCCGCCCGTCAACGCGTCGACGAGCCGGCGATAGTACGCCCGGACGTCACCACGGGCGTAGGCGCCCGCTTGTTCGCTGAGACCGGCGACCCACAGGGGCGCTCGCGGCACGTCGGGACGCGTGGCGAGCCGATGGAGATTGACCGCGACGAGCAGCGTCGAGACGAACAGCACGGTGGCCATCGCGATCTGCGCGATGAGCAGATGCCGTCCCCATCGCAGCGTATGCGGCGAGGGCGCCCACGTCGATCGCACGGCGCTGGCCAGACCCGGACGCGTCGCGCGATACGCCGGCAGCGCGCCGAAGAGCAGGCCTGCCACCACGGCGCACGCGAAGACGACGAGCGTCACGCGGACGTCGGGCGCCAAATCGACGGGCGTGCTGCCCGACGTGGCCCACCACATGATCGTCGAGAGCAGCCGGCGCGCAGACCACGCGGCGATGGGCACGCCGGCGAGTGTGCCGAGTGTCGACATCAGCAGACATTCGACCAGCACCTGGCGGACGAGCGCGGCCCGTGACGCGCCGAGCGCTGCGCGGATGCCAAGCTCCTGCTCGTGGGCCGCGGAGCGCGCGAGCAGCAGGGTCGACACGTTCATGCACGCGAGCGCGAGGACGACGAGCCCGGCCAACGCGAGGAGGAACAGCGAGCGGCCGTAGAGGCTGCGCATGGAAAACGATTCCGCCAGGCCCGTTCTCGCCGAGCGGATCTCGGCGCGAAGCGTCGGATACGTCTGCCGCCGCTCTTCGGACCATGCGGGAACGGTCGATGCCGCGAGCATCCCCGGCCACAGCGCCTGCATCTCGGCGCGCGCAGTCGTCAACGACGTATTCGCTCGCAGACGGGCGATCAAGACGAGCGGGGCGGCATCGGCGGGAATCTGCGCGACGGCTGGAAAAAGCCCGATCGGCATCGCGATGTCCGCCGGCGTTCCGACCTCGAGTCCGAGAAACGTCTTCGGCGTGACGCCGACGATCGTGAGCGGCACGCCCTGGACCGTGAGCGCCCGGCCAATCACGCGCGGATCCGCGTGAAGCTGACGTCGCCAGTAGTCGTCGCCGACGACGGCCACGGGCGCCGAGTGAGCGACATCATCCGGTGTGATCAGGCGCCCCATCGCGGGCGCCAGGCCGAGCACGCGGAAGTAGTCGCCGGTCACGCCGAGCGCTTCTGTAAAGCCCTCGGTGCTGCCGGCGGCAAACGCAAGGCCCGAGAATCCGGCGATTGCCTGGAACGAGTGCTGTCGAGCCGAGAGATGATCGAGCGCAGCGACGGGCAGGCCGAACGTGTAGCCGGCGCGCGGCTCGATGGCGGAGACTTCGACGAGCTCGTGAGGCCGAGGCAGCGGCAGCGGCCTGAGCATCAACGCATCGAGCAGACCGAACAGCGCCAGCGCGCCGCTGGCGCCAAGCGCCATGACGAGGACGGCGACGATGGCGAGCGCCGGTGCGCGCCGCCAGTGACGGAGGGCGAGACGGAGATCGCGGATCAGAGGGGCATGATACAGGCTGCGGGCCTCGGGCTACAGGCTACTGACTGTTGTTTCGGAGGGCCGAACCTTCAGGTTCGGCCGCAGGGATGCCCGCGGTCGGCCCGGTCGTGCCCGTCGCGCCGGGTCTGAAGAACCGGCCAAAATCTGCGCGCAGTCCGCAGCCTGCGCGCTATCATCCCCTCATGTCCCATCCCGATCTCGTCGTCGTGCGCACGTTCCCGTCGCGAATCGAAGCCGAGATCGCGCAGAGCGCGCTCGAAGCGGATGGCATCCATGCGGTCGTGCTGGCCGACGATGCCGGCGGGCAATATTCGAGTTTGTGGATGAATGGCGTCCGGCTGCTCGTGCCGACAGGCCAGGCGATTCGCGCCGTCGAGATCCTCGACGCGCCGCCAGTCGACGATCGCGACACTCGCGACGATCGCCGCGGCGTCGTGCTGCCGTTCGAGAGCGCGTTCGGCTCACCCGAGCCGGCCGACGACGAACGCGAGGACGAGTAGCGCGACGGCGAGGTCAGTCGCGCTAAGCCTCGAGCCCCAAGCCCCAAGCCTTATTCCATCGAGAACACCGACGTCAGCGTGTCGATCAGCAGGCTGACGGCCTCGTCCGTGCGTGTGCTGCTCACGAACTCGAAGCCCGTGATGTAGCCGACGTGGCCGTGCGCGTCGGCGGCGACGAGACGGCAGTGGACGGCCGTCGCGTCGACCGCGATCTCTTCGTCGCGGAGCGTGGTGAAGCGGAAGTGATGGCGCGCGCCGGGCGGAAATGGCGTCGAGCTGTGCACGGAGAAACCGCCCTGGCTCAAATCGAGCACGGTCAGCGGCACGTCGAGCGGCATCAGGTGGCCGTTGACGAGGCCGAGCACTTCGATCCGCGGATAGCGGCGGCGGTTGCGGGCGCCGTGTGAGCGGGACGCGTCCATGATGGGCCGTGGTCTGGCCATTCGTCCGCAAGCGCTGTACCACGACGCGCGTCCGAACTGAACGGCGAAAGTGCGCAATGCTGGCATCGCGCATCGCCGTCGCCGCGGCGGCACCGACGAAAATCGCGGGCGCGCGTTCGATATTGTCAGCACGCCGCCGCTGAAGCGCGTCGATGACCGCGCGCTGGCGCCCGAGCGCCGCGCGGATGCACAATAGACGAACACGTCCGAGCGCCGCGTTTGCGCGGTCCTCTCGCGGGCGCCAATCACACGCCGGTGACCGACACGTCCACACCACCCGCAGCCCCCGCGCCCGCCGTTCCACAGGTCAATCCCTGGATCATCGCCATCGCCGTCATGTTCGGCACCTTCATGGAAGTGCTGGACACGACCGTCGTCAACGTCTCGCTGCCGCACATCGCCGGCAATCTCTCGGCCTCGGTCGACGAGGCCGCGTGGACGCTGACGTCGTATCTGGTCGCCAACGCGATCGTGCTGCCGATCACGGGCTGGCTCGCGCAGTACTTCGGCCGCAAGCGTCTGCTGATGATGTCGCTCACGGGCTTCACGATCGCGTCGCTGCTGAGCGGTCTGGCGCCGACGCTCGGCGCGCTGGTCGCGTTCCGCATCATCCAGGGCGCGACCGGCGGCGTGCTGCAGCCGATCTCGCAGGCGGTCATGCTCGAGGCGTTCCCGCCGCGCGATCGCGGCAAGGCCATGGCCTTCTGGGGGCTCGGGATCGTCGTCGCGCCGATGCTGGGACCGATCCTCGGCGGCTGGCTCACCGACAGCTACTCGTGGCGCTGGGTGTTCTACATCAATCTGCCCGTCGGCATCGCGTCGCTCTACATGACGAAGACGTTCATCTTCGATCCGCCGTACCTGCAGCGCGGCGCGCGCAGCGTGGACGCGTGGGGCATCGGCATGCTCGCCGTCGGCATCGCCGCGCTCCAGATCATGCTCGACAAAGGGCAGCAGGACGACTGGTTCGGATCGAGCTTCATCGTCGCGTGCGCGGTCGTCTCGATCGGCTCGCTCGTCGCGTTCGTCGTGCGCGAGCTGATGGCGCGCGAGCCGGTCGTGCATTTGCACGTCTTCAAGAGCCGCAACTACTCGGTCGGCGTGCTGATGATGACGACGCTCGGCTTCGTGCTGTACGGCAGCCTCGTCGCGCTGCCGGTGTTCCTGCAGACGTTGATGGGCTATCCGGCCGTCGAAGCCGGGCTCGCGACGGCGCCTCGCGGTCTGGGCGCGTTCATCGGGATGCCGATCATCGGCGCGATCATGTCGCGCGGCGTCGATCCGAGGAAGCTGCTCGCCGCCGGATTCTTCGTCGCCGGCCTGACCCTGATCCAGTTGTCGCGCCTCGACGCAACCGCGACGATCTGGAGCTTCTTCTGGCCGCAGCTCTGGCTCGGCTTCGCGCTGTCGTTCATGTTCGTGCCGCTCACGACCACGACGATGGATCCGATTCCGCGGGAGGAGATGGGCAACGCGACCAGCCTCTTCAATCTGATGCGAAATCTCGGCGGCGGGTTCGGCATCGCGGCGGCGACGACGATCATCGCGCGCGACTCGCAGCGCTACTTCAGCATCCTCGGCGAGCACGTGACGCCCTACAATACGCACGCGCAGCAGATGATGACGCAGATGGCGCAGGGCATGGCGGCCTCGGGGATGGAGCCGACGTCGGCCGCGCGCGCCGGGTTCGCCGCGATGGCCGGCTTCGTCCACGGCCAGGCCGCGCTCTTGTCGTATCTGCACGCGTTTCGCATCTTCGGCGCCATCTTCATCGTCGCCGTGCCGTTTCTGTTTCTGCTGAAACGGCCGTCCTCGTCGCGACGGCCCGTGGCCGCGCATTGACAAGTTGATGCGCCCAATCGTCGCGGGGCCTGGCGTCCGTTCCGAAACTCTCACTCGGAGGGCCGAACCTTCAGGTTCGGCCGCAGTCGGCGGACCTGAAGGTCCGCCCCTCCATCAGGACGGCGAGTTTTGACATGCGCTCTCCCATGTGGGCCCGCATAGCGCCGGCGAGCGGCGATCGGCGTGTCGATCTCGTCACGCTCGGCGAGAACAGCCTGGACTTCGTCGCCGTGGCCGGCGCGGATCGCGCGGTGGGCGGCAAGCAGCGGCTTCGCGCGTTCCATGTGTTTCCCGGCGGCCAGACGACCACGGCGGCCGTGGCGGCCGCACGTCTCGGTCTACGCGCGCGATATGTCGGCGCGTTTGGCGCCGACGAATGGGGCAGGCGATCGCGCGCGACGCTGGATGAGGCCGGCGTGGAGGTCGTCGCCGTCGAGCATCGCGACGCGCCCAGCCGCGTGGCCGTCGTGATCGTCGATGCCGACGGCGATCGTCATGTGCTCGAGCATCGCGACGCGCGGCTCCGTATCGATCCGATTCCGGCCGGCGCGGTCGAATCGGCGCGCGTCCTGATCGTGGACGCCACGGACGTGGCGGCGGCGCAGGCCGCGGCGCGGCGCGGACGCGCGGCGGGCGTGCCGGCGATCGTCGACGTCGATCGCGTGGACGAGGACGTCGACGCGCTGCTCGATCTGATCGACGTCATCGTCGTGCCGATCTCGTTTCTCGAAGCGGCGACGGGCGCGTCGACGCCGGGCGCGGCGCTCGAGCGGCTGGCCGCGCGCTATCGGTCGGCCTCCGCCGTCGTCGTCACGCTCGGCGAGGAGGGATCGCTGGCCCGGGCGCAGGGACGCGAGATCCGCACGCCGGCGTATCGCGTGGACGTGGTCGACACGACCGGCGCCGGCGACGCGTTTCGAGGCGGCTTTGCCGCGGCCTGGATCCGGCTCGGGTCCGGGGCGCCGATCGACGACGTCCTGCGCTACGCCAATGCGACGGCGGCGCTCAATTGCCGCGCCGTCGGGGCCCAGACGGCCCTGCCCACATGGGGCGACGTCGAGGGGCGTGTAACCAAGGGCGGGGGATGAAGGTCTAAGTCAGCAGAGCTATGTGTTCCGGAGGGCCGAACCTTCAGGTTGGGTCGCAGCGGGCGGACCTGAAGGTCCGCCCCTCCAAGAGGCGAGCGAGGCTCGGACCGTCCTGAGACATCGCGCATGCACCACGGAGACTCGACGGCGGGATGGGCGCCTTGGGCGGTCGGCATGACGCGACCTGAGACGTCCGTATCGACGACGGAACCGGCGGCCGATTTGCGGGCGGCGACCGACGAGGTTCTCGTACGCGAGTTCCTGGCGGGCCGCCGCGAGGCCTTCGACGTCATCGTCGAGCGTCATCGGCGCCCGATCTATCAGCTCTGTTATCGCTTCGCCGGCAATCACGAGGACGCGGCCGATCTCGCGCAGGACACGTTCGTGCGGGCCTTTCGCGGTCTGAAGAGTTTCAAAGGCCAGTCGTCGCTGGCGACGTGGCTGTATCGCATCGGCGTGAACGTGTCGCTCAACCGGGCCGCCAGCCGTAAGCCCGCGAGCGAGCCGATCGACGCGGCGCAGCACGTCGACGCGGACGCGACGAGCCCGCTCGACGACGTCGTCCGCGGCGAGCGCGCCGCCCGCGTGCGCGCGGCGATTCGCCGGTTGCCGCCGAAGCAGCGCGCGACACTGATCTTGCGGGTGTACCACGAGCTGCCCCACGAGGAGATCGCGCGCACGCTGGGCAGCACGGTCGGCGCGGTCAAAGCCAATTTCTTTCACGCGCTCGGCAACCTCCGGCGCCTCATGACGCCATGACCATGCACCTGACGCAGACGGAGCAGATCGACGCGCTCGACGGCGCGCTCGATCCCGTGCGCGCGGCGCACGCCGAGTCGTGCGAGACGTGCCGTCGAGCCGTGGACGAGCTGCGCGCGGCGATGGCTCGCGTCGCCGAGGCCGCCGTCCCCGAGCCGTCGCCGTTGTTCTGGGACGGCTTCTCGGCGCGCGTGAAGCAGGCAACTGCGGTTGACGAGGCCGCGCGGCGAACGTGGACCTGGCGGCCGTGGCTCGCGACCGCGACTGCGCTGATGGCGCTGGTTCTCGTCGTGATGATGCGCCTGCCGCACCCGGCGCAGGTGGGGATTCCTGAAGCGGCGCCGCCGCCGGACGCCGCCGCGACGACGGCGAGCGCCGATTCGACCGACAACGAGCCCTGGTCAGCGGTCGTACAAGCCGCGGCGGACTTGTCGGCCGACGACGTGCGGAGCGCGCTGTCGCTCTCGGCCGACGCGTCGCCGTTGGTGGAAGACCTCACGCCGGCCGAACGCGCGGTGTTCGTGCGGTTGCTGCACGCGGAAATGGAGCGGACCCAGTGATCCGCCGGCGTCTCCGCATTGTCTGCGCCGCCATGGCCCTGATGGCTGCGGCGGCGTTGCCGTCGCCGGCCCTGGCAACTGGAGTTGCGTCCCAGACGCCCCCGACGCAGGCGCGCCCGGCGCCGCCGTCTCCCGACGGCCTGACCGCCGCACAGGCCGAGCAGTTGTTCGATCGCTACGTCCTCGCGCAGGCGCGCATCGCTCTGCAGCTCCGGCCGGTGCAGATCGAGCCGTTTCGCCGGCATCTGCAGCAGCTCCAGATGGTGCGGCGGCGCGGCCAGCGCCAGCGGCAGCAACTCCTCAATCAGCTCAACACCGCATCGCGCGGCGAGGAGCCGGCCGATGACGCGGAGCTGTCGAAGCAGCTCGGCGCGCTGGACGATCTGACGCGCACGATCGATCAGCAGATCCGCGAGGCGCAGGCCCGTGTCGACGAGATCCTCACGCCGCGCCAGCGCGTCAGGTTCCGGATCTTCGAGCAGCGGATGGAGCAGCGGAAGGCCGAGCTCATCGCGCGCGCGCGGCAGGCCGTCCGCGAGGGCCGTTCGGCGGTGCCGGACCCGCACTGAACGCGCTACTATGGCCGTATGACCCCTCGGTCATGGCCCGTCGTCGTTGCGCTCGCGAGCGTCGCGATCAGTCCCGCGCTGACCGCGCAGGATCCGCTGCGCGCCGATGCGGCGAGCATGCAGCGCAAGCTGCTGGCCATCACGATGCGCGGTGAAGCGAAGTCGCCGCGCGCGACGCCGCTCCGCACGTCGTTCACCGACCGCGAGCTCAACGCATATTTCAAGGTCGCCGGGCCCGACGTCGTGCCACCGGGCATCGTCGAGCCGCAGATCGCCATCGACGACGGCGGCCGCGTGCGGGCGCGGGCGCTCGTCGACCTGCAGACCGCCGTGAAGCAGAAGCAGCGCGGCTGGACGGACCCGCTGGCCTGGGTGCCGCCCGGCACGATCGAGATGACCGCCGCCGGGACGCTGCAGTCGAGCGACGGCAAGGCGCGGCTGGCGATCGACACCGCGACGCTCGGCGGCGTGGCAATTTCGAAGAGCGTCCTGCAGGAAGTCGTCAGCTACTACTCGCGCACGCCGGAGCATCCGAAAGGCTGGAATCTCGACGAGCCGTTCGATCTCCCCGCGAGGATTCGCGCCGTCGAGACCCGTCGAGGCGTTGCCACCGTCGTCCAGCAATAGCCGCGTCTTCGTGCCGACCGATCTGCTCGCCACTCCCTTGCAGTTCGTTCGCGGCGTCGGGCCGCGCCGCGCCGCCGATCTCGAGCGCGTCGGCCTGCTGACCGTCGAGGACCTGCTGCTGCGATTCCCGCTGCGCTACGACGATCGCGCGGCGATCCTGCCGATCGCGCGCTTGAAGGTCGGGCAGACGACGACGGTGGCGGGCACGGTCGTCACGTCGGGCGTGCGCGGCACGCGTCGCCCCGGGTTTCGGCTGTTCGAGCTCGTCATCAAGGACGCAACCGGCGTCATCCGCGCGGTGTTTCCGAATCAGGCGTTCCTGCGCGACGTCTTTCATCCCGACCAGCACGTCGTGCTCCACGGCCCCGTCGAAGTGCGCGGCGGGCTGCAGCTGACGAACCCCGACTACGAGATTCTGCGCGGGGCGGACGAGGACGAAGACGAGACCATTCACATGGGCCGGATCGTGCCGGTCTACGAGAAGGCCGGATCGGTCACGCCGCGCATGCAGCGCACGCTCGTGCACCGGCTGCTCGCGGAGTTGCCGGCCGATCTCGCCGATCCGCTGCCGGTCGACGTCCGGAAGTCGCGCGGACTGATGGATCGTCGCGAAGCGATTCTGGCCGTCCACTTTCCGCCGTCCGGCACGTCGCTCGAGACGCTGCACGCGTGCGCAACGCCGGCGCAGCGGCGCCTGATCTTCGAAGAGTTCTTCCTGTTCCAGGCCGGCCTGCAGATCCGGCGGCATCGCCACGCGTCGGAGCGCAAGGCGCGGCCCGTCGAGGTCGACGATCGCATCCGCGAGTCGGCGCGGCGCGTGCTGCCGTTCAAGCTCACGGACGGGCAGAAGACGGCGCTGCGCGAGATCGTCGAGGACATGAAGCGCTCCGAGCCGATGAACCGGCTGCTGCAGGGCGACGTCGGCGCGGGCAAGACGATCGTCGCGTTGATTGCGGCGCTCGTCGCGATGGAGAACGGCCTGCAGGTCGCGTTCATGGCGCCGACCGAGATCCTGGCGGACCAGCACTATCTGACGATTCGACGTCTGCTCGACGCGTCGCGCTTTCGCGTCGCCTCGCTCACCGGCAGCGCGACGGCGGCGCGGCGGCGCGAGGTCCTCGCCGAGCTGCAGAGCGGCGCCATTCATCTCGTCGTCGGCACGCATGCGCTCGCCGAGCCGACCGTCGTCTTTCGCGAGCTCGGGCTCGTGATCATCGACGAGCAGCACCGGTTCGGCGTGCTGCAGCGCGCGAGCCTGCGCGCCAAGGGCGCCAATCCCGACGTGCTCGTGATGACGGCGACGCCGATTCCGCGCACGCTGGCGCTGACGGCGTTCGGCGATCTGGACGTGTCGATCATCCGCGGCCGTCCGCCGGGCCGGCAGCCGGTGCGCACGATCGCGAAGCCGGAGTCGCGGCGCGACGAGATCTATCGCGTCGCGCGCGAGGCGCTCGACGCCGGACGTCAGGTCTACGTCATCTATCCGCTCGTCGAGGATTCCGAGAAAGTCGATCTGCGCGCGGCAACGGCGATGGCCGATCACCTGCAGGCGGAGGTGTTTCCGCAGTTCACCGTCGGCCTGCTGCACGGGCGATTGAAGCCCGACGAGAAGGATCGCGTGATGGCCGCATTCGCGCGCGGTGACGTCCACGCGCTCGTCTCGACGACCGTCGTCGAAGTCGGCGTCGACGTGCCGAACGCGACCGTGATGATCGTCGAGCACGCCGAGCGATTCGGCCTGGCCCAATTGCACCAGCTTCGCGGCCGTATCGGCCGCGGCAGCCACGCCTCGACGTGCGTGCTCGTCTATCAGGCGCCGCTCGGCGAGGCGAGCAAGGCGCGCCTCGACACGCTGGTCTCGACCGACGATGGCTTCGAGATCGCGGAGCAGGATCTGGCGCAACGCGGGCCCGGCGACTTCTTCGGCACGCGACAGGCCGGGCTGCCGACGCTGCGCGTGGGGGATCTGTTGCGCGATCATCGCGTCATGGAAGACGCGCGGCGCGCGGCGGTCGAGTGGTTCGCGCGCGAGGGCTCGCGAGGGCCGTTGGCGGCGTACTTGTCCGATCACTGGGCCGAGCGGTTCGGCCTGGTTGGGGTCGGGTAGCGCATGCGCATCATCGCGGGATCGCTCAAGGGCCGAACGCTGCGCGGGCCGACGGGCGACGGCGTGCGGCCGACGTCCGATCGGCTGCGCGAGACGATCTTCAACATCCTGCGCGACGAGATCGACGGCGCGATCGTGCTGGACGGCTTCGCCGGCACGGGCGCGATGGGGCTCGAGGCGCTGAGCCGCGGCGCGGCGCGCGCGACGTTCGTCGAGCGCGATCGGCGCGCGCTCGCGGTGCTGCGACGGAACGTCGCGGCCTGCGGCGTCGCCGACGCGTGTGCTATCATCGCCGGCGATTTCCTCGGTCTGTCCGCGCGGCACCACGATCTCGAGCCGTTCACGCTCGCGCTGCTCGATCCGCCCTACGATTTTCGAGATTTGGAGGCCGTGCTGACGGAAGCGCGCGAGAGGCTCGCGCCGTCGGGCACGCTCGTGCTCGAGCACAGCCGGCGCCGCGCCGCGCCGGACGGTGTGCCGGGGCTGACGCGGCGGCGCGTGGTGACGGCAGGGGACAGTGCGCTGGCGTTCTACACGCCGGCCGTGCAGACAGGATGATCTCCATGGCTCAGACCTCGCGCCTCGCAGTGGTTCCCGGATCGTTCGATCCGCCCACGAACGGCCATCTCGACATGATCGCGCGCGCCGCGACGCTATTCGACCGCGTCGTCGTCGCCCTGCTCGTCAACGCGAGCAAGCAGCCGATCTTCACCCTCGACGAGCGCGTTGCGATGATGCGCGAGATCGTCGCCGCGATCCCGAATGTCGAAGTCGACACGTTCGACGGCCTGCTGGCGGACTACGTGCGAATGCGCGGCGCGAGCGCGGTCGTGCGCGGGCTTCGCACGACGACCGAGTACTCCGAGGAGTGGCCGATGGCGCAGATGAACCGCCATCTGAATCCGGCGTGCGAGACGATCTTTCTCGTGCCCGCGCCTGAGCACATGCCGATCAGCGCGCGTCTCGTTCGTGAGATCGCGTCGCTCGGCGGGCCGCTCGCCGGACTCGTGCCCCCGAGCGTCGAAGCGCAGTTGACGCGACGGTTTGCCGCGGGAGCGCGTCCACGATGACGACGACGGCGTCCGTGACGCTCGCCGGGCGCATCCGGCACATCGCGCTGTCGCCGACGATGCGCGGGACGATCGAGGCCGAGCGGCTGCGCCGCGAAGGCCGCGACGTCGTCGATCTCGGCGCGGGCGAGCCCGACTTTCCGACGCCGCCGCACGTGGTCGCGGCCGCGCACGCGGCGATCGACGCCGGCTTCACGAAGTACACGGCGAATATGGGCACGGCTGGCCTGCGCGAGGCGATCGGCCATCGCTATCGCGAGGACGCCGGCGTCGCGTACGCGCCTGACGAGATCGTCGTCACGGCCGGCGGCAAGCAGGCGCTGTTTCACGCGGCGATGACGCTGTTCGGCCCCGGCGACGAGGTCATCGTCCACACGCCTGGATGGCCGACGCTGCCCGAGCAGGTGAAGCTCGCGGGCGCGACGCCGGTTGTCGTCGACACCGACGCGCGCGACGGCTTCGCGTTGACGGCCGACGGACTGCTCGCGGCCGTGACGCCGCGGACGCGCGGCATCGTGATCAACTCGCCTGGCAATCCGACCGGCGCGCTGTTGAGCGAGGCCGAAGCGGCGATGCTCGCGAACGAGGCGGCGCGGCGCGACCTGTGGATCGTTCTGGATCTCTGTTACGACCGGCTGATCTACGGCGGCGTGCCACACAATCTGCCGAGGATCTTCGGCGACGCGATGCGGGATCGGCTCGTGTTGTGCGGATCGGTGTCGAAGACGTACGCGATGACGGGCTGGCGATGCGGCTGGATCGCCGCGTCGAAGCCGGTCGCCGCCGCGGCGAATGCGCTGCAGAGCCATGAGACGTCGAACGTCAGCTCGATCGCGCAGAAGGCCGCGGAGGCCGCGATCGGCGGCCCGCAGGCGTGCGTCGACGAGATGCTCGCGGCATACACCCAGCGTCGCGATGAGCTAGTCGCGTGGCTCGCCGAGGAACCGCGGCTCGAGGTCGTCGTGCCGCAAGGCGCGTTCTATCTGTTTCCGAGCGTGCGCGCGCTCCTGTCGCCGAACGGCTGCGCCACGTCCCTCGACTTCGCGACGAAGTTGCTGCAGGACGAGCACGTCGTCACGACGGCGGGCGAGGCGTTCGGCGCGCCGGGATTCATCCGGCTGTCGTACGCGACGTCGCTGGAGCGGCTTCGCGAAGGCGCGACGCGTCTCCTCCGGTTCGCGCGGCGGCTCGACGAGGCCCGTCCATGAGCGTGGCAGGTCTGGATCGGGTCACGGCCGAGCTGTCGGCGATTGTCGGCGCGGGGCACGTGCTGACCGACGAGGCGTCGCGTCAGACGTATGGCATGGACGCGCTCAAGCGCGGCGTGCCGGCCGACGTCGTCGTGCGTCCCGGGACCACGAACGAGATCGCGGCGATCGCGCGGCTGTGTCACGAGACGCGCACGCCGCTCGTGCCGCGCGGCGGCGGCACGGGCTACAGCGGCGGCGCCGTGCCCGTGCGCGGCGGCGTCGTGCTGAGCCTCGAGCGGCTCAATCGCATCCTCGAGATCGACGAAGGCAACCTGCTGGCAATCGTCGAGCCGAACGTGATCACCGGCGATCTGCAGGACGCCGTCGAGCGGGTCGGCCTGTTCTATCCGCCCGATCCGGCGAGCCTGCGCATGTCGACGATCGGCGGCAACGTCGCGGAGTGCGCCGGCGGGCCGCGCGCGTTCAAGTACGGCGTCACGCGGCAGTACGTGCTCGGCCTCGAGGCCGTGTTGCCGACCGGCGAGGTCATTCACACCGGCGGCAAGGTCGTGAAGAACGTCGTCGGCTACGACCTGACGCAGTTGCTGGTGGGATCGGAAGGCACGCTCGCGATCGTCACGAAGGTGATCCTGCGGTTGATCCCGCGGCCGCCGGCCGTCGCGACGCTGCGGGCGACGTTCGACAGCATGCAGCGCGCGGCCGATGCCGTGACGCGCCTCGTGCGCGCGCGAGTCGTGCCGTCGACGCTGGAGCTGATCGATCAGGCGTCGTTGGAGGCCGTCGCGCGCGCGCAGCAGACGCGATCGCTTGCGCCGGCAGGCACGGCCGCGATGTTGATCCTCGAAGTCGACGGCCTGTCCGAGCAGGTAGCGGCCGAGTCGGATCAGGTGGCCGCGGCGTGCAAGGACGCTGGCGCGACCGAGGTGCTGCGCGCGACGACCGACGAGGAGCGGCAGGAGCTGTGGCGCGTGCGCCGCGAGATCTCGTTCGGCCTGCTGACGATCGCGCCGCTCAAGCTCAACCACGACATCGTCGTCCCGAAGGCGCGGATTCCGGAACTGTTCGCGCTGGTCGCGTCGCTCCAGGCTCGGTTCGGCTTTCCGATCCCGAGCTTCGGGCACGCCGGCGACGGCAACATCCACGTCAACATCATGGTGTCGCCCGACGAGCCTGGCGCGATCGAGCGCGCGCGCGAGGCCGAGGTCGAGCTGTTCCGCGGCGTCGTCGCGCTCGAGGGCGCGATCACGGGCGAGCACGGCGTCGGCGTGACGAAGGCGCCGTACCTCTCGCTCGGCGTCGACGCGGCGACGATCGCGCTGATGAAGCGCGTGAAGCAGGCCTTCGATCCACGCGGCATTCTGAATCCCGGCAAGATCTTTCCGCCGGAGTAAGATGGAAATATGCCCGTGATCGCGATCGTCGGCGCATCGTCCGATCGCCAGAAGTACGGCAACAAGGCGCTGCGTGCGTTTCGTCAGCAGGGGTACACGGTCGTGCCGATCAATCCGCACGAGACGGAAATCGAAGGCGAGCGTGCGTATCGCAGCGTGCTCGACTATCCCGGCGCGATCGACGAAGCGACGATCTATCTGCGGCCGGACGCCGGCGTGGCCGTGATGGACGACCTGGCGAAGAAGGGCATCACACAGGTCTGGCTCAATCCGGGCGCGGACGCGCCGAGGGTTGTCGAGCGGGCCCGCGCGCTCGGGTTGCGGCCGATCGTGGCCTGCTCGATCGTCGGCATCGGCGAGCAGCCGGCCGCGTTTTGAGGCGCGGGCACGCGCCGAATAAAGAATTTCCCGGAATCGCCGACTAGTGCTATAGTCGACTCCGTTCAAATCCACTGGGGCGGACAATCTGTTCCGCCCGTTCCGTAACAACTCCAACAACAACCTAACGTGTCCCGTTCCAACCGCTATGGCGAATCATCAGAAGCGCTCCGCAGGGCGGCAGCCTGCCGACTCCACCGTTACGAC
>CAZNMF010000084.1:0-1556 GCA_964573795.1 uncultured Solibacteraceae bacterium
GCGAAGACGAGCTGGAAGAAGAACTTCGCCCAGAGCGGCGTCGTCGACCAGGAGATCGCGCTGTAGACGCCCTTGTAGGCGTCTCCGGTCAGCGGGCTGTTGTCCGCGCCGCCCACCATCCACAGGCCGGACGTGCCGATGAAGCCGTTGCCGTCACCGAACATCAGGCCCCAGCCGAGGATGAGGAACGCGAGCGACGACGCCGCGAACACGATGAAGTTCTTGAAGAGGATGTTCACCGTGTTCTTCGCGCGGCAGAGGCCGGACTCGACCATCGCGAAGCCGAGGTTCATGAAGAAGACGAGAAAGCCGGTGACCATCACCCAGATCGTGTCGAGCGCGACCTTGGTGTCGTCGATGGCCGGTGCGGCGGGCGCGGCGTCCTGCGCGGCGGCGCTGCCGGCCCAGCCCAACACCAGGAGGGAGAGGAGCACGCCGACGACGGCGGCTCTTCGTGTGAGGTTCGATCGCTCGTTCATTGGGTTCGACTCCTTGAAAGGGAAAGCGGTCATGGGGCCTCCGGCTAGGCGTCCTGCTCGCCGGTGCGAATGTTCAGGCCGGCGGAGACCGGGATCACGAACACGCGTCCGTCCCCGATTTCTCCGGTGCGCGCGGCGGCGATGATCGCGGCGACGACCTCGTCGACCGCGCTGTCCGCCACGACGACTTCGACCTCGACCTTGGGCAGCAGCGAGACGTTGTATTCCTTGCCGCGGTAGATCGCGGTGTGGCCCTTCTGCCGGCCGTGCCCGCGGACTTCGGTCACGGTCATGCCTGGGGCCTGCATCTTCTCGAGTGCGTCGCGAACGTCATCGACCTTGTTCGGCCGCACGATCGCCTTGATGAGCTTCATGCGAGTACTCCTCCTGGGCTGAGTCAACGGGGGGCGTGTCGCAGGCTGGGCCGGCGTGCGACGGAATCCGGAACCGCCGGCCGCGCCCCGCGCACGTCCGACGCCGACACGTGGTGGCGCGCCGCGGCGGCGCGTCGGGCCGCGCCGATGGCGCTCACGATCGCGCCCGGGCGCCGGGCCCGGCGGCGGTCACGCGCACGTGATTGACCCAGCCGGCCAGCGCGATCCCGACGGCCACGGACACCAGCGGCGCGCCGAGCCGAATCATGAGTGCGGCGCCGAGGACCGCCGCGCTGAAGAACAGTCGCCAGCTCATGGTCAGACCGCGTCCTTCTCGCCGGTGCGGATGTTGTAGCTGTGCTCGGCCGGCAGCACGAAAACGCGGCCGTCGCCGATCTCGCCCGTGCGGGCCGCCGTGATCACGGCCTGAATGACGCTGTCGGCGACGGCGTCGGGCACGACGATCTCGATCTCGACCTTGGGCAGCAGGCTGACGTTGTATTCCTTGCCCCGGTAGATCGCCGTATGGCCCTTCTGACGGCCATGCCCGCGCACCTCGGTGACGGTCATGCCGGGGACGTTCAACTTCTCCAGCGCCTCGCGAACGTCGTCGACCTTGTTCGGGCGCACGACGCTCTTAATCAGCTTCATAGGTGGCCTCCAGGGTCCGGACCAGCTCCTGCCTGAGCGCCTGCTGCTCGTC
>CAZNMF010000085.1:0-2153 GCA_964573795.1 uncultured Solibacteraceae bacterium
ATGCTGCCGCCGCTCAGTCCCGTGCCGGATCCGCGCGTCACGGTCGGAATGCCCGCGTCATGTGCCGCCTTCACACACGCCGACACCTGCGCCGTCGTCGTCGGCAGCACGACGACGCTCGGCCGCGTACGGATTGCGGCCGTGCCGTCGAAGCCGTACGGCACGACGTCCTCGGGCTTCGTCAGCACCGCGGACGGTCCGACGATGGCTTCGAGTGTAGGAATGAGTGTGTCGACAGTGGACATCGTCACGAGCTACGAACAAATTTCACATGGAGACGTGGAGGACGTGGAGTAGGCACGAGAGTCCGGCGGCCTGGCGCGCCGCCTTCGGCGGCGACGCATGACGGAGTACGTCACACTAATGAGCGCGCTGTATTTTGTGCGACGCGTTCATTGGTGTGACGTACTCCGTCATGCGCAGCCCGGCGGAGCCGGGCTCGCCGGGTCGCCCGCCTCCATGTCCTCCATGCCTCCATGTGAATCCAATTGGACGTCAGTACACCGAGCGTCCGCCGCTGATGTCGAACACGGCGCCGGTCGAGAACGAGTTCTCCTCCGTCGCGAGCCACGTCACGAGCGACGCGAGCTCGTCGATCTCGAGGAAGCGGCCGCGCGGGATCTTCGACAGCATGAACTTGTGGAACTCGGGCGTCATCTGATCGAAGATGCGCGTCTTCGCCGCCGCCGGCGTGACGACGTTGACGGCGATGTTGTGCTCGGCGAGCTCCTTGCCGAGCGACTTCGTGATCGCGATGACGGCGGCCTTCGACGCGCTGTAGGCCGACGCGTTCGGGTTGCCTTCCTTGCCGGCGACCGACGCGATGTTGACGATGCGCCCGTACTTCTGCGCGATCATGTGCGGCGCGACGGCGCGGTTGCAGTAGTAGAGGCCGAACAGGTTGACCTCGATCACCTTCCGCCACTCGTCGACGGGATAGTCCCACAGCTTGTGATTCGGCCCCGCGATGCCCGCGTTGCCGACGAGGATGTCGATCTTCGACAGCGCCTTGATCGTGTCGGCGGTCGCGGCGTCGATGGCCTTGATGTCCGAGACGTCGACGACGACGGTGTGCACCTTGCCGAGCGGCGCGAGCTCTTTCGCGACCTTCTGCAGCTCGGCCGCGTCCATGTCCCACATCGACACCGTCGCGCCCGATTCGAGGAACCGCTTCGTAATGGCCAGCCCGAATCCCTGCGCGGCCCCCGTCACGACCGCCGTGCGGCCATTCAGATCGAATTTCGTCACCGAATATCCCTCCGTCAATCATGTGAAACGCCGAACGCGGCCACAGGGGGCCGCGGCTACACGTAATCTGTAGGCGCGGTCTCCCCTGGCCGCCCGCGTCGCCAGCCCGTAGCCCGCAGCCCGCCTAATGCGACTCCCTCGTCACCGTCAGCCCACGGCCGCCGACGAGGAAGTCGAGGTCCGCGCCCTCGTTGGCCTGCTGCACGTGCTCGACGTACATCCGCACGTAGCCGCTCGGCGGCAGCGGCGCCGCTTTCCACTCCGCGCGGCGCTTCGCCAGCTCGGCGTCGGAGACATCGAGGTGCAGCCGGCGCGCCTCCACGTCGAGCTCGATCATGTCGCCGTCGCGCACGAGCGCCAGCGGGCCGCCGACCGCGGCCTCCGGCGTCACGTGCAGCACGACGGTGCCGTACGCCGTGCCACTCATGCGCGCATCCGAGATGCGCACCATGTCCGTCACGCCCTGCTTCAGGATCTTCGGCGGCAGGCCCATGTTGCCGACCTCGGCCATGCCCGGATAGCCTTTCGGCCCGCAGTTCTTCAGCACGAGCACGCAGTCCGCGTCCACGTCGAGGTTCGGATCGACGACGCGCTGCTTGTAGTGCTCGATCGTCTCGAACACAACGGCGCGGCCGCGATGCTTCATCAGGCGAGGCGAGGCCGCAGACGGCTTGAGCACGGCGCCCGTCGGCGCGAGGTTGCCCTTGAGCACCGCGATGCCGCCGCTTTTCACGACGGGATTCGTCGTCGGCCGGATCACCTCGGCGTTCCACGTCGGCGCGTCCTGCACGTTCTCCCACACCGTCTTGCCGTTGACGGTCAGCGCGTCCTTGTGGAGCAGTCCATGCTCGGCGAGCGCGCGCATCACCGCGGGCAGGCCGCCGGCGTAGTAGAGGTCTTCCATC
>CAZNMF010000086.1:0-4394 GCA_964573795.1 uncultured Solibacteraceae bacterium
CGTCGACCGGCATCGATCGGAACTTGTAGACGGTGAACGCCTTGCCGTCGAGGCCCATGCGCGTCTGCGTGTAGAACACCGGGCCCGGCGAGCTGCGCTTGATGAGCGCGGCGATCACCAGCCCCGGGATGGCGCCGACGAGCAGCACCGCGCACGAGAGCGCGACGTCGACGGCGCGCTTGAGCGCGCTGTTGAAGCCGCGCAGCGGCACGTCGTTGATGCTGATGAGCGGCAGGCCGTCGAGGTCCTCGAGCCGCGCGCGGAGCGCGATGAACTGCAGCAGATCGGGCACGACGTGGACGTCGATGCACTCGCGGCTCGCGTACTCGACGACGCCGAGCATCTTCACGTGCTCTTCGATCGGCAGCGCGACGTAGATCTCGTCGACCTTCTCGTGCGTGCAGATCGACGGCACGTCGCCGGTCGTGCCGAGCAGCGGCAGGCCGCGGTAGCCGATCGAGTCCGACGTCGCGGCGCGGTCGTCGGCGAAGCCCACGAGCTTGAAGCCCAGCTCGGCGTGCTCGACGATGCGGTCCGCGACCATCCGGCCGAGGTCGCCGACGCCGACGATCAGCACGCGCTTGAGGCCGATGCCCGCGCGCCAGCGGCGGCGCAGCAGATCGCGGACGGTCTCGCGCGAGACGTACGTGAAGAAGACGTTGAGGACGAGGAACAGCCCCCAGACGAGCTGCGAGATCTCGTAGACGCCCTGCTGCTTGAGCTCGTTCGGCAGATAGTACGTGCGGAAATAGAGAATGCTGCCGCCGGCCAGCAGCACGGCGAGGATGTTGCCGACGAGCACCGCGAAGAAGTCGTCCACGCGCGTGCGGCCGCGGCGCAGCCGGTAGAGCCGCTGGACGTGGAACGCGACCGGCACCGCCAGCGCGACGAACGGCGCGAGCGTCAGGTAGTGCGTGAACGGCGGCACGCCCTCCCACACCGGGATCAGGCCGCTCCTGAACCGGACGAAATACGCGATCAGGAAGGCCGCGCCCGACGCCAGCACGTCGGCGACGACGTAGAGCAGGACGAGCAGGCGGTTGTAGCGTTTCAGCACGCGGCGCCTGCCGAGAGGGCCTGCGTGAGCAGGCGCCGGACGCCGTCCTCGAACGCGGCCACGGAGAAGCGCGACGCGTGCGCGACCATCGGCGCGGGATCGAGATCCTCGGCGAGCATCGCGCGCATGGCATCGGCGAAGGCCTCGACGGTCGGCTCGGCCACGAGCCGGCCGGTCACGCCCGGCACGACCGTCTCGAGCGCGCCGCCGCGGCCGAGCGCGACCACGGGCCGGCCGCAGGCCATCGATTCGACCGGCGCGATGCCGAAGTCCTCTTCGCCCGGCATGACCAGCGCGCGCGCATGGCGATACGTCTCACGCAGCGCGTCGGGATCGAGCGCGCCGAGGAATTCGACCGTGGGGCCGGCAATCCGCCGCAGGCGCGCCACATCCGGCCCCGTGCCGACGATCTTCAACCGCACGCCAAGCTGTTGGGCGGCGCCAATCGCGATCTCGAGCCGCTTGTACGGCACGAGCGCAGACACGACCAGGAAATACGGCTGGGCCGGTGAGGAGACGGGCGTGAAGAACTGTGTATCCACCGGCGGATAGAGGACTGACGCCTGACGATTATAGTACCGGCCGATCCGCCCCGCAACGAACCGCGAATTGGCGGCGAAGGCGTCCACGCGGTTGGCCGTGGCCCGATCCCAACGCGCCAGCCAGCCCAGCACGGGCCGAGCCAGCGCCGATCCGACGGCGCCGAGGCGCTCGGGGCCGAAGTACGCGTCGAACTGGTCCCACGCGTAGCGCATCGGCGAATGGCAGTAGCAGACGTGCACGGCGCGTCCGGTCGGCACGACGGACTTGGCCGCGCAGTGGCTCGTCGAGATGACCAGATCCACCTCGTCCAGATCGAACGTCTCGATGACCGACGGGAACAGCGGCAGGTAGTAGCGATACGCCGCGGCCGCGCGCGGCAGGCGCTGGACGAGCGACGCGCGGATCCGGCGCGACTCGATTGCCGCCGACACCGAGCCGCGTGCGTGGACGAGCGTGAGCAGGTCCGCCGACGGGAACATCCGGCAGAGACAGTCGAGCACTTTCTCGCCGCCGCGCATGCCGGTGAGCCAGTCGTGCACGAGGACGACGCGGAGATCGGTCCAGGGCCCGGCCTCGCCGGCCGCGATCCCCTGAGCGCCGCTGGGCTCAGCCACGTCCGGCACCGGCGACCTCCGCGTAGATGTCGCGAATGCGCGCGACCGAGCGCTCCCACGAGAAGCCGCGGACGCGCTCGCGGCCGCGCGCGATCAGCGTGGCGCGCAGCGCCGCGTCGGTCAGCACCTGCGCCATCGCGTCGGCGATCGCGCCCGCGTCCATCGGATCGACGAGCAGCGCGGCGTCGCCGACGACTTCCGGCAGCGACGAGGTGTTCGAGGTCACGACGGGCGTGCCGGCGGCCATCGCCTCGAGCGGCGGCAGGCCGAAGCCTTCGTAGAGCGACGGGAACACGAACACCGACGCCAGGCGATAGAGCGCCGACAGCATCTCGTCCGAGACGAAGCCGAAGAACCGCACGTGCGGGTGCAGTTGAAACCGGTGCACGAGGCGCCGCAGGCTCGGGTACTTCGAGATCTCGTCGCCGATGATCAGCAGGCGCGCGTGCGTCACGCCGCGCCGCCGCAGGATCGAGTACGCCTCGACGAGGCGCTCGAGATTCTTGTGCGGCTTGATGTTGCCGGCGTACAGGATGAACGGCGCGTCGAGCTGATAGCGATCGCGGACGCGCGCGATGGCCTCGGGCGTCGGCGGCGTCGCCAGCCGCTCGTCGAGCGCGTTGTAGACCACCTCCACCTTGTCGGCCGGTACTCGCAGATAGTGCAGGATGTCCTGCTTCGACGCCCCGGACACGGTCAGGATCCGTTGTGATCGCCGCGCGCTGCTCCGCATCATGGCCCGCGCGTACGTGTAGGCGAGCCGGTTCGGCAGGTACTGCGGAAAGCGCAGGTGGATGCAGTCGTGGATCGTCACAACGAACGGCACGCGCGTGAGCGGCGAGACCACGTAGTGCGGCGCGTGGAAGAGGTCGACGCGCGATCGGCCGAGCGCCAGGGGCAGCGAGATCTGCTCGCGCAGCGAGTAGTTGCCCGCGCGCTCGGCGCACGCGTGGAACCGCGCGCCGAGCGACGCGATGAACGGCGTGTCCTCTGGGCGGCAGACGACGACGTACTCGTGATCGTGATCGAGACGCGCCAGCCACGACACCAGATTCCGCACGTAGGTGCCGATGCCGTAGTCGTGCAGCTTGCGGGCGTCGATGGCGATGCGCACAGGGGTTGGGGAATCTTAAAGCATGTCACGAGACTAGAGACGCGTCGCAAGGTGCCTGGTCAACTTTGAACTTCGAACTTTGAACTTCGAACTTTACAACGCAGCCACAGCCGCAGAACCGGCGCCCACAGCGGATGGTGCTTGCGATAGAAGGCGAGATGGCTGCGCTGATAGTGCGGCGAGGCGGCGGCGCCGGCCTGGCGTACGGAGCGCCCACGAAGATGCACGACCTCGCTTTCGGGCGTGAACAGCACCGTGCCGCCGCGCGCGCGGAGCGCGGCGCAGAAGTCGACGTCTTCTTCGTACATGAAATAGCGCTCGTCGAGCAGCCCCGCGTCGAGCGCGGCCTGCCGCCGCACGAGCAGACACGCGCCGCTGACCCAATCGACGGTGCGCTCGCGCGAGACGAGCGCGGCGGTCTTCGCGCGATCGGCCGGACGCGCGCTCGCGGCACGTCGCACGCGTCGCCGCTGCACGAGCTCGGCCAGCGGCGACAGCATCGGACCGAACGAGACTTCCGGATGGCCGTCGCCGTCGACCAGCCGCGGTCCCGCGGCGACGGCGCCGGTCGCCTCCAGCCGCGCGCGCAAGCGATCGATCGCGCCGGCCGGGACGATCGTGTCGCTGTTGAGCAGCAGGGCGAGCGGCGATCGGCACGTCCGGATCGCGACGTTGTTCGCGGCCGCGAAGCCGGCGTTGCGCTCGAGCGCGATGACGCGGACCGACGGCCACGCGTCGCGCGCGTGCGCGACGCTGCCGTCGGTCGACGCGTTGTCGACGACGACGATCTCGCCGAGCGCGGCGGGCGGCGCCGCGTGCAGCGATCGCAGGCAGGCGTCGAGCTCCGCGCGCGTGGTGTAGTTGACGATGACGATGTCGATGGCCGCGGTCATGGGCGGCCCCCCGCCCGCACGAGCGCCGCGCGCAGCACGGCGCTCGAGCGCGCCCACGAGAGCTGCGCGAGCCGCGCGCCGCCGGCGTAGGCGATCGCCTGCCGCGCCGGCGCGGCGGGCAGGCGCGACGGGCGCGCCCGGGCGCGCGGGGGCGGCGCGGCGCGGGCGGGGGG
>CAZNMF010000087.1:0-9999 GCA_964573795.1 uncultured Solibacteraceae bacterium
CAACGGAATACGAGAGCTGATGCCGCGACGGCGGCGTTGGCGCTCGAGCCAGTGGTGCCCTGGTGGTGCGTCTTCTGGCCTGCGCGGCAACAAAAAAGAAATACCGACAAGGCGTGCGCCAGAGCTTGTCTTTCTATCAAGAACTCGTAGACTGACACACAGACTGAGTTGACAGACTTGCAGAGTCGACACTTCATCCTTAGCGTGCTGTTCTTCCGCGCTCCAGATATACCGGATATGTGGATCGCGCAGGGACTCGAGCACGACATCGTTGCCCAGGGACGCAGCATCGAACAGGCCAAGCACGCGTTCGAGGCAACGCTCTGGGGACGCCTGCAGTTGGCCACGCAACACGACCTGTCAGCTCTCGCGAGCGTGCCGCCCGCCCCGGCGATGTTCTGGGAAATCTGGGATAGAGCGAACGCGGCCACGATTCAGGCCGAGCGTATGCCGTCGATTCCGGCCTACATGATGCCGGTGGTGACCCACGACACGGTACCGGCCTGATACATCGCGACCATTTGAACCTACGCCCCTGACGCTCGGGCAATTTCGCGAACGGCTGGCCGGCCTGGGCTGCCTTGTATCAATCATCACGAGCGAGTGGGAGGGCACCCTCTTCGGCGTCACCCGTGCCGTGCGAGACGAAACACGTCTATCGACGTTTCATGTCTTCGATCGCGCCGATCGCCATCCAATTTCGCTCACGGTCGTTCGCGCGGTCTGCGCTGACCTCGAGATCAGTCTCAGCGACATCATCCCTCCGCCAGCGGGGTGATTTCTTGACGGCCGCGTCACGCGGACGAAAACGCGGGTATGCTTACGCACACAATCCAAGGGGCTCCCCAGCCTATGATGCCTGCGCTCAGCTTTGTGATACCGCTGTACCAAAGCGCCGACACGATTGCGTCCGTCGTGCGGGAGATCCAGACGCTATCGATCGACGGCGGCCACGAGATCGTGCTCGTCAACGACGGCAGCGCCGACCGGACGCGCGCGGTCTGTCTCGATCTGATTCGCGACGCGCCGCGCGCCGCGCCGCACGTCCCGATCACACTCATCGAGCACGCGCGCAACTTCGGCGAGCACAACGCCGTCCTGACCGGCTGGCGCCACGCGCGCGGCGCGCACCTCGTGAATCTCGACGACGACGGCCAGAACCCGCCGGCCGAAGCGGTGCGGCTCTGGCAGCACGCGCGCGCGCACGACCTCGACGTCGTCTTCGGCCACTACACGGAGAAGCGCCACGCGGCCTGGCGCAATCTCGGCAGCTGGTTCACGAACAAGATGACGGACTGGGCGCTGGACAAGCCGCCCGGCTTCTATCTATCGAGCTTCCGTTGCGTGAGCGCGTTCGCGGCGAAGCAGGTCGTCGCGTACGCAGGGCCCTATCCGTACATCGACGGCCTGCTGCTGCAGATCACGCAGCGTATCGGCTCGATCGACGTGCGTCACGAGCCGCGGCAGGCCGGCCACAGCACGTACACACTGCGACGGCTGATCCGGCTGTGGCTCAGCGCCTGGATGAACTTCTCGCTGCTGCCGCTGCGCGTAGCGACGGTCCTCGGCCTGCTGCTCGCCTCGGCCGGCGTCGCCGGATTCGGATGGGTCGTCTACTCGCGGATCATCGATCCGGAATCGTCCCCAGGATGGGGCTCGTTGATGGCGTCGCTGCTCGTGTTCTCAGGCATGCAGCTCGTGCTGCTCGGCCTGATCGGCGAGTACGTCGGCCGCATGTTCCTGACGGTCAATCAGCGGCCGCAGGCGGTGGTGCGAGAGGTGACGAGCACGGAGTGATGGAGATCGTCGTATCGCACTATCTCACTATCGCGCTAACGCACTATCTGACATCGGGCTATCTGACTATCCGCCCATGAGAGTACGGGGGACCGTCGCGCGCAGAACCCGAACCGAGAACCCAGAACCTCAGAACCCGGAACCCTGTCTCTCACCCCACAAACCACGTGTCTTCATCTTCGATCGGTGCGTCCGACTTGCGGGACTTGTGATCCTGCCAGCCGCGGAACGCGGCCATCGCGGCGCGGAACGCCGCGATGAGCACCGTGCTCTGCCGCACCGGGCCGGAGAGCAGGCTCTGTACGACGCCCAGCGTCTGGTCGACGCGCGTCGCGGTCGTGGCCATGAACTGATCGACGCGCTCGACCTGCAGCGCCGCGAGCGACGTCATCCGGCTGGCATCGTCGGCGATGCGGTTGACCTTGTCCATGAGCGGCGCGATCTCGCGGCGCAGCTCGTCGGCGACCGCGCCGAGCTTCCTGATCGCGAGGAGCCCCGCGACGATCAACGCCACCTGAATGATCGCCATGACGGCCAGCGAGACCGCCATGACGCCCAGGAAGACGGTCGCCGACTCGTTCACAGCGTCTCCTTCCTCGCCTGATCGAACGCCTCGCGTCCGCGCTCGACGGCCGACGCGAAGTTCTCGCGCTGCCGGTTGACGAACTCGCGGCCCTCGCGCGCGAACGTCTCGGCGCGCTCGCGGCCTTCGCGCGCCTTGTCGCCCAGCTTGCGGCGCGTCTCTTCGCCAGACGCCGGCGCGAACAACAGCGCGACCGCCGCCCCGGCCGCCGCTCCGAGCACGAACGCCATGAACACGCTGCCCGCCGATGATCCGTTGCTCGCCATGGTGCGCTCCTTGTGCCTAGAAAATGCTCACGTTGAACCGCAGGTACTTCCGCGGGTCCTTGCGAATGGCCTCGAGCAGATCGCGCAGCTCGACGACGGCCTTGTTCATGTTGTCATAAAGCTGCTGATCGTGGAGCAACTGGCCGGCCGTGCCGCGGCCGGCCTGCAGCCCGGATACGACCTCGTCGACGCGGGCCGACATGCTGTTCAGCCGATCGTAGAGCTGCTGGTCCGTCAAGAGCTTCCCGGCCGTTCCTTCGCCGCGCGACATCCGTCCCGTCACCTGATCGAGGTTCGCGATCGACGAGGACAGCGACCGTCCCGTCGCTTCGTCGTTGACCAGGCGTCCGAGCGCGCCCTGCCCGCTGTTGATCCGCGCGGTCATCGTCTGCAGGTTCTCGAGGGATGCCTTGAGCGCGTGGTAGGCCGCCGGGTCCTTGAGCAGACCGCCGAGCGTGCCGCGGCCGGCCTCGAGCGAGGACGTCACCCGCCCCGCCGCCGCGACGAACGCCTGCAGCTCGTTGTAGAGCGCGTCGTCGGTGACGAGCTTGCCGATCGTGCCGCGGCCGTTGCGGACGTCGGCGAGCAGCTTGTTCATCTCCTCGAGGCTCGTCGACGCGGACGCCGTGACGTCGCTCAGCGAGGCCGCCGGCGGCAGCGTCTTGACGTACGCGTTGTCGCCGAGCGGCGTGCCGCCCGTGCCGGGCCGGATGTCGATGATCGGCTCGCCGAGCAGGCTCAGCGATCCGATCGACGCGATCGCGCTCGTCGTGATCAGCGGCCGGACGTCCTTCAACACGTCGAATTGCGCTTCCACCGCGCCGCTCGCGAACTCGACGGACGTGACCGCGCCGATTTCCTTGCCGCTCAGACGCACGACGGCCCCGGGCTTCAATCCCTGCACGTCGCTGAATCGCGCCTTCAGCGGATAGCGCTGCCAGAAGTACCCGCCCTCGCCGCCGACCGCGGTGATGACGAGCACGAGCAGCACGAGCGCGACGACTCCCGCGATCCCGATTTTCAGTTCCGACCAGGCGATGGAGCGTGTACGAGGCATATGACAGGCTACGGGCTTCAGGCTACGGGCTACGAGACTTCTGGCTTCTGGCTTCGAACTTCCAACTTTTCTTCGTTTTACTTTCCTTCCAGCCTAGCTCAGAAAGGCCCGCAAATATGGGTCCGTCGAGGCACGAAGATCGGCGGCCGTGCCGGTGAACGCGATGTGGCCGTCGCGAAGCATCACGAACTCCGTCATGCCCGCGCGCGCGCCGGACGCGGGCTGGAACGACGGCTTGTCGAGCGTGCCGCTCGCTTCGTGCGTCGCGATGTAGAACGCGTCGCGCAACTGGTGCGTGACGACGATCGAGGTCACACCCTCGAGATCGCGCAGCTTGATGATCTCGTCGTCGATCGTCAGCGCGGTGATCGGATCGAGGCCGGTCGTCGGCTCGTCGTACAGCAGGACGCGCGGACGGGCGGTCATCGCGCGCGCGATCGCCACGCGGCGCCGCTGGCCGCCGGACAGCTCGGATGGCATGCGCTCGCCATATTCGCCGAGCCCGACGAAGCCCAGGACCTCGGCGACGCGCTGGTCGACCTCGTCGAGCGGCAGGCGCGTCTCCTCGTAGAGGCGATACCCGACGTTCTCGCGCACGGTGAGCGAGTCGAACAACGCGCCTTCCTGGAACACCATGCCGAGCTGCGATCGCACCGACATGAGCGCGGCCTCCGGCATCTCGTCGACCGGCTGCCCCAGGACCCGGATGCGTCCGCTGTCCGGCCTGAGCAGACCGAGAATCAACCGCAGGATCGTCGACTTCCCCGATCCGCTCGCGCCGAGGATGATCTTCATGCGGCCCGGCAGCAGCGAGAAGCTGATGCGATCGAGCACGACCTTGTCGTCGAACGCGAGCGACACGTCCTCGAACGCGATGATCGGCTCGTCGTCGCGCATCGGCGGAGGTCCCGCATCGGCGTACGGCGTCGTTAGCGTCTCCATCGTCCCTCAGTACATCAACGCAATCAGGAGCTTCGTCAAGAGAAAGTCGAGCGCGAGCACGACCACCGAGGCGCCGACGACGGCGTTGGTCGTCGCGCGTCCGACGCCCTGCGTGCCGCCGTGCGCGCGCAGGCCCACGTGGCAGCCGATCGTCACGAGCACGAAGCCCAGCACGACCGGCTTGATCAGCCCCATCCAGACGTCGTCGATGTACAGGCCCTCGGTGACGTTGGCCCAGTAGATGCTGCCGGCGACCTTCAATTGCGTCACCGAGATCACCATCCCGCCGATCATGCCGACGCCGTCGCTGATGATCGTCAGGATCGGCACCATGATCGTCCCGGCGACGACGCGGGGCACGACGAGCTTGCGTACGGGATCGGTGCCGAGCGCCCGCAGCGCGGCGATCTGCTCGGTGACGACCATCGATCCGAGCTCGGCCGCGATGCCGGAGCCGACGCGGCCCGTCACCATCAGCGCGGTGAGCACCGGCCCCAGCTCCTTGACCATCGACGCGCTGACGAGACGTCCCACGACCGACCGCGCGCCGAACTGGTCGAGCGTGAGGCCGGACTGCAGCGCCAGCACCATGCCGGTGAACAGGCCGGTGAGCAGCACGACGGTCATCGATCCGATGCCGATCGCGTCGAGCTGCTCGACGATGTCGCGCGTGTAGATCGGCCGGGTGACGATTGCGCGGGCGATCTGCGCGAGGAGCCGCAGGTACTCCTGCAGCTCGGCGACGGCGTGCTTGAGCCAGGCGGCCACGCGCGTCACGCGGCGCCTCGCGGCGCCTCGGCGACGAGGTCGGGATTGCGCAGGCGCCGCAGCCGATCGCGGATCGCGGCGGCGCGCTCGAACTCGAGGTTGGCCGCGGCCGCGCGCATGTCGGTCTCGAGCGCGCGGATGGCGGCCTCGAGATCCGCCGGCGTGCGGTACTGATCGCGCTCGTCCGGCGCCTTCGGCACGGTCACGTAGTCGCGCTCGTACACGCTCGACAGCACGTCGTCGATGTGCTTCACGATTGATGCCGGCGTGATCCCGTGCTCCGCGTTGTACGCCTCCTGCACGCGGCGCCGGCGCTCGGTCTCGTCCATCGCCTGCCGCATGGAATCGGTGACCACATCCGCGTAAAGAATCGCCCGGCCGTTGACGTTGCGCGCGGCGCGGCCGATCGTCTGAATCAGCGCGCCGGCCGATCGCAGGAAGCCTTCCTTGTCGGCGTCAAGCACGGCGACCAGCGAGACCTCCGGCAGATCCAGGCCCTCGCGCAGCAGGTTGATGCCGACGAGCACGTCGAACGTGCCGAGCCGCAGGTCGCGCAGGATCTGCACGCGCTCGAGCGTGTCGATATCCGAGTGCAGATACCGCACGCGCACGCCGAGCTCCTGGTAGTACTGCGCGAGATCCTCGGCCATCCGCTTCGTCAGCGTCGTGACCAGCACGCGCTCGCGCCGCTCGACGACCGTGCGGATCTCGGCGAGCAGATCGTCGACCTGCCCGCGAATCGGACGCACGTCGATGACCGGATCGACGAGCCCCGTCGGGCGGATGATCTGCTCGACGATCACGCCGCCGGCCTGACGCAGCTCGTACGGCCCGGGCGTCGCGCTCACGAACACGATCTGACCGACGCGTCCTTCCCACTCGGCGAAGTTCAACGGCCGATTGTCGAGCGCCGAAGGCAGACGGAAGCCGTACTCGACCAGCACTTCCTTGCGCGATCGATCGCCGGCGTACATGCCGCGCACCTGCGGCACGGTCTGATGGCTCTCGTCGACGATGATCACGGTGTCGCTCGGCAGATAGTCGAGCAGCGTCGGCGGCGGCTCGCCCGCCAGCCGGCCGGACAGATGCCGCGAGTAGTTCTCGATGCCGTGGCAGTAGCCGATCTCCTTGATCATCTCGAGATCGAACATCGTCCGCTGGTGCAGCCGCTCGGCCTCGGCCTTGCGGCCGGCCGCCTCGAGATCGGCCAGCCGCTCGCCGAGCTCGATCTTGATGCCGTCGATCGCCGCCTTCGTCCGCGCGCGCGGCACGACGAAGTGCGACTTCGGATAGACGGCGATGCGATCGTGCCGGCGGACCTCGCGCCCCGTCAGCGGATCGAACGAGAGCAGCTCGTCGATCTCGTCGCCGAAGAAGCCGATGCGCAGGCCGACGTCGTCGTACGACGGATAGACCTCGACGATGTCGCCGCGCACGCGGAAGGTGCCGCGGGCGAAGTCGTGATCGTTGCGCTCGTACTGGATCTCGACGAGCTTGCGCAGCACCTCGTCGCGATCCATCTGCGCGCCCTTCTCGAGGGGCACCATCAGGCCGTAGTACGCCTCCGGCGATCCGAGGCCGTAGATGCACGAGACGCTCGCGACGATGATGACGTCGCGCCGCTCGAAGAGCGAGCGCGTGGCCGAGAGCCGCAGACGATCGATCTCGTCGTTGATGATGGCTTCCTTCTCGATGTACGAGTCGGTCGCCGGCATGTACGCCTCGGGCTGGTAGTAGTCGTAGTAGCTGACGAAGAACTCGACGGCGTTCTGCGGGAAGAAGCGCCGGAACTCCTGGAAGAGCTGCGCGGCCAGCGTCTTGTTGTGGACCATCACGAGCGCGGGCCGGTTCACGCGCGCGAGCACCTGCGCCATCGTGAAGGTCTTGCCCGATCCGGTGACGCCGAGCAGCACCTGCGCCTTGTCGCCGCGCGCGAGCCCGTCGACGAGCTGATCGATCGCGCGCGGCTGGTCGCCGCGCAGCTCGAAGTCGGTCTCCAGACGAAAGGTGCCTTCGCGGACGGACATCCTCCGATTGTAGTGCGAGGGTGACGGAATCAGGGATTCACATGGAGACATGGAGGACATGGAGGGCGCGCGATCTGGTCGGGCCCGGCTTCGCCGGGCTGCCACGTGTGCGGCTGAGACGTGAAGACGAACGCCTGGAGTTCACACGCGCTGGCGTTCGCCTTCACGTCTCAGCCGCACACGCGCGCCGCGCACGCGGCGCGCCAGATCGCGCGCTCGTCAGTGACGCCTCCACGTCTCCACGCCTCCATGTGAAAGCTATTCCAGCGCCAGATAGCCGCTGCGCGTACGGACGTGGGTGCCCGGCGGGAGAGACGCGCGCACGCGGACGTCGATTTTGCGGAAGCGGCCGTCGCGCGCCGGATCGGTCGAGACGTAGCCCAGCGTATAGCGGCCGTCGATCTCGGCGCGGATGCGCGCGTAGATCGCCGTCACGTCGCGCGCCGACGAGGGGAAGTACGCCTCGCCGCCCGTCTCGCGCGCGAGCTGCAGGAGCAGGCTCTGCTGCCGCAGACGCTCGCTGCTCGGCAGACTGTCGACGTAGCCCAGCACGTAGACCATGACGTCGCCGCCGCGCAGCAGCCGCTGCACCTCGCCGGCCGTCATGCCGCGCGCCGAGTCGCCGCCGTCGGTGTAAATCACGAGGATGTGCTGCCCCGTCCGCTCGCGCGTGGTCTCGACGTAGCGGCCAATCGCGTCGTAGAGCGCGGTGAAGCGGCCGAGCGTCGGATGGCGCACGCGGGCGAACAGTTGCGGGTAGCTCGCCGGGGAGAACCGGCTGACCTGCACGGTCGTCTCGAACTCGACGAGCGTGACGTCGACGGCCTCGTCGAGCGCGTCGACGAACCGGACGGCGGCGTCGGACGTCGCCTTCAGATCGAGCTCCATGCTCTCGCTGCGATCGAGCATCAGGCCGAGGTGCAGCGGCACGTCAGGGCCGGGGCGGCCCTCGGCGAACGCGACGAGCGTCTGCGGCCGGCCGGTCTCGAGCACCTCGAAGTCGCCGATCTTCAGCCCGCGCACCGGCGCGCCATCCTTCGCCAGGACGACGACGGGCACGCGGACGATGTCGACGGCGCCGTGAAACGCCTGGCGCGCGGCGATCGGCGCGGCGAGTCCGAGCGCGAGCGCCGCCGAGAGCAGGGTCCGTCCGCGCATGGCGGCTTCGATTGTAGTCCCGCTCGTCCGGCCGGGCCGCGCATCCCCGCCCGCGCGCACGGCCGCGCAGGCTTTCGTATAATGCGGCGTTGTGCGAGCACTGGCCGTCTGCCAGGACGAGCTGGTCATCCGGACGCTTCACCGGGTTCTCGCGGGCGCTTTCGAGACGGAGTTCCTCGTCGAGAGCCGCCCGCTGGCCCGGCGTCTCGTCGATGACGGCATTGCGGCCACCGTGGGCGATCCCAAGCGCGTCGACGCCTATCTGCGCGTCGACCTCACCCCCAGCACCTGCGTCATCGTCGAGGACAACGGCCGGCGCGGCCTGAAGAAGGTCGTCAGCGCGATTCGCGATGCCGGCGGCAGCCTGCTCTACGTCCTGCACGTGGGCGCGGCGGCGGACCGTCGAGGGGCCGACGACCTGCGCACCGTGTTTCCCGAGATCACGCACCTCGATCTCGCCGAGCTGCTGTCGAGCTCGCTCACGACCGAGCTGGGCCGATCGCTGACGCGCGCGCGCGTGCAGCAGTATCAGCGCTACTTCGCGGACGCCGACCGCGTGCTGATCCTGCTCCACAACGAGCCGGATCCCGACGCGCTGGCGGCGGGCCTGGCGCTGCGCAACGTGCTGCGCCGCACGCGCACGACGGCCATCATCGCGGCCCTGCAGGGCGTGACGCGGCCGGAGAACATCCGCATGGCGGATCTGCTCGACATCCAGGTGGAGACGATCAAGCCCGAGGAGCTGGCGGGCTTCGATCGCATCGCCACGGTCGACGTGCAGCCGCACTACTTTCACGGCCTCCTCCCGCGCGTCGATCTCGTCGTCGATCATCACCCCGAGCAGCCCGGCTACACGGCAGTCTTCAAGGACATCCGGTCGGACTACGGATCGACCTGCACGATTCTGACCGAGCACCTGCGCGCGGTGGACGTGAACATCTCGGAGCGCACGGCCACCGCGATGCTCTACGCGATCAAGTCGGACACGCTGTTCTTCGCGCGCCAGACCAACCGCGTCGATCTCGAGGCGTTCTCGTTCCTCTATCCGCTGGCCGACGCGGCGCTGATCCGCAAGATGGAAGGCGCGGAGATCACGCTCGAGCGGCTCGAGCACGTCACGCGCGCGCTCGCGACGAGCCGGCTGCGCAATCGCGTGTTCTCGGCGTTCCTGGGCGAGACGTCGCGCGAGGACTTCATCCCCTACACCGCGGACTTCCTGCTGCAGGTCGAAGACGTCAAGTGGACGATGGTGTCGGGGATCGTCAACGGCCAGTTCGTGCTGAGCGTGCGCAACCTCGGCTACACGCGCAATGCGGGCGAGTTCGTGAAGGCGAACTTCGGCGACATCGGCAGCGCCGGCGGCCACCGCGCGATGGCCAAGGCCGTCGTGCCGTGGGAGCG
>CAZNMF010000088.1:0-8958 GCA_964573795.1 uncultured Solibacteraceae bacterium
GTGCCGGAGACGCTCGGCGGCGCGGGCGTGACGTTCGCGCCGAAGGATCTCGAGGTCGCCGCGGAGCTGCTCAGCGACCTCGTCTACGATCGTCCTTTCCGCGAGGCCGTGATTGCCGGCCAGCGCGAGCGCGTGAAGGCGTTCGCCCCGGCCGTCATCGAGCCGCGCATCACCCGGACGCTGGCCGCCGTCGGCCTGTGAGCCACGTGACAGGAGCCGCACGCGCGTGAAAATCGCCTTCATCGTCCAACGCTACGGCACGGAGATCCTCGGCGGATCGGAGTACCACTGCCGGCTCGTCGCCGAGCGTCTTGCCGAGCGGCATCAGGTGGACGTGCTCACGAGCTGCGCACGCGACTACATCACCTGGCAGAACGAGTATCCCGAAGGCGCCGATCGCGTGCGCGGCGTCACGGTCCGGCGGTTCGCGACGACGGAGACGCGCGATCTGGCGTCGTTCAACGCGTACTCGGAGCGCATCTTCCACTCGCAGCACTCGCGGCAGGACGAGATGGAATGGCTGAAGCGCCAGGGGCCGTGGACGCCTGGCCTCATCGAGTACCTCGAGCGCCATCACCAGCAGTACGACGTCCTGATCTTCTTCACGTACCTCTACGCGCCGACGGTGCTCGGCCTCCGCGTCGCGCCGCACAAGAGCCTGCTCGTGCCGACCGCGCACGACGAGCCGGCGATCCGCCTCGGCATCTACAAGGACGTCTTCTCCGCCGCGGCGGGTATCGTGTGGAACACCGACGTCGAGCGGCAGTTCGTGTCCTCGCAGTTCCATCTGCGCGCGATCGTCGAGGACGTCGTCGGCTGCGGCGTCGATCTCCCGGAGGGGGAAGCGATCTCGGACGAGGACGAGCGCGAGAGCGTCGCGCCAACGAGCCGTGAGGCGCTGCCGCCGCATCTCGAAGGCCCGGCGAACACGTTCCGCCGACGGCACCGCATCTACGATCCGTTCGTCCTCTACGGCGGCCGCATCGATCCCGGCAAGGGCTGCGAAGAGCTGCTCGAGTACTTCCAGACGTACCTGAAGGAAGGCGGCGACGCGACGCTCGCGCTGATGGGCACGAAGCTGATGCCGCTGCCCGACGATCCGCACGTGCGCTTCGCAGGCCTGCTGCCGGATGCCGAACGCCTGCACGCCCTCGAAGCCGCGACCGTCGTCGTCGTCCCGTCGCCGCACGAAAGCCTGTCGCTGCTTGCGCTCGAAGCGTTCGCCGTCGGCACGCCGGTGCTGGCGAATGCGCGATCCGAGGTGCTGGTCGCGCACTGCCGTCAGAGCAACGCCGGGTTGTATTACGCCGATCGCTGGGAGTTCGTCGAAGCGTTGAAGCTGCTGCTGCAGGACGCGGCGCTGCGCCGCGCGATGGGCCGCAACGGCAAGGCGTACGTGAACCGGCACTACCGCTGGAGCGCGATTCTCAACAAGTACGAGCGCATGTTCACGCGCCTGCGCACGCAGCCCGCGCGCGAGCCGGAGCGCACGCCAGAACGCGAGCGCGAGCGCCCGCGCGAGCAGAACGGACGCGATCGCGGCCGCGACAGCGGGCGCGATCGGCACCGGCACTTCAATCGCGATCGCGGACGAGGGCGCGGGGCAAGACCCAGGCACTGATGCAAGGTCGTAGCCGGCGGGCTTCAGCCCGCCGGATCCCGCTGCGGCCGAACCTGAAGGTTCGGCCCTCCGAAAATCTCCCTTGGTCCCCTGGTCCCTTCGTCCCTTCGTCCCCTGGTCCCCTAGATCTCTTCCTCCGCCAACGCCTCCGCCTCGTCTTTGACGTCGCCGCCCTTCTTGCGGCGCGGGCGGATGTCGTAGCGCTTGATCATCTCGTTCAGCGTCGTCGCCTTGATGTGCAGGAGCTCGGCGGCGCGCTTCTGGACGCCGCCGGCGGCGTCCAGCGCGGCCTCGATGTACTTGCGCTCGTGGCCGATCATCACCTCGCGGAAGTGGATCCCGCTCGGCGGAATGACGACGTCCGGCATCTCGACGGGCGCGTTGGGGCCGACGTGATCGGGGATCAGATCGACGCCGATCTCGCGATCCGGGCACAGCACGACGGCGCGCTCGATGACGTTCTCGAGCTCGCGCACGTTGCCGGGCCAGTCGTACGAGACGAGCCGGTCCATCGCCTCGGGCGTCAGGATCAGCGCCGGCTTGCGGCTCTCTTCGCAGAACTTGTCGAGGAAGTGCTGCACGAGCAGCGGGATGTCCTCCGTCCGCTCGCGCAGCGCGGGAAGCTGCACGAAGATCACGTTCAGACGGAAGAAGAGGTCCTCGCGGAACGCGCCCTCGCGGACCTTGTCGCGGAGCGACACGTTGGTCGCGGCGATGATGCGCACGTCGACCTTGATCGTCTCCACGCCGCCGAGCCGCATGAACTCGCGCTCCTGCAGCACGCGCAGCAGCTTCACCTGCGTCTCGAGCGGCACGTTGCCGATCTCGTCGAAGAAGATCGTGCCCTTGTCCGCGACCTCGAACAGGCCCTTCTTCGGGTAGACGGCGCCGGTGAACGCGCCCTTGACGTGGCCGAACAGCGTCGACTCGAGTAGATCCGGCGGCAGGTTGCCGGAGTTGACGGTGACGAACGGCTTGTCGGCGCGCGCCGATCGCCGGTGGAACGCGCGCGCGACCAGCTCCTTGCCCGTGCCGCTCTCGCCCTGGATCAACACCGTCGCGCGGCTCGGCGCCGCCCGCGCAATCAGGTCGTAGACGACGCGGATCTTCTGGCTGCCGCCGATGATCTCGTCGAAGCGATAGTCGTCCGAGCGCAACTGATCGCGCAGCGCGCGGTTCTCGCGCGCCAGCCGCCGGCGCTCGACGGCGTTCCGCAGGATGACCAGCACCTCGTCGTTCTTGAACGGCTTGGTGAAGTAGTGGAACGCGCCCTGCTTGGTCGCCGCGATCGCGCTCTCGATCGTGCCGAACGCCGTGATCATCACGACGGGCAGCTCCTCGTCCATCCGCCGGATCTCGTCGAGCACCTCGAGGCCGTTGCGATCGGGCAGCATGAGATCGAGCAGGACGGCGTCGGATCGCCCTTCCGCCGCGCGCTCGATGCCCTCGGCCGCCGTCGCGGCCGTGCGCACGGCGAACCCCTCGGCCGTGAGCAGCGCTTCCAGCGCCTCACGGATGATCTCTTCGTCGTCGATGATGAGAATGGACGCGGAGGTCTGAGACATCGCAATCGTGAATGAAATCGGGCCGCGCCGGCGCGCCTAGCGCCCGCCGGCGCCGGTCGCGTCCTGTGCGTGTGACGCGGACTCGGCCAGCGGCAGCACCAGCCGGAACCGCGTGCCGTGGTTGATATGGCTCTCGCACGTCAGCGCGCCGCCGTGCTCCTGCACGATGCCGTAGCTGACGGAGAGCCCGAGCCCCGTCCCTCGTCCGTCCATCTTCGTCGTGAAGAACGGATCGTAGATGCGCGCGAGGTGCTCGGCGGGAATGCCGACGCCCGTGTCCGAGACCTCGACGAGCGCGTCGCCGCCGCTGACCGTCGACGTCACCGTCAGCCAGCCGCCCTTCGGCATCGCGTCGCGCGCGTTCAGGAACAGGTTCAAGAATACCTGCTGCAGCTTGTACTCGACGCCGCGGACCGGCACGCCGGACTCGTCGAGGTGCCGGCCCACCTGGATGCGGTGCGTCTTGAACTGGTGCTCGAGCAGCGCCAGCACGTCGCCGATCACGCCGTTCAGATCGACGACGCGCGTCTCGCCGCCGGACGGACGCGCGAGGTTGAGCAGGCTGTTGACGATTTTCGCCGCGCGGAACGTCTGCTGCTCGATCTTCTCGAGCAGCTGCGTCTTCGGATCGCCGGGCTCCGATCGATCGAGCAGCATCTGCGTGAAGCTCGAGATGCCCGTCAGCGGCGTGTTGACCTCGTGCGCGACGCCCGCGGCGAGCAGGCCGATCGCGGCCATCTTCTCCGACAGCCGCAGCTGCTCCTCGAGATTCGCGCGATCGGTGACGTCCTCGAGGACGATGATCCAGCCGGCCTGCGTCTCCTCCTCCGTCTGGAACGGCGCGATCGCCGTGTTGATGAGCAGGCTGCGCTTGTCGATGCCCGCGCCGATCTCGAGCGGCACGCGGTAGAGCGACGCGCCCTCCGGCGTCTCGCGCCGCGCCGCGCGGATCGTCTCCACGAACGACGCGCCGAACAGATCCGCGATGTCGCGTCCCAGCGCGCGCGCGCGCTCGACGCCGACGAGCCCCTCCATCCGCCGGTTCCAGCGCAGGACGCGATCGTGCAGATCGACGACGACGAGCCCGTCGCTCAGCGACTCGACGACGCTGTCGCCGAACTGGCGCAGGCGCTCGATCTCGCTCGCCTTCGCGCTCAACTGGTCGTAGAGCCGCGCGTTCTCGAGCGCCGTCGCCGCCTGCGCGGCCACCGCGCCCAGCAGCGCCATGTCCTCGCTGTTCAGCGGCTCGTGGCCGGGACGATGGCCGAGCGCGAGGAACGCGATCGTCGCGTCGTTCGAGATGCACGGCACGAAAACGGCGAGGCCGGCCTCGCGCCACAGCGCCAGCTCTGGCGGCGGCAGGCGCCGCGCCGTGATCGGATCGTCGGCGACGACGGTCTGTCCGGCGGCAAGCCGCGTCCCGAGCTCCGATCGCGGATCGACGGCGCGCAGCGCCGCGATCTCGCACCCGCCCGCCGTCACCGGCACGAACCGCTCCGGCCGCCCCGCGCCGCCCGCCAGATACAGCGCCATGCGATCGACGGCCAGCGTCTCGCGCACGCGCTCGACGAGCTTCGTGCTGAGCCGCTGCAGATCGAGATCGCTGTTGAGCTCGCGCGCAAAGGCGACGAGCGCGCGGCGGTAGTCGTACCGATCGCGGTAGTAGAGCCGGTCGAGCGCGGTGCGGATGGCGTTCCACAGCGTGGGCGCGACGAGCGCCACGATGAGCGTCGCGAGCAGTGCCCAGAAGCTGCTGCGGTCGTTGTCGGCCGGCAGCACGAGCGCGACGAGCTGCAGCGTGCCGCTGTAGATGCCCGCCAGCACGATCGCCACGGCGGCCACGAGCAGCACTTTCTTGATGATGACCTCGACGTCCATCAAGCGGTACCGCACGAGCGCCGACGCGAACGACAGCGGCACACAGCCGAGCAGCACCGCGGTGTACTCCGCGTGCGGCGGCACCGATCCCGCGAGCAGCGGCACGACGTAGACCGTGACGAACGGCACCGCACCGACGGCCGATCCCCAGACGATCCAGCGCAACTGCCGCCGCGCGGTCACCGACCGCAGACGCCGCAGCGCGGACATCATCAGCGTGAGCCCGCCGATCAGGCACACCGCGAGATAGAGATACGCCAGCAGCTCGATCCGCACGAGCCACGCGGTCGCCTGCGACGAAGGGATCCAGCCCGCGACGGCCGCGACGCGCGCCACGCCGAGCAGCGCGGCGGGCAGATACAGCAGCGGCAGCGCCACGCGCCCGATCCGCGATCGCACCCACGCGTCTGGACGGTCGGGGAACACGAACGCGAAGTGGACGAACAGCGGCGGCAGCAGCAGCCGCGCGACGAGATCGGCCCAGTCGAAGAAGTAGTCCAGCCGGTCGTAGCGCCCGCTCGCCGTGAACGCGAGCACGCCGAAGAACGCGACGGTCAGCCAGAAGAAGTGCAGCGTCGCCTGATCGTGCGGCCGCCGCAGGCGCACCGACGTGCCGACGATGATCGTCAGGATGCCGACGAGCGCGAGCGAATAGTAGAGGCCCTGCTGCACGTTCGGCAGCGTCTGCAGCTCGACGTCGACCGGCACGTCCGCCGACGCGCGCTGCACGACGTAGTGCTGCGCGCGCCCGGGCCGCGCCTGGCGCTGCGTCGAGACGACGTCGGCGATCGATCGAATCTCGCGGCCGTCGACCAGCAGCAGCACGTCGCGCGTCTGGATGCCGGCGCGCTGCCCCGCCAGGCCCCTGGCGACTTCGATGGCCACGACGTTGCTGCCCTCCTGCCGCCACAGCACGCCGTCCTCGAGCTCGCCTTGGTACGTCTTGACCAGCGCGATGTTGATGAACGCGAGCCACACGAACACCGTCGCCAGCGCGACGGGCAACCCGACGCGGAGGAGGGGACGAAGACGGCCGGACGTGAGTGGCATCAGTGGAACGCGCGATCGTGTGACATGCGCATCAGCGGATTCAGAAGCGCATCTGCAGCCCGCACGTGACGCGCAGCGGCGGATCGATCGTCAAGAGCTCGTCGAAGTACGCGCCCTCGTCGCCGACGTCGCGCAGCAGCGTCCGCGCCGAGAACAGCAGGTTGAGCTCGCCGCGGCCCAGCGGCCGGAACGGCAGCAGCTGCTGCACTTCGACCTTGAACCGCCCGGCCGACGCCGGCTGCGCCTGCGCGGGCACGGCGAACCCGGTGTTGAAGCGATACGCGACGTTGACGGTCGTCGCCGTCATCGGCACCGACGCGCGCAGCGACGTCGTCACGTCCTGTCCCGTCTCGACGCCGCGGCGGACGACCGACGGCGCGACGCGGCGCAGCCGCCAGTGTCCGGACGGATCGCTCCACTCGGCCGTGACCGCGCGATAGTCGACGGCGCCCTGCACGTAGCGCGAGAGCGATCCGGCCACGCCGACGACCCAGCCGTCGACGCGCACGTCGCCCGGCGAGCTGACGTAGTAGTGCTCGGCCGCGCTGCGGTCGTCGAGGCCGAACAGCGTCGCCATCTGATCGGCCGTCGCTTCCGTGAACCGCCCGACGCGCACGACTGGCGCATCGAGCGCGTCATCGCGCGCCAGCCGCGTCTCGAGGACGAGGTCGTAGCGATCGACGCGCTCGGGCCGCAGCGCGCTGCCGGGATCGAGCGCGGAGAACGTGCGCTCGGGCGGCAGCCACGTGCCGGCCTCGGCGGGCGGCAGGAACTGATCGGCGCCCGGCGCGACCATGTGCGGCGCGGCGCTCGCCACGAGCGTCACGCGCGGCGCCAGCGCCACGCGCGCGCCGAGGGTGCCGCTGACGAGATCCGGATCGGCCAGGTAGTCGTAGCGGTCGACGCGGCCGCCGTAGTCGAGCTCGACGCGGCGGTCGATCATCCAGCGATCGAACCAGTAGACGCCGCCGGCGCGGCGCGCCATCGGCAGCGCGGCCAGCGGCGCCACGTCGGTCGAGTCGGCCGGCACCTGCGCGCTGTACGACGCGCCGGTCCTGAACGCGTGCGTGCGATCGGCGCGGGCCTGGTACTCGCCGAGCAGCGTCCACGACGTGAAGTCGCCGGCCGTCAGGGCCGCGCGCACGCTCCAATCGCCGCGGTCGCTGACGGGCGCGCCGACGACGACGTACGCGACGCCGCGCGGCCAGTCGACGGGCAGCATCGGCCCGGAGCCCGGCAGCGAGCTCATCGTCAGAAAGTCCACGTGACCGTTGAAGTCCGTCGCGCCGAGGAACGACGCGGCGACGCGGCCGGCATTCGCGGACACGCTCTCGCGCAGCGACGACGACCAGGACGAGGCGTCGTCGTCCCAGGCAACGGCGAGCGGCGACTCGTCGCGCAGGACCGTGCGCGGCAGGTGACGCAGCCGCCACGACGCCTCGCTGTGACTCCCTTCGCTCACGGCCGACGGATCGGCGGCGGCCGCCGGTTCGGGCGACGCGGCCTCCGGTGCCGCGGCCACGGCGTTCATTCCCGCCAGTTGCAGCGGCGCGGGAGGCGCGGCAGCGGACGCGCGGGAGAGCGTGATGACGCGCGTCACCGGCTCGCCCGCGGTGATGCGGACGGGCTCGCGATAGCGGGAGACGTAGCCCTCGCGCGTGGCGCGCAGAACGTAATCGCCGGGTGGCACGCGCAGCGTGAAGCGCCCGCGGTCGTCGGTGCGCACCATCGCCAGCGTCGCGCCCATCGCGAGCACGCTCGCGCCGGTAATCGCCGATCCGGCGTCGTCTTTGACCAGGCCTTGAATCTGCGCATCGGCCGATTCGGTGTGCCAGGCGACCGGCACGAGGCGCGCGAGCCCCTGCGCGAGCGCGGCGTCAGGCACGACGGCGGACAGCAGCAACGCAGCGAGGACGGACAACCTGCGGCGCATACACCCTCTTGGCGACCAGTCGCGACGGGACGTCGAGAAGTACACCCGGGGGACGGGAGCGGATCGCCGTATCTTAACGCGGAATGCCCTTCATTCGGAGGGCCGAACCTTCAGGTTCGGCCGCTGCGTGCGGACCTGAAGGTCCGCCCCGCCATTCGGCAAAAACCCGCGTGATACCAAACGCAGTCCGCCGATCGTCTTCCTCGGCACGCAGGAGAGTCTTCCGTGAAAATCCGCAGCATTCAGGCCCGCGAGATTCTGGACTCGCGCGGCAATCCGACCATTGAAGTGGACATCACCCTCGATTCCGGCGCGGTGGGACGCGCGGCGGTGCCCTCGGGCGCCTCGACCGGCACGCGCGAAGCGCTCGAGCTGCGCGACGGTCAGAAGAACCGCTATCTCGGCAAGGGCGTGCTGAAGGCCGTCGGGCACGTCAACGACGAGATCGCCAACGCGCTCGCTGGCGACGAAGCCGACCAGCGCTCGGTCGACGCGAAGATGATCGCGCTCGACGGCACGCCGAACCTCGGCCGCCTCGGCGCCAACGCCGTGCTCGGCGTGTCGATGGCGCTGGCGCGCGCGTCGGCCGCGGCCGCCGGCATCCCGCTCTACGAATATCTGGCGTCGCTCGTGCCGATGGCGGCGCGCGCGGGCGGACCGCTGCTGCCCGTGCCGATGATGAACATCCTCAACGGCGGCGCGCACGCGGACTCGAACGTGGACTTCCAGGAGTTCATGGTCATGCCCGCCGGCTTCCCGTCGTTCTCGGAAGCGCTGCGCGGCGGCGTCGAGACGTTCCACGCGCTGCGCTCGCTCTTGAAGAAGCGCGGCCTCGCGACGGGCGTCGGCGACGAGGGCGGCTTCGCGCCGAGCCTCTCGTCCAACCGTCAGGCCGTCGAGCTCGTGCTCGA
>CAZNMF010000089.1:0-3029 GCA_964573795.1 uncultured Solibacteraceae bacterium
GCGCGCGAGCGTCAATGCCGCCGCCGATCGTCAGCTCGACGCGCGACTCCGCGCCGTCGAGTCATATCTCGCCCAGCGGCGGAGCGACGACGACAATCAGCACTGGCTGCACGAGCTCGGTGAGGATTCGCTCGTCGCGCCAGGCAATGGGGTCTTGCGTCTCTCCACTGCGGCGGGACGCGTGGTCTTTCAATCCCCAGACGCTGCTGACTGGCCATCATCGAGAGATGCGAATGCCGGTCACACGACGCAGGTGGTCGCGCGCCGCCGCTTTCGCGCCCTGAATGCCTATTCGCACGAATTCGTCGTCCAACTCGCGCTGCCGCTGCATCCGTACGATGAAGTCACGGAAGATTTCTTCGCGACGGGTCTGATCGCCAGTCCCTTTCTCCTGGCCGCGGCCGCCGTGGCGGGCTTCTGGCTGAGCCGGCGCGCACTGAGCCCCGTCGACGCCATCATCGAGACGGCACAGCGCATCCGCTCCACGACGCTCGACGCACGGTTGCCGATCCCTCCGAGCGACGATGAGCTGCGGCGACTCTCTTTGACGTTGAATGCGATGCTCGATCGTTTGGAAGCGGAGGATCGCAAGTCGCGCCAATTCACGGCGGATGCGTCGCACGAGCTACGCACGCCCGTGGCCGTGATCCGCGCGACGGCCGACGTCACGTCCGCCAAGCCACGCAGCGACGCCGAGCACCAGGTCGCGTGGCACGTCGTCAAGGCTCAGTCCGCTCGCGTCACGCGCATGGTGGATGCCTTGCTGCAACTGGCACGCGCAGACGTCCAGGCGCGGGCCGCTGCGACCACCGTCTTCGACCTGGCCGATGACGTTCGCGATGTCTGCTCGGACATACGCGTCGTCGCGGCGCGTGCCGATGTGCACTTGGATGTCGCTATCCCGGACTCGGTGCCGTTCCGCGGCGATGCGGAAAGCCTCCGTGGTCTCGTGGCCGCCCTTCTGGACAACGCCATCAAATACACACCCGCCGGCGGACGCGTGCGGGTCACGGTGGAAGCGGCCGTTGACGACACGGCCGTCGTCATCGAAGTGGCGGACACGGGCATCGGCATTCCCGCTGAGGATGTGCCGTACGTCTTCGATCGCTTCTACCGCGTCTCAAAGGATCGATCCCGCAAGACCGGCGGGGCAGGCCTTGGGCTCGCCATCGTGCAGGCCATTGCGCGCCAACACGGCGGCGAGGCGTCGATGACCAGCGCGTCTGGTGCCGGATGCACCGTGCGCGTCGTCTTGCCGCTCAGGTCCTGACGGCGTGCGTCGCCGCTGACGCAACGTCGCGAAGTCGGCCGATCAGACACGGCCCAGAACTCAGTTGATTTTCAGAGGCGCATGTTTGACTGGAAGACGTGATCGCTCACGCTCATCGAACTCGCACAGCGCAGTTGATCGTCACCGTGGGACTCATCGCTCTCTGCATGGTTCTAGGCTGGGCCACAGTGAGAGCGGCCTCGCGTAGTCCGCAAGCTCGCAGCCAGCCGCCCGGACGGATCGTGGGCGGCACCATCTCGGATGAGACCGGCGGCGTGTTGCCTGGTTCCACTATCGACCTGGTGACTCGCGATGGCCCGGTCATTCAAACGACGACGAGTGACACGGGCGGCCATTTCCAGTTCAGCACCGTCGGCGCGGGCGACTACGTCGTGCGAGCGGCATTTGCCGGTCTCGCCACGGCCTCGATCAACATCCATGTCGGCACGGCGAACGTCGACAAATTGAAGCTGACGCTGCGATTGGCCAAGCACGAGGAAGACGTCACGGTGTCGTCTGGCGGCGGCACCGTCTCGCCGCAGAGCGACACGAATCTCGACACGATCGCGGTCGATCAGAACACGTTCAAGGCGCTGCCGATCTTCGATCTCGACTATCTCGGAGCGTTGTCCCGGTTTCTCGATGACAGCGCGTCAGGCGGCGGCGCCACGCTCGTCGTCAATGGCATGGAGGTCAATGCGCTTCGTGTGAGCGCGTCCGCCATCCAGCAAATCAAGATCAACCAGGATCCGTACGGCGCCGAGTACTCGCGGCCAGGGCGCGGCCGGATCGAGGTGCTCACCAAGCCCGGCGACCAGCACTACGCGGGCGAATTCAATGTCGTCGGACGGGACGCGCGGCTCGACGCGAGAAATGCATTTCTCACGACGAGGCCGGCCGAACAGAAGCGCATTTTCGAGGGCACGTTCGGCGGGCCAATTGGCACGAGCGGCAAGACGTCGTTTCTGATCTCCGGCAATCACCAACAAGACGATCAACAGGGCATCGTCGTGGCCATCGGGCCGACCGGCGCGATCAACGCGGCTGTTCCGCAACCGCGCACGGAGGCACTGGCGTCGGGAAGCATCACGCATCAGCTCGGCCCGCGAACCACCATCGCGATCACGCCGAGCTATCAGTTCGAAGCCAGCGACAATCAAGGCGTCGGCGGGACGACGCTGCCGTCGGCGGGCACGCGGTTTCGTCACCACGAGCAGCAGCTTCGTTATGCGCAGCAAATGGCGCTGACGCCGTCGGTATTTCTACAAGTGCAGGTACTCGTCGGACACGAACGCGAGACGACCGTCGGCGCATCGCAGGACCGGCGCCTCGTCGTCGCCGGCGCGTTCACGGGCGGCGGGGCGCAACGCGATCTGATCCGCACCGAGACCCACGCGCAGCTCAGCCAGAGCCTGACATGGGCACACGGCCATCACACGTTTCAGGCGGGCTTCCAGCTTCCGGACTGGAGCCGGCGCGGGTTCGATGATCGGAGCGACTTTGGTGGCACGTTCTACTTCGACAGTCTGGCGTCCTACCAGGCCGGCCGACCGTACGCGTTCAGTCAGCAGCAAGGCAGCGGCAACCTGGCGCTGCTCGAGAAGCAAGTCGCCACGTACGTGAAGGATGATTGGCAGATACGCTCGAATCTCTCGCTCTCCGCCGGCGTGCGCTATGACTGGCAGAACTACTTTCACGACGACAACAACATCAGCCCGCGTGTCTCCGTGGCGTTCGCGCCGCACGGCTCCACGCGCGA
>CAZNMF010000090.1:0-4465 GCA_964573795.1 uncultured Solibacteraceae bacterium
GCCGAGGATGTTGTGCAGCCACGCGCCGCCCTCGCGGCACGGCGTGCACTTGCCGCACGACTCGTGACGGTAGAAGTGCAGCAGGTTCTCCGCCGCCCACACCATGCACGTCGTCTCGTCCATCACGATGATGCCGGCCGAGCCGAGGAGCGAGCCGGCGGCGGCGACGCCGTCGAAGCTGGCGGGAATGTCGAGCTGATCCGGCAACAGCACGGGCACCGACGATCCGCCGGGAATCACGCACTTGAGCGCGTGGCCATTGCGGATGCCGCCGCCGAACTTCTCGTCGTAGACCAGCTCGCGCAGCGTCGTCGACATCGACGCCTCGTAGACGCCGGGCCGTTTGACGTGGCCGCTGATGCAGTAGAGCTTCGGCCCGCCGTTCTTCTCCGGACCGAGCTTGGCGTACCACTCGGCGCCGTGCTCGATGATGAGCGGCACGTTGCAGAGCGTCTCGACGTTGTTGACCGCCGTCGGACAGTTGTAGAGGCCCTCGACGGCGGGGAACGGCGGCTTGAGCCGCGGCTGCGCGCGCTTGCCCTCGAGCGACTCGATGAGCGCGGTCTCCTCGCCGGCTTCGTACGCGCCGGCGCCGCGATGGACGTAGATCTCGCAGTCGAAGCCTGAACCGAAGATGTTCTTGCCGACGACGCCCGCGGCGCGCGCCTTCGCGAGCTCGGCCTCGAGCACTTCCTGCACGTGGTAGAACTCGCCACGGATGTAGATATAGGCGACCTTCGCACCGATCGCGTAGCACCCGATGAGGCAGCCCTCGAAGAGCAAGTGCGGGTTGCGCTCCATCAGCACGTGATCCTTGAACGTGCCGGGCTCGCTCTCGTCGGCGTTGCAGCAGATGTAGCGCGGCTTCGCCGACTTCTTGTCGACGAACTGCCACTTCATGCCGGTCGGAAAGCCCGCGCCGCCGCGGCCGCGCAGCCCGGACGCTTTCACGGCGTCGATCACCGCGTCGGGCGTCATGCCGAGGGCCTTGCGGAGGGCGTTGTACCCGCCGTGCTGCGTGTAGAAATCGAGCGTGAAGCTGTTCGGCTCGCGGACGTACCGCGTGAGCAGCGGTTCCATGCTCATCGTGTCTCTCCCGCGACCTTCAGGTGACAGCCGGTCAGCACGGATGGTCCGCTCTTGCGCAGACCGTCGACGAGCGCGCGCACGTCTTCCGGCTTCTGACACTCGTGCCAGTGATCGTTGACGCCGACGACGGGCGCGCGATCGCAGGCGCCGAGGCACTCGACCTCGTGCAGCGTGAACGTGCCGGACGCGTCGGTCTCGCCGGGCTTGACGCCAAGGGCCTCGGCCAGCTCCTCGGTGACGCGCTCGGCACCCATCAGCGCGCACGACAGCGTGCGGCAGACGGTCAGCACGTACTTCCCGACCGGCCGCGTGTAGAACATCGTGTAGTAGGTGACGACGTCCTCGACCTCCGCCGCCGTGCAGCCGATCGCGTCCGCGACGTGACGCATCGCGTTGCGCGTGAGATAGCCCTGCTGGTGCTGCGCGAGATAGAGCGCCGCGAGGATCGCCGACTTGCGGCGCTCGGGCGGATAGCGCGCGCAGATCTCGTCGAGCTTCGCGCGGTTCTCGGCGGTGTAGACGAACGCCGGGCCCTCTTCGGGCAGCGCACGCGCGGACTGGTGGCGCCCACGCCCGTAGTCCATGGCGGGATGAAATGACATAACGTCAGCTTCTTTCCAGTGCGCTGGGGCCTAGCCTACGCCAAGGCTTCGGCTCAGCTCGCCGAAGCGCCTTCGGCGCGAAGGTGGCCCACCCCCAGCGCTCACGGCGCTCGGCGCCCTCGCGACGCTCAGGGCCTCGCGGTGTCATCGATCGACATCCCCCATGACTACATCCGTCGATCCGATGATCGCAATCAGATCGGCAACGAGGCCGCCGACGACCATCTTCGACAGGCCCTGCACGGCCATGAGCGACGGCGCCCTCGCCTTCACGCGGATCGGACGGTTCGCGCCGTCCGACACGATGTAGAACCCGTGCTCGCCGCGCGGGCCTTCGACCGGCACGTACGCCTCGCCCGCCGGCACGTTGAAGCCCTGCGAGTACAGGAGGAAGTGCTGGATGAGCGCCTCCATCTCCGTGTACACGCGATCCTTCGGCGGCGGGACGATGCGGTAGTCGCCGCAGTCGTACGCGCCGGTCGGCGAGATGCGCGCGAGCGCCTGCTTGGCGATCTTCACGCTCTGCCGCATCTCTTCGACCTTCACCGTGTAGCGCGCGAAGACGTCGCCGTCGGTCGCCGTCGGCACGGTGAACTCGAACGTCTCGTACTTGAGATACGGGAACATCTTGCGCACGTCGTACGGGATCCCGACCGCGCGCGCGATCGGCCCCACCAAGCTCATCGCGATCGTGTCCTCGCGCGACAGCCTGCCGACGCCCTTCGTGCGCTTCAGCCAGACGTTGTTCTTCGTCAGCAGCTTCTCGTACTCGTCCAGCTTGCCGGGGAACTTGTCGAGAAACGCCGAGACGGCCTCGTGGAAGCCGCGCGGCAGATCCTCGCGCAGCCCGCCAATCCGCATGTAGCTCGGGAACATGCGGAAGCCGGCGAGCATCTCGTTGATGTTGAGCAGCTGCTCGCGCTCGCGGAAGCAGTACATCATCACGGAGATCGCGCCGATCTCCATGCCGTGCGTGCCGAGCCACACGAGATGGCTGCTGAGCCGCTGCAGCTCCGCGATGAGCACGCGGATGTACGTCACGCGCTCGGGAATCGCGCTCTCGAGGCCGAGCAGCCGCTCCACCGACAGGCAGAACGCCAGGCTGTTGGACTGCGGGCCCAGGTAGTCCATGCGCTCGACGAGCGGGATCACCTGCTGCCACTTCTTCTGTTCGGCCGTCTTCTCGATGCCCGTGTGCAGGAAGCCGATCGTCGGATCGAGCGAGACGATCGTCTCGCCATCGAGCTCCAGCACGAGGCGCAGCACGCCGTGCGTGCTGGGGTGCTGCGGCCCCATGTTGACGGTCATCGTTTCGGTGCGAATCTCAGGCATGTCTCACGCTTCTCGCCCCGGCGGCCTCAGGAGCCGCCGCAGACGTCGCGATCACTCACTCGATCGACCCGCCTCGCGCGAGCGCCGCTCCGCTTCCAGCCGCTGCCGCCGGATGTTCTCGGCGAACTCCTCGGCCGACACCTGAATCGGCTCCCACGCCTGCGTCGACTTCCGGATCTGCACGGGATAGTCCTTGCGCAGCGGATGGCCGGTCCAGTCCTCGGGCGTCAGCAGCCGGCGCAGATCGGCGTGATGCTCGAAGAGCACGCCGAACAGGTCGAACACTTCGCGCTCCGGCCATCCCGCGCCGGGATAGAGCGACGTCACGCTCGTGACGCGCGGATCGTGGCCGGGCAGTCCGATCTTCACGCGAAGACGCCGCGCGGGGGCGGGCGCACCGGACGCGAACGCCTCGCCCAGGCACGCCAGGTGATACACGATCTCGAAGCGCGGCTCGGCCGGCAGCCGATCCACGGCGGTGACGTCCGACAGCAGCGCGAACTGCAGCGACGGATGATCCCGCAGGGCGGTGAACACGTCGAGCGCGTGCTCGCGATCGATGACGATGGTCGGCATGTCGACGGCATCCACGGCGTTGAGCGCCGCGTCGGGCACGGCGGTCCGCAGCACGTCGAGAATCGGAGAGGCGTCGGTCGCAGCCATGTCTACGCGCTCATCCGCTGTTGATCGATCTTCCGCTGCAACTGGACGATGCCGTAGATGAGGGCTTCGGGGCGCGGCGGACAGCCGGGCACGTACACGTCGATCGGGACGACCTGATCGACGCCCTGCACGATCGCGTAGTTGTCGAACACGCCGCCGCAGCTCGCGCACGCGCCCATCGAGATGACCCACTTGGGCTCGGGCATCTGGTCGTAGATGCGGCGCAGCACCGGCGCCATCTTGCGCGACAGCCGGCCGGCGATGATCATCAGGTCCGACTGACGCGGCGATCCGCGGAAGACCTCCGCGCCGAAGCGCGCGATGTCGTAGCGGCCGCAGCTCATCGCCATCATCTCGATGGCGCAGCACGCCAGGCCGAACGTCACCGGCCAGATGGCCGATCGGCGCGCCCACTGCACGACCTTCTCGACCTGCGTTGTCAGAACGGGAATCTCGAGTTCAGGCATGATTGGAACCGATCGGAACGACGGACCTCAGCGCGATCGCTCGCCGCTCCAATCAAATACGCCTTTGCGCCACACGTAGACATATCCCGTGACGAGGAGGAGGAAGAACGTCACGATCTGCCAGTAGCCGACGATGCCGAGATCGCGAAACGCGATCGCCCACGGATACAGGAACGCGACCTCGATGTCGAAGAGCAGGAAGATCATCGCCACGAGGTAGAACTTGACGGACTGGCGCTCGCGCGCGTCGCCGACCGGCGGCATGCCGCACTCGTACGGCGCGCTCTTCTCCGGAGACGGCTTGCGGGGACC
>CAZNMF010000091.1:0-4440 GCA_964573795.1 uncultured Solibacteraceae bacterium
CCATCCAGCCTTCGTCGCGCGCGATGTTCGACGCGATGCGCAGGCCGAAGCACTTCTTGCCGAGCAGCGCGTTGCCGCCGTAGCCCGATCCGTACGACCAGATCTCGCGCGTCTCCGGGAAATGGACGATGTACTTCTCGCCGTTGCAGGGCCAGGGCACGTCGGTCTCGCCGGGTGCGAGCGGCGCGCCGACGCTGTGCAGGCACGGCACCACGCGCTTGCGCTCGAGATCGATTTCCGCCAGCACTCTGGTCCCGATGCGCGCCATGATGCGCGTGCTGACGACGACGTACGGGGAATCCGTGAGCTGGACGCCGATCTGCGACATCGGCGCGCCCGGCACGCCCATGCTGTACGCCATCACGTACATCGTGCGGCCCGCCATCGCGCCGCTGAACTTCTCTTTCAGCGTGCGGCGCATCTCGTACGGATTCACCCAGTTGTTCGTCGGCCCCGCGCTGTCCTTGGAGAGCGAGCAGATGAACGTGCGCTGCTCCACGCGCGCGACGTCGCTCGCGTCGGACCGCGCGTAGTAGCAGCCGGGCCACAGATCCTGATTCAGTCTCTGCAGCGTGCCCGTCTCGAGCATCCGCGCGATCAGGACGTCGTGCTCCTCCTCGGAGCCGTCGACCCAATGGATCGCGGCCGGACGCGTCAGGTCGCGCATCTTGTCGACCCAGCGGAGCAGATGTTGGTTGCGGGCGAGCGGAACGGACGGATCGCGGGACAGCCGGCGGGACGGATCGGACACGCGCGTCACCTCGATCGCAAGCCTAGGGTGTGGGGAAAATCGCTGTCAAGGCGCCACAGATTTACATGGAGCCATGGAGGACATGGAGGGACGTGGCTGGTCGGCGCCCGGCGAAGCCGGGCGCTAGGCGCATGCGCGCAACAGACAACGACAAGCGGCAGCGCGATGATCCTCCGTCCGCTTGTCGTTGTCTGTTGCGCGCATGCGCCCGCCGCTTCGCGGCTCCGACCAGCCGCGTCCTCCATGCGCTCCACGCCTCCATGTGAATATCCTTAGTACGCGGGACGCGTTGCCGACAGATCGATCTCGCACGAGAGGACCTGCTCCGTCTGCGTGTCGGTCTTCGCCAGCACCTCGCCGGACGGCGACACGACGTACGATGCGAGCGTCTGCGGCGACGCGGCGTTGTTGACGCTGCACACGAACACGCCGTTCTCGACCGCGCGCGCGATGATCACGTGCGCCCACACCGCGTCGATGGGCTTGATCGCGTTGTTCACGTGGACGATCAGGCGCGCGCCCTTGCCGGCGAGCGTGCGCCACGCCAGCGGGAACAGCAGCTCGCGGCAGACCTGGATGCCGAGCGCGGCCTCGCCGGCGTCGTACACCGGCACGTCGCGACCCGCGACGAAATGCCGCGCGTCCAGCTCGGACAGCTCGATCTTGTCGTAGCGCCAGCGCTCGCCCGATGGCGTCTGCACGATCACCGCATTGCGCCACGCCTCGTCGATCCGAAGCGCGGATCCCAGCACGATGCCGCACCGCCGCCGCGTGGCTTCGGCACGGATCTCGTCGACCGCGGCCGTCACTTGACGCGGATCGCCCTTCAGAAAATCGTCGTCCTGCGGAAAGTAGCCGGAGACCGCGCCTTCCGGAAACACGATCCACTCGTCCGCCCGCGCGTGACGCACGATCGCCAAGATCTTCGCCGCGTTCGTCGCCACGTCCCGCTCGACACGGATTTGCGCCATCGTCACTCGCATGGCGCGGAGCTTAGCGCGTTTTCGGTTCTCCGTTCTCGGTTCTCGGTTCTCCGTTCGAACTTCGAACTTCGAACTTCGAACTTCGAACTTCGAACTTCGAACTTCGAAGAATGCTAGCCACGCGCGCGCGTCCGGCGGTATAGTCGTTCGAACCCCGTTCCTTTCAGGAGAGACACCCATGCGAGTCGCCCGCTGTAGTGCCATCGCTGTCGCTGCGTTTCTGTCTATTCCCTCTTTGATGCAAGCCCAGGGCGGCGGCGCCGCGAACGAGACCTCGCGGACGGTCGCCGGCGGCGGCGTCACGGTTCCCGGCTGGACCGGCAAGATCGACGCGAACGAAGCCGGACGCGGCATGGTGCTGGAGAACGCCAAGCTCGCCCCCGAACCGGGCGGCGGCATGCGCGTGACGACCGGCCCGGCCGTGACGTACTGGAATCCCGCAAACAAGGCGACGGGTGACTACACCGTCAAGGCCACGTTCAACGAGCCGAAGTTTCAGAATCTGAACACCCACCCGCATCCGTACGGCATCGTGATCGCGGGCAACGATCTCGGTACCGATACCCAGAGCTATCTCTACTGCGCCGCGTACGGCAACGGCAACTTCATCGTCCGCGGCTTCGGCCCGGCCGCGTTCCAGATGAACGGCCGCGGCGGCGCGGCGCCGTCGGTCCACAAGGCCGCCGCCATCGGCGAGCCCGTGACGCAGGAGATCGCGATGTCGGTCAAGGGCGACAAGGTGAGCTGCTCGATCAACGGCGCCGAGGTCGCGAGCTACGACAAGGCCGCGCTCGTCACCGCCGGCAAGCTCAAGTCGACCGACGGCGTCTACGGCATCCGCTTCGCGCACAACACCGAAGCGATCGTGACGGGACTGACGATGACGAAGAACTGAATCGGGGGTTCCGGGTTCTCGGTTCTCGGTTCCGGGTTCGGCAAGTCCAGAACCAAGAACCAAGAACCGAGAACGGAGAACCGAGAACCCGGACCTTCGGCCCCTCCCGCGTATGCCGATCCCCCGCACGGCTCACGTCGCCCTCGCCGTCTTTCTCACTGGCGGTGTCGCAATCCTTGGCGCTCAGGCGCCGCCTGGTCCACCGCCGGTTCGTCCCAAACCGCTCGCCACAACGAGCGCGCCGACGCGCGCCTGCGAGAGTCTGAAGGACGTCACACTCGACGACACGACGATCGAATCCGCCGCGGTCGATCCCGGTGACGCGCGGACGCCTGCGTCCTGCCGCGTGACGGCCGTCGTCACGCATCCGCCGGCGGCCGACAAGGTCCGCATCTTTCTCGCGCTGCCGATGACGGATTGGAACGGCCGCTTCCAGGGCGTGGGCGGCGGTGGATTCTCCGGCGGCAGCGCGGGCGCCGTGCGCGCGCCGCTGCTCTCCGGCTACGCTGCCGGCTCGACCGACACGGGACACGAGGGCGGCAGCGGCAGTTTCGCGCTCGACGCCGCGGGACGGCTGCAGTGGATGCTCATCCGCGACAACGCGTATCTCGGCATCCACGAGATGACGCGCGCAGGCAAAGCGCTGACGCAGGCGTTCTACGGCGCGCCGCCCGCGCGGTCGTACTTCAACGGCTGCTCCACCGGCGGCCGGCAGGGCCTCAGCGAAGCGCAGCGCTATCCCGAGGACTACGACGGCATCCTCGCCGGCGCGCCCGCCATCAACTGGACGCGCCTCCACATCGAGCAGATGTGGGGACACGTCGTCATGACCGAGGCCAATCACGTCGTGCCCGCGTGCATGTACGCGGCCGCGACGACGGCGGCGATTGCGGCGTGCGATGGGATCGACGGCGTCAAGGACGGCGTGATCGAAGATCCGGCGCGGTGTACGTACGATCCGAACGCGCTCGTCGGCACGACGGCCGGCACGTGCGGGACGTTCACGCAGGCGGACGCCGACGTCATCCGCCAGATCTGGGACGGCCCGCATCGCCTCGACGGCACGCGGATCTGGTACGGCCTGCCGCGCGGCGCGGATTTCGTGGGCGTGAGCGGCACGGGCGGCACGCCGCTCGTCAGCCGTCCCAATCCGATCACGCTCGACTGGTGGCGATACTTTCTCTTCCAGAATCCGACATGGGATCCGTCCGGCCTCACGCGCGCCGGTTACGAGCACGCCCTCGATCAATCGCTCGAGGAGTTCAGCGCGGTGATCGCGACGGACAATCCCGATCTCTCCGCGTTCAAGGCGCGCGGCGGCAAGATCGTCATGTGGCACGGCCAGGCCGATCCGCTCATCTCTCCCGGCGGATCGATCGACTATTACCAGCGCGTCGAGAAGCAGATGGGCGGCCGCGACAAGACCGGCGACGTCCTGCGCTTCTTCCTCGCACCGGGCGTCGGCCATTGCGGCGGCGGCGCGGGACCGAATCCCTCAGGTCAGTTCGAAGCGATGGTGAATTGGGTCGAGACCGGCAAGGCGCCGGAGACGCTCGACGCCGTGCGCCGCAATCAATCCGTCACACGCACGCGCCCTCTTTGCCGCTACCCGCTCGTCGCGAAATACAAAGGCTCGGGCAGCACGGACGACGCGCGCAATTTTACGTGCGCCTCGGGGTTTTAGGGGACCAAGGGACCAAGGGACCAGGGGACGAAGGGACCAAGGGACGAAGGGGCGACACTCACCGTAGGGGCGGCCCTCGTGGCCGCCCGGTCAGGGGCAAGGGGACGAGGCGAGGAGTAGACTCGTC
>CAZNMF010000092.1:0-2259 GCA_964573795.1 uncultured Solibacteraceae bacterium
GCTGCGCGAGCGATCCGGCGGCCGGCAGTCGCTCGACGACTACATGCGGCGGCTCTGGGAGGAGTTCGGTCGGCCGGCCGCGCCGAGGCCCGGGTACGTCGCGACGCCGTACACGCTGGCCGATCTGCGGCGCGTGCTGGCGGAGCTCACCGGTGACGCCGCGTTCGCCAACACGTTCTTCGATCGTTACGTCGAAGGCCACGACGCGATCGACGTCGCGCCGCTGTTTGCCGCGATCGGCCTCGCGCCCACACGCGACGCGACGCCGTCCGGCTGGATCGGCGCGCCGCAAGTCACCGCCGACGCCGGCGGACTGCGCCTCGGCTCCGCGCGTCCGGCGCGCGGCGAGTGGCTGGCGCCGTTCGGATCGCCGCTCTACGCCGCGGGCCTCGACGCCGGCGATCGCATCGTGACGATCGACGGTGAGCCCGCGACGCTCGCGCGCTGGAACGCGCGCGTCGCACGCGCCCGATCGGGCGATCGCCTCGCGATCGGCGCCGAGCGCCGCGACGGCCGCGCGTTCACGACGACGATCGTCGTCGCCGACGATCCCGGCGACGTCTTCTGGATCGACAGCACGTCCCCCACCGACGCCCAGCGCCGCCTGCGCGCTCAATGGCTCGACAGCCGCGTCCAGGCGGCGCCGGCCAGCGGCGCGCGCTGACGCGCCGCCCGCTCGCTCGTCTCCACTTCGATCGCCGCGGCGCGCCCGGCCTCCAGCGCGCGGCGCGTCTCGAAGGCGCCGCCGCGCGCCCGCCGCACGCCGTCGGCGCGGCGCTCGGCCAACTCCTGCAGCGGCACGCCTTCGATCTGCTCGACGACGTGCTCGAGCTCGTGGGCCAACAACTCGGGGAAGTCGCGCGTGAACGGGAGATCGATGCGCGCGTCGAGCCGTCCCGATCGCAGGCGCTGGAACGTGCCGCGCGCGCGGCAGTCCCCGAAGAACGTCGCCGTGCCGTACACCACGATGCGCACGGTCACCGCGGCCGCGGCGATCGCGGCGCACTGCCGCCGCAGCGTCGGCGAACGCGCGACGAGCCGCATGACGTCAGCGTGGTAGATCGCGGGGATCTCGAGATTCGGCGGAAGCGCCTCGCAGTGCGCGCGACGATCGCGCTCGTCGGCATCCTCCGCGCGCGCGGTCTGGACCGCAGCCAGCACCGCGACGAGCGCCATCGCCACGTACGCCGCCTTCGACATGGGGACCTCCTGCCGGAAGGCCGGCTGTCCCAACGCAGAGCAAGCCGCGGGCCATCGCGTCTCGCGGCTGACACATCCGTGCGGTAACTGGTGACAGGACGGACGTTGCGCGCAATCGCCGCGCGCGTCATCCGGCGGCGAGCGCCGGTGATTTACAACGTTTCTGTCTGAATTCTCGGCGGCGCGGACATCTTGGACGATCCGTCGACGGCGGCTCGCCCACGCGGGGACGCGGGTCGCGTGCCCGCGCGCGGATCGCTGTTGATTCCGCTCGCGAACATTGCGACAATCCTGACCAGGCGATTCGACGAACAAACAAATATGTCTGTATCCGCAGCCGAAGCCAAACGCCTCCGCGACCGCCTCGAACAACGCCGCACGAAGGAGCTGCAGAAGCTCACGTCGCTGCTGCAGGTGAGCCAGGCGCTCTCCGGCACGCTCGATCTCCGCGCCGCGCTCCAGGAAGTCTTCGACACGCTGAGCCGCCATCACGAGGCGGTCGGCTGTCTGGTCGCCGTCGGCAACAAGGAGGGCCGCGAGCTGACCGTCGAGGCGTCCGAGGGCTTCGGCCGGCCGGGGCACCAGCCGCCGTTCACCACCGGCGAGGGCGTCGTCGGCAAGGTCGTCGAGAGCGGCAAGCCCATCGTCGTGCCGAAGCTCAGCCTGGAGGCGGCGCTGGTCCAGCACCTCGGCGTGAAGCTCTCGTCGGGCGACGAGCGCAGCTTCTTCTGCGTGCCGATCTCGATCGACCGCCAGCCGGTCGGCGCGCTCGGCGTCGGCGTGCGCTTCGAGGCGGGGCGCAACTACGAGCGCACGACGAAGTTCTTCGGCGTCGTGGCATCGATGATCGGCCAGGCGATCAAAGTGCAGCGGCTGGTGGCCGCGCAGCACCGGCGGCTGGTCACCGAGAACGCGCGGCTCAAGCAGGAGCTGCGCGAGGGCTACGACTTCTCGACGATCATCGGCAACAGCGGATCGATGCAGCGCGTGTACGAGGCCGTGGCGCAGGTCGCGCGCACGAACACGACCGTGCTGATCCGCGGCGAGTCGGGCACGGGC
>CAZNMF010000093.1:0-4333 GCA_964573795.1 uncultured Solibacteraceae bacterium
CGCGCGAGGATCTCCTTGCTGATGCGGATCTCCTCGCGGTAGTCGCTCATCGCGACCCAGAGCCGCAGGATGTCCGCGCCGCTGTCCTTGATGATGTCCTGCGGCTGCAGCACGTTGCCGAGCGACTTCGACATCTTCCGGCCTTCGAGGTCGATGAGGAAGCCGTGCGTGAGCACCTGCTTGAACGGCGCGTGCCCGCGCGTGCCGAGGCCGACGAGCAGCGACGACTGGAACCAGCCGCGATGCTGATCGCTGCCCTCGAGGTACATGTCCGCCGGCCACGTCAGTTCCGGACGCACGGACAGCACCGCCTCGTGGCTCGATCCGGAATCGAACCACACGTCGAGGATGTTCATCTCGCGCTCGAACGTCGTACCGCCGCACTTCGGACAGGTGAGGCCGGCCGGAACGAACTCCTCGGCGGGCCGGCCGTACCACGCGTCGGCGCCGTGGCGCTCGAACACGGACGCGGCCTGCTCGACGATCGCCGGCGTGACGATCGCCTCGCCGCAGCTCGTGCAATCGAGCGCCGGAATCGGCACGCCCCACGCGCGTTGCCGCGAGATGCACCAGTCCGGCCGCGACGTCACCATGTTGTAGATGCGGTCGTGGCCCCAGCCCGGCACCCACGCGACGTCGCGATCGATCGCGTCGACAGCCGCTTCGCGCAGCGTGCGCGACGGCGCGCCCGTGGTCGCGGGATCGAGCGGCGCGTCCATCTTGATGAACCACTGCGACGTCGCCAGGAAGATCACCGGGTTGTGGCAGCGCCAGCAGTGCGGGTACTGATGCTCGAACGCCTTCTTCCGCCACAAGCGCGACCGCTCGTGCAGCGCCTCTTCGACTTTGACGTTCGCGTCGAACACCTTCATGCCGCCGAACATCTCGACCGTGTCGAGGAAGCGGCCTCCGGGGCCGATCGGCGCGTAGATGTCGAGCCCGTAGCGCATGCCGGTCTTGAAGTCGTCCGCGCCGTGGCCCGGCGCCGTATGCACGACGCCGGTGCCTGCGTCGAGCGTGACGTAGTCGGCCAGCACGCCGATCGACTCTCGCGCGTACAGCGGGTGCTCGAAACGGATGTGCTCGAACACCTCGCCCTTCATGCGCGCGATCGGCTCGCCGAACGGACGCTCGACGGCCTGCGACACCTGCGCCGCGAGCCCTTCGGCGACGATGACCGCGGCGCCGTCGACGTCGTACGCCGCGTAGTCGAAGTCCGGATGGAACGCGAGCGCCAGGTTCGACGGAATCGTCCACGGCGTCGTCGTCCAGATCAGCGCGGAGATGCGGCGCCCGGCGAGCGCAGGCACGCGCGCGACCAGCTCGGCCGTGCCCGACGCGGTCGCCGCGAACTCGACGTAGATCGACGACGACACGTGCGTGTCGTACTCGACTTCGGCTTCCGCGAGCGCGGTGCGGCAGTGGATGCACCAGTGCACGGGCTTTTTGCCCTTGTAGACGAGGTCCCGCTCGACGAACCGCCCAAACGCGCGTGCAATCGCGGCCTGGTACTTGAAGTTCATCGTCAGATACGGGTCGTCCCACGTGCCGAGGACGCCCAGGCGCTGGAACTGCGCGCTCATCGCGCCGATGAACCGCTCCGCATACGCGCGGCACGCCTGACAGAACTCGGCGACCGACATGTCGCGCTTCTTCGGACCGAGCTCGCGATCGACCTTGAGCTCGATCGGCAGGCCGTGGCAGTCGTATCCGACGACGTACGGCGCGTCGAAGCCGGACATCGATCGCGACTTGACGACGATGTCCTTGAGGATTTTGTTGAGCGCCGTGCCGAGATGGATGTTGCCGTTGGCGTACGGCGGGCCGTCGTGCAGGACGAACTTGGGCCGTCCGCGCCGGGCCTCACGGATGCGGCCGTAGAGATCGATCTGCGCCCAGCGCGCCAGCGTCACGGGCTCGGACGCCGGCAAGTTCGCCTTCATCGGGAACTCGGTGCGGGGGAGATGGAGTGTGTCCTTCCAATCGCTCATGAGAGGGCCGAAACCCTCATTCTATAATCGAGCGGGTGCAGGACACCGCGGCCGTCTTTTTCGACGTGGATTTCACCTTGATCCACCCCGGACCGCGATTCCAGGGCTCCGGCTACCAGGCCAGCTGCGCACGGCACGGCATCGTCGTCGACGCCGCGCGGTTCGATCGCGCCGTCGCCGCCGCGACGCCCGTGCTCGACACGCCCGATCACCGCTACAGCGCCGACGTCTTCGTCCGCTTCACGGCCCGCGTCATCGAGCTGATGGGCGGCGAATCGCCCGCGATTGAAACCGTGGCCCGCGAGCTCTACGACGACTGGGCGGAGCACCATCACTTCGAGCTGTACGACGACGTGCGCGAGGCGTTCGCGCAGCTGCGTGCGGCCGACGTGCGGATCGGCCTGATCTCGAACTCGCACCGCTGCCTCGAGTCGTTTCAATCGCATTTCGCGCTCGAGGGGATGGTCGACGGCGCCATCTCTTCGGCGGAGATCGGCATCATGAAGCCGCATCCCGACATCTTTCGCACCGCGCTGGCGCGCATGGATGTCGCGGCGCCGCGCGCGATCATGGTCGGCGACAGCCTGGTGCACGACGTCGACGGCGCGCGTCAGGGGGGAATGCGCGGAGTGTTGCTGGCGCGTCAGAATCCGTCAGCAGCCGTGAAAATGGACGTGCCGATCATCGCGAGCCTGCGGGAATTGCCGGCGTTGTTATGAGGCGATCGCCAATCAGCCCGGCGGCCACGTGAACGATCGTCCCGCCAGCACGTGCAGGTGCACGTGAAACACCGTCTGCCCGGCCGCGGCGTTGCAGTTGAACACGGTCCTGTATCCGCTCTCCGCGTAGCCACGCTCTGTCACGAGCGCGGCCGCGCGTCGCACCATTTCGCCGACGAGGCCATCGTGCTCGGGCGCGAGATCGTTCAACGTCGCGACGTGCCCTTTCGGCACGATGAGCACGTGCATCGGCGCCTGTGGATTGATGTCGTTGAACGCCAACAGGTGGTCGTCCTCGTAGACCTTCGACGCGGGAATCTCACCGGCGACGATGCGGCAGAAGAGGCAGCTCATCGGGCGATTATAGCCATCGGGTCATCTGGCCATCGGGTCATCTGGGACAACGAGCGACGACGACGCGCGGGATGCCGGCGAGATCGTTGCGTGTGCCGAGCCAGTCGAAGCCGGCGTGTCGGACGATGTCCTCGATCGCCGCAGCCTGTCCCTGACCGATCTCCATGACGAGCCAGCCGCCGCGGCGAAGTGCGCGCGCGGCGTGCGGCACGAGCGCGCGAATCACGTCGAGGCCATCGTTGCCGCCGAAGAGCGCAAGTGACGGCTCGTAGTCGCGCACATCCGGTGACAAGGCATCGCGTTCACGCTCAGCCACGTACGGCGGATTCGTGACGATGAGATCGGCGGCGTCCACCAGATCGCCGGCGAAGGCGGCGTCGCGAAAATCGACGCGCGCATCGACGCCGTGGCGCGCGGCGTTCGCGCGCGCAATTGTGAGCGCGTCACGCGAGACGTCCGTCGCGATGACCTCCACGTCAGGCCGCTCGAGCGCGACTGTGACTGCCAGACAGCCACTCCCCGTACCGATATCGAGCACGCGCGCCGGTCGCGCGTTGTCGGCCGCCAGCAATCCCAGCGCAGCCTCGACGAGGCCTTCCGTTTCGGGACGTGGAATCAGCACAGCGGGCGAGACGACGAACGAACGTCCGTAGAACTCGCGCTGACCGAGCAGATACGCGACGGGCTCGCGCGCGGCGCGTCGAGCGACGAAGGGCGCGAGGCGTGCGGGGAAGTCCGAGGGGACAGGCTGCGATTGTGCGACGAGCCAGCGCGCCTCGTCCCAGCCGAGCAGCGCACGTCCGATGACCGCGACGTCGCGTCTCGCCTCGTCGATCTCGAAGCCCGCAGCGGCGAGCGTCGCCGCGGCATCGCGCGCGCACTGCGCCAGCGTCATCGATGCGCCATTACTCGTCGTCCGACTCGCCGTCGCCTGCAGCCGTTGCCGTGGCTTGCTTGAGCTTGTCGGCCTGCGTGCGCTCCTCGAGCTCGTTGATGAGCTCGTCGAGATCGCCCTCGAGCGCCGCGCCGAGCTGGTGCATCGTGAAGTTGATGCGGTGATCGGTGATCCGGTTCTCCTTGAAGTTGTACGTCCGGATCTTCTCGGAGCGCTCGCCCGATCCCACTTGGCCGCGCCGCTCCTTCGCGATCGCTTCCTGCTGCTTCCGCATCTCCATCTCGTAGAGACGCGAGCGCAGCACCTTCATCGCTTTCTGGCGATTCTTGATCTGCGACTTCTCGTCCTGCTGCGAGACGACGATGCCCGTCGGG
>CAZNMF010000094.1:0-2449 GCA_964573795.1 uncultured Solibacteraceae bacterium
GGTCGCGGGGGCCGGGGGCGGAGGGGGCGGCGGGGGTGGGGCGGCTGCAGCGCCTCCGCCCGGCGCGCCACCGGCGCGACGGCCCGGGCCGCCCGCGCGCGGGAACGTCGGCAGCGACGGAATCCCCGCCATCTTCTCGGCGTCGCCGGACATCAGCTCGACTTCCGACAGGCCCATGTCCTTCATCGCCTTCAGAATCGCGAACGCGTCGGGGATCGTGCGGTAGCTGTAGGTGATGGCGCCGATTTGCACGCCGTTGAATTTGGAGTCGGCGCGGAGGCCAACCTCGAGAAATTTCGGCAGCGCCAGCGAAGCCAGCGCAATCTTGCCTACGTCGCGTCGTGTGTACAGCATGGGAGCATCCTCTCCAGTCCGAGAACAGCCGGGATGTTCCGAAGAATATCGCTTTTTCAGACCGCAGGCGCGCGCCGCCACGCGGCCAGCACGTGGTCGGCGATCGCGCGCACGCCCTCGCCGTGCAGCACCTGCGCGAAGACGATGGGGCCGTCGCCGCGCATCTTGCGCGCGTCGCGATCCATCACGCCGAGATCCGCGCCGACCAGCGGCGCGAGATCGGTCTTGTTGATCACGAGCAGATCGGACTGCGTGATGCCCGGCCCGCCCTTGCGCGGGATCTTGTCGCCGCCGGAGACGTCGATCACGTAGATCGTGTAGTCCGCGAGCTCGCGACTGAACTGCGCCGCGAGGTTGTCGCCGCCGCTCTCGACGAACAGCAGCTGCGGATGGAACCTGATCATGAGTTGCTGCAGCGCGTCGAGGTTCTGGCTGATGTCGTCGCGCACGGCGGTATGCGGGCAGCCGCCCGTCTCGACGGCCGCGATGCGCTCGGGCGCGAGCGCCTGGTTTCGGACGAGGAACTCCGCGTCTTCTTTCGTGAAGATGTCGTTGGTCACGACCGCGAGGTTGTAATCCTCGCGCAGCACACGGCAGAGCGCGAGCAGAAGGGCCGTCTTGCCGCTGCCGACCGGGCCGCCGATGCCGACCGTGAACGCGCGCTCGCCGTAGTCGCGCGCGAGCGGCGACGGCCGTTCCTGAAATCGTCCCGGCGTCGGATCGAGATCGTAGTCGCGTGCGTGATCGTGATGATGCATGGCGGAGATCCTTCAGGACTGAAACAGCCGCGAGTACAGCCGATCGTGCCCGGCCTGCAGCAGGTCGACGAGCGGCGCCGGCTGCGCGAGGTCTCCCTCGTCGAGCGACGCGCAGCGCGCGAGCACGCGATCGAGATCGGACGCGCTCTCCACCTGCAGCCGCTGCGCTTCATAGCTGCCCGCGATCCCCAGACGCACGGCGGCCGACAGCACGCCGCGCAGCGCGACGTGCAGCACGAGCTTCTGCACGACCCAGAGCGGCGCGCCGACGTGACGTAGCGCAACACCGGTCACCGGCGCGACGTGCGCGGCGCTCGCGCGCACGGATCGCTCGAAGGCGAGGAGCGCGTCGCACGGCCACACGCGCGCGCACGTCGCTGCGAGCGTGCGCCCCTGCACGCGGCTCGCGCGGTTGGCGACCGGATTGGTGAGGAACACATCGGCCAGCGCGTCGAGCTCCGCGAAGCGCTCGGGCGCGCGATACGCCGCGTTGACGAGCGGCAGCGCGCCGTAGCCGGCCTGCAGCACGCTGCTGCGCACGAACGCGCGCAGGCTCGAGTCGTCGATGACCTCCCCGTGCTGGTGCGCGGCCTCGAGACCGAACGAGTGCGCGAACGCGCCGGTCGGAAACGCGGAGTCGGCGATCTGCCACACGAGCCAGTCGGAGATCGGCGCGGCCATCAGCGTCGCGATCCGATCTCGCGATCGCAGTAGACTGTCGACAATGCCGCCGATCGGCGGCCCTTCGAGGAGATGTCATCCATGCGATCCCTGTCGATCCTCGCGTGTCTAAGCGCGATCGCGCTCGCCGCGCCGGCCGCGCAGGCCCAGACCAATCGTCCGACCAACGACGCCGTCGTGCGCGCGACGCCGGGCTTCACCCTCACGAGCGCGGACGTGAAGAACGGCGCCTTCGCGCCGGCGCAGATCTTCAACGGCATGGGCTGCACCGGCAGCAACGTCTCGCCCGCGCTCTCCTGGACCGGCGCGCCCGCAGGCACCAGGAGCTTCGTCATCACGGTCTACGATCCCGACGCGCCGACCGGCTCCGGCTTCTGGCACTGGATCGTCGCGAACATTCCCGCGTCGGCGACGAGCCTCCCGACCGGCGCGAGCACGACGGCGAAGATGCCCGCCGGCTCGCTCGAAACGCGCACCGACTTCGGCACGCCCGGCTACGGCGGCCCCTGCCCGCCCGCCGGCGATCCGCCACACCGCTACGTCTTCACCGTCTTCGCGCTGAAGGTCGACACGATCGACGTCACAGCCGACGCCGGCGGCGCCCTCGTCGGTTTCAACACGCGCGCCAACGCCATCGGCGCCGCGACGTTCACGGC
>CAZNMF010000095.1:0-18725 GCA_964573795.1 uncultured Solibacteraceae bacterium
CCGGCTCGGCGAGCGGAACTCGGTGCGGTCGGCCGTTCTTCGTGAGCGTGCCAGGAATCGACCACCAGCCCGCGTCGAGATCCACGTCGGCCCAGCGCATAGACCTGACCTCGCCGGGACGCTGCGCGGTGAGCAACTGCACCTGGAACGCTTCGGCGGTGGCGACGGTGATCCCGCGACGTCGCGTTGGCGCGGCGTCGACGGATGCACCCTCTGCCTCGACGGCGTCCTCGGTCTCGGGCGCGCGAACGATCTCCTCCAGCTTGAGCCAGAGCTCGCGGAGTTCATCGTCCGTGAGCACTCGATCCCGTGACTTCTCCAGTCCCGGCTCCGGTATCCGTGCCGCGGGGCTGGCCTCGATCCATTCGCGATCGAGGGCAAAGTTGAACATGCGCGACAGCACGCCGAGCGTCCGGTTGGCCATGATCGGCGCGTCACGCTTCCGGGCAATGTCCTCGACCAACTCTCGTACGTCCCGGCGACGGATATCGGCGAGCAAACGCCAACTGAAGACGGGCAGAAGATCCTTGTTGATGATGCGCTGCTCTTCGTCCCAGCGTCGGTGACGCTTCTTGGCCATGTCGAGGTAGTCCTCGACCAGGTCGCTGAACCGAAGCCCGTCCCGGCGGCGCAGCTTCGTCTCGGCGGGGTCGTCTCCGCGGGCGACGTCTCCCAGGACTTCCTTCGCCTTCCGGCGCGCGTCAGCGAGCGAGAGGCCCGGATACGGGCCGAGCGTCAGTCGTCGCAGACGGCCGGCGACACGGTAGCGGACGACGAACGCGCGCTTGCCGCCGTACGACACGCGCACCCCAAACCCGCGCAGCGTGTCGTCCCAGTAGTCGTGCTGGCGCTCCTCCCGCGTCGGCACCGGGAGCGCCGCGATTCGACGATCGTTGAGGTGTTCGAGCATCGAACAACCTAGGACAGGGAGTCGGGCTGTAGGTCACGCATAGGTCACAACCCGACAGCAACACCGTAGCATCGTCCGAACGGCGGTGCAACGCAGACTGCACATTTTCTCTAGAGAATCCGGCGAATCTGACATCGGCTGACGAACGGTGACGACCGCTGAACAGCCTTGGAAACTCGCTTGGGCGCAGGGGGTCGCTGGTTCGAATCCAGTCGCCCCGACCAATAAAATCGGCCATGGTCGCGATGAGCGCTCATGGCCGTTTGGCTTTGTGGGAACAGTATGGGAACAGCCGATCCAACCTCGTAAGTAGGAGACCGGTCACGCCGTCCCAAAAACTCAAGATCTGCTCGCCAGGCTCGTAACGGGCGGGCCGCCGGCTGCAGTAGCGGGACAAACGCGAGAATCGGGGCGCTGACGTTGCCGGGGCCCCAACCAACGCCGGATAGCAGGAGCGCGGCCCTTTCGCGACGGGGTTGCAGTGATCAGTGACCGGAGACGATTGAACCGACGTATCGCTTCAGTTCGTCGCTGAAGCTTTTCACCTTAAGGTCCTGATACGCAGTACCCGCAATCTTCCCCAGGCGCTGAGGATCCAGGAAGTACCACTTGCCCTCAAGGGTCAAGATTCCGTCAGCAAGGGGCGGCCCCCCGTGGCCGCCCGGTGATTGCCGCGGATACGGACGCCCGGGCGGGACGACGGCCCCCGCGTCCGCATGACGGTGACGGCAAATGCGGTACGCTGCCGATCCATCGCGACGCTCGTGGGCGCCGACTTTTTCGAGGGGACCTGATCGAGATGGACGGCCTGTCCACCGCCGACGCCCGCGCGCGCGCCGTGCAGTACGGCTCGAACGCGCTGCCCGAGCACGCGTCCACGCCGCTCTGGCGACGCGTCCTCCAGCAGTTCGCCAGCCCGCTCATCTACCTGCTGCTGTTCGCGCTCGCGTTCGACGTCGCGATGTGGGTGCACGACGGCCTGCAGGGATGGCCCGTCGAGGCGGTCGCCATCGGCGCGATCCTGCTGCTCAACGCAGCGCTCGGCGTCTACCACGAAGCGCGATCGGAGTCCGCCCTGGCACGTCTGAAGGCGCTCGGCGGCCATCGCGCGTGGGTGCTGCGTGACGGGCGCGCCGTCCACCTGCCGACGCACGCGATCGTGCCCGGCGACTGGATCCGCCTCGAAGCGGGCGATCGCGTGCCCGCCGACGGCACACTGACTCGCGCGCGCGGCGCGCTGCTCGACGAGTCGATCCTCACCGGCGAGTCGGTGCCCGTCGACAAGGGCGACGACGACGAGGCGTTCAGCGGCACGCTGCTCGTGCGCGGCACCACGTTCCTGATCGTCACGCGCACCGGCGCATCGAGCGCCATGGGCCGGCTCGCCTCGACGCTCGGCGAGATCGACGCGGCCGCGACGCCGCTCGAGCGCCGCGTCGACGCGCTGGGACGCCGCATCGCCCGCGCCGTGCTGCTGCTCGCCGCCGCGCTCGGTCTGCTGGGGCTCGCCGCCGAAGGCCTGGCGCGCGCGCCGCAGACGCTGATCTTTGCCGTCGCGCTCGCCGTCGCCGCGGTGCCCGAAGGTCTGCCGGCCGTGCTGACCGTCGCGCTCGCGCGCGGCGTCGAGCGCATGGCGCGCCACCGCGCCGTCGTCCGCCGTCTGTCCGCGGTCGAAGCGCTCGGCTCGGTGACCGTGATCGCGACGGACAAGACCGGCACGATCACCGCCAACCGCATGGAGGTCCGCGCACTCGACGTCGTCGATCCCGCGCGCGCGCTCGACGCCATCGTCCTCGCCAACGACGCGGATCTCGACACGGGCGCGGGCGACCCGCTCGATCTCGGCCTGCTCCGCTACGCGGCAGACCAGGGCGCCGACGTCGCGGCGATTCGTCATCGCTCTCGCGTCGTCGCGACGCGGCCCTTCGACAGCGCGTGGAAGTTCGCGGGCGTGACAATCGACGTCGACGGACGCCACGTCAGCTACGTGAAGGGCGCGCCTGAGGCGCTGCTCGCACGCTGCGCGCCGGAAAGTCCGGACGGACGGACGTGGGCCGAGCGCGCCGACGCGCACGCGCGTGACGGGCTCCGCGTGCTGGCGATCGCGCAGGTGGACGGCGAGATCGACGACGCGCGCCTGACGATGCTGGGATTCGCGCTGTTCTGGGATCCGCCGCGGCCCGAAGTCGCCGGCGCCGTGCGCCTGGCGCACGACGCGGGCATCCGCGTGGCGATGGTCACCGGCGATCATCCATCGACCGCGCTGGCCGTGGCGCGCCAGATCGGACTGCCCGCGTCACGCGCGCTGACCGGCGACGAGATCGCGGCGATCGAGCCGTCCGCGCTCGCCGCCGCCACGGCCGAGGTCGACGTCTTCGCCCGCGTCCGGCCCGAGCAGAAGCTACGGCTCGTCGAGGCGCTGCAGCGCGGCGGCGCGGTCGTCGCGATGACCGGCGACGGCGTCAACGACGCGGCCGCGCTCAAGCGCGCCGACGTGGGCGTCGCCATGGGCCAGCGCGGATCGGACGTCAGCCGCGAGGTCGCCGACCTCGTGCTGCTCGACGACAACTTCGCGACGATCGTCGGCGCGGTCGACGAAGGCCGCGGCATCTACGAGAACATCCAGACGTTCCTGCGCTTCCTGTTCTCGACGAATCTCTCCGAGGTCCTGCTCGTCGCCGGCGGCCTCGTCCTCGCCTTCGCCCTCGATCTGCGCGATCGCGCGGGCGCGCTCGTGCTGCCGCTCACGGCCGCACAGATTCTCTGGATCAATCTCGTCACCGACGGCCTGCCGGCGCTGGCGCTCGCGCTCGATCGCACACCGGGCCTGATGCGCCAGCCGCCGCGCCCGGTCTCGGAGCCGCTGCTCGACGCGCGCTCGGTACGCTTCGTCGCGGCCGCCGGCGGCATCAACGCGCTCCTGGCGTTCGGCGCGATCGGGCTCGCGACGCTGCTGGGGCACGGGATCGACGAGTCCCGCGCCGTCGGGTTTCATTTCATGGCGATCAGCCAGCTCGTGCTCGCCTATCCGTGCCGCCACGCGCGCGCGGAGCGGCTGCCGAATCGCGCGCTGCACGCTGCGGTCGCCACGGGTATCGCGATTCAAGTCGGCGTCGCCGTTCTGCCATTCGCCGCGCGTCTGCTCGGGCACGCCGCGCTGCCGCCCGTGCTCTGGCTGATCGTGGCGTCGGGCGCTGCGCTCGCGTGGGCGTGCGCGACGCTCCTCTCGCGGGTGTTGTGGCCGCCGCAGCGGGGCGGGGACGAAGGCAACGGGGACCAAGACCAAGGGACCGGGGGACTAGGGGACGAAGGGACCAGGGGACCAAGGGACGAGGGGACGGGGGCAGACAGCGAGATAACGAGGTGCGAGATAGTGCGTTAGTGAGATAGCGCGATAGTGAGCTACGAGGATTCGGTAGCCCGTAGCCCGTAGCCCGCCATGATTTGCCGATACAATGACCGCGGCCGCTGAGCCGGATCTGGACGCGGGCGACCGCGTTCCAGGCGCTCCCCACCTCTGGCTCCGGCGCGACCACCGACGCGTTCGCGATGTCGCGACGCGCGGCTCGGCGTGTCAACGACGCGACGCGATCCGTCATGCTGCCTCGTCATTCTTCCCTGTTCCTGACGGCGCTGGCCGTTGCGCTCGCGTGCGCGCTGCTGTCGAGCTGCGATCGCCGATCCACGCCGCTGCGCATCGTCCGCAACGGCCTCGTGCCCGACGGCGCGCACCTGCCGTTCCGCTTCCAGCCGCTCGACGATCCGCAGCTCGACGAGCTCGCGACGCGCGAGCACCTGCGCGACGTTGCGCCGCCGGACCTGCGCCAGTTCGATCGCATCCTGCGCGTCAAGGACTGGGTCAACGCGCAATGGCCTGATGGCACGCCGAATCCGTATCCGCCATGGAACGCGCTGACGATCCTCGACTGGATCCGATCCGGCCGGACCGGCGGCTTCTGCGGCCAGTACGCGCAGGTGCTGCTGCAGTCGCTGGCTGCGCTGGGCTTCACCGCGCGCTACGTCGAGATCGGCCTGGCCGACAATCCGTACGCGCACTACGTGACGGAAGTCTGGTCGAACGACTACGACAAGTGGGTGCTGATGGACGCCGACTTCAACGTGTACTTCGAGCGCGACGATGTGCCGTTGAGCGCGCTGGAGATCCACGATGCGCTCCTCGGCGACAGCCTCGATCGCGTCCATGCGGTGCGCGGCACGATGCGCGAGGATCACGTGTCGCCCGATCACTGGCCGCAGAAGACGGCCGAGCTCTATCGCTACGTCCGCTATCACCTGAAGGCCGACCACCTCGCGACGCCGAGCGCGGCGCCCTTCGAGCGCTTCGGCGACATGATCGAGTTCGAGGATCCGCGCGTCGTGCCGTGGGAACGGAGCCCGGTGATCTCGCGGTACCCGAAGGAGCGGCTCACCGAGCGACGGACGGGCAATCGTGACGCCATCGCCGCGCCGCTGAACCAGGTCCGGATCGACGTGCTCCGCAATACGGCTGCGGGCGTCGTCCTCGGGCTCCGTCACAGCGTGCTCCAGTTCGATCGCTACGAGTTCCGGGTCGTCGACGCCGGCGGCAACACGGACGGCTGGCACGCGCTCCGCGAGCCGCGGCTGGCCTGGCCGTCGCCGGCCGCCGGATCCGCCCTCGACGTGCGCGGCGTGAACGTCCGGGGCGTCGCCGGGCCAAGCGCGAAGATCGCCGTCGACGCGCCGGCGCCGCCGAAGCCCGAGTCCGATCTCGCCGCGCCCTGAGAGCGCACGACAAGACTTCGAAGTTCGACGTTCGAACTTCGAAATTGACTTGGCGCCTTCGGCGCACGTGACAGTTCCGAAACACGCCGCGACGCGGTATGACCATCGTCATAGGCGCCCGGCGGGCGCCGCCGTAGTCTGTCCGCACACCCTTCTTCGCGAGGTGACGCGTGACCGACACAACACGACTTCAGGCCCTGCTCGACCGATCTCTCGGGGATCTGGTCACCGAACACGCGCAGGCGGCAATCGTCTTCGAGCGGTTCGGGTTGGACTACTGCTGCCATGGACGCCAGACGCTGGCCGACGCGGCACGCGCGCGCGGCGTGCCGGCGGCCGACGTGCTCGACGCGCTTGGCGATCTGGACGATGCCGACGAGGACGAGACGCCCGCGGCTGCCGATCTGGACGTGCTGACGCACTACATCGTCGTGCGTCATCACGCCTACGTTCGGTCGACGACGCCGGTGGTGCTGGGATGGCTCGACAAGCTCGTCGGCCGGCACGGCGACTGGCACCCGGAGCTCGTCCACGTGCGCGCGACGTTCCAGCGGCTCGCCGACGAGCTGTTCCTGCACATGGACAAGGAGGAGAACATCCTCTTTCCCTACATCGACGCAATGGCCGCGTCGAAGCGCGCGGGCGGCAGCGTGCCGCGCAGCCCGTTCGGCACGGTCGCGAATCCCGTGCGCGTGATGGAGGACGACCACACCGTCGCGGGCGAGCTCGCCGAGGAGCTGCGCGTGCTGACGCACGACTTCACGGCGCCCGACGACGCGTGCCGCACGTACCGGCTCTGCTACGACGAGCTCGCGCGGTTCCTGATCGACCTGCACCGGCACGTCCATCTCGAGAACCACGTCGTCTTCCCGCGCGCGATCGCGCTGGAGCAGGCATTGGTATGATCGCGGCGTGCTTCGCCCGACCGCGGCGCAACTAGCCGAGATTCCGCTCTTCCGCCGTGTCGCCCCCGCCGACCGCGAGCGCATCGCCGCGGTCGGCGAGCTGCGCTCGTACGATCGGGCGGACACGATCTTCGACGAGGGCGACCCGTCCGATTTTTTCTACGTCGTGATCAGCGGCCAGGTGAAGGTGTTCAAGCACGGGCCGAACGGCCACGACATCATCCTCGACATGTTCGGGGCCGGCGGCCCGCTCGGCGCCGTGGCCGCGTACGAGTCGAAGCCTTTTCCGGCGTCCGCCGCCGCGCTCGAGCCGGTAACGTGCCTGCTGATCCCGCGTCAGGCGTTCTTCACGCTGCTCGAGCAGCATCCGTCGCTCGTGCGCGGCCTGCTCGGCAGCCTCTCGCTGCGCCTGGTGCAGTTGACGGCCCGGCTCACGGAGCTGACCGGCGGCCGCATCGACGTGCGCTTCGCGCGCCTGTTCCTGAAGCTCGCCGATCAGCTCGGCCGCCCCGGGCACGGCGGCGTCTTCATCCCGCTGCCGCTGAGCCGTCAGGAGCTGGCGGATCTGACGGGCACGACGATCGAGACCTGCATCCGCATCATGAGCCGTTGGAACAAGGACGAGGTCCTGCTCACGGAGAAGGACGGGTTCGTCGTCGTCGATCGCGCGACGCTGGAGGCGTTGGCGGGGGAATAGAACGGCTTACGGCTTACGAAGGACCCTATTCGAACTTGTCCCTACCCAATATCCGCCTGCTCGATCCTGATCCCCGCCAACACGAGCGGCGCGGCGATCCAGAACACGATTGACAGCGTCAGCCACGCTGCGGCCCAGACGACTCCACCCGTCACGCGCAGGAACGCCAGCGAGGCGGCGCCAAAGGCCGCCGTGCCCTCGACGAGGAGCAGCGTGCCGGTGCGCACGGCGTCGACGGGATTGACGATCGCCGAGACGATCAGCAGCCGCGACGCGATCGTCGTCGGCAACAGCGTCGCGACGCCGAGCGCCGCGATGTCGAACAGCACGACGGTGACGAGCCAGACGACGAGCGTCATCGCCAGGTGATGCGCGCGACGCTCGCTCGTGCTGCCGGCAGCCACGGCCGAGGCCAGCGACAGGAACATCGCCGTCAGCGCCAGCGCTCCACCCGCAACGCCGACGAACCCCGGCAGGCCGTCACTTCCCGCCTGCGAGAAGACGACGAGCCCCGCGAGGCTGAAGCCGACGAGCTCGGCTGCGGCGAGCGCGACGAACACGCCGAGCACCTTGCCGATGAGAATGGCGCGGCGTGCCACGGGCTGCGAGAACAGCAGCTCCGCGTCGCCGCCCTCCGGCGCCGCGGCGATGACGCCGAAGACCAGCGCAGTCAGCGGCACGAGCAGGATCACGAGCTGCACGAGCGACGCCGACGTCCGTGCGAAGTCCTGCAAGCCGCTGCCGCCGCTCAGCACGTAGCCCGACATCGCGACGGCAAGCGCCAGCGTCGCGAACACCACGGTGAAGACCTGCATCCAGCGCGAGCGCACGGCGAGGCGCAGCTCGGTTCTGGCGACGGCCCAGAGGACGGGAGTCATAAAATCTCCTTCCAACCGAAATGGAGGGCCGAACCTTTAGGTTCGGCCGCAGCGGGCGGACCTGAAGGTCCGCCCCTCCGAAAGACATGGATCATTCCTGCTTCGCATGTCCCGCCCCGAGTACCTCCGCAACCGCGATCGTCGTCCCGCCCTCCACGTCCGAATCCGCGTCGCGCGACGCCGCCGATGCGTGCGCGACGACGCGCGAGCCCATCGCGCCCGCGGCGGCGGACAGGCGCGTGAAGATCGCGCTGTCCGCGCGCACCCACTCCTTTGTCCGGTGATCGGCGACGAAGACGACCGCGTCGGCCGGCACGCTCGCCGACGCGAGATAACTCGCCAGGCAGCCGAAGTCGTCGAAGAACCGAGGCTCTTCGAGCGGCGACACGATCTGCGACGCGGTGCGCTCGTCGCTGACGATCATCCGGCAGAACGCGCACGCGTCGTTCCTCGTGTCGAGCGCGGCCGGCGCGAGCGCGTGCGCGCACGCGGCAACGAGCACCGCCGCACCGACGAGGACGAGACGACGGCCAATCATGCGGCGCCTCCAATCAGCTCGGTGTAGAACGCGTCGAGCCGGCCATCCTGGGCGTTCCACCCGCGGATCTCGACGCCGGACGCGCGGACGAGATCGAGCACCTCGAGCCGCCGGGCCGTCGGCGCGGGCACGACGAGCCGATCGGCGACGAACGCCGCGGCCGGCGCAATGCGACGCACGGCGTCGAGCAGCGCCGGCGTGCGCCGCGTCATCGCGATCGTCAACACGCCGCGATCGGCGAGGCGCGACGTCAGCTCCCGCGCGGTGAACGACGCGACGAGACGGCCGCTCGCGACGATGACGAAGCGATCGGCCAGACGCTCGACATCGCCCATCTGGTGCGAGCTGAAGAGCACGGTCTGCCGCCGCGCGCGGCCAATCTCGATCGCCTCGTAGAACGTGCGGATGCCCTCGGGATCGAGCGATGCCGTCGGCTCGTCGAGCAGCAGCACCGGCGAGGCCGGCAGCAGCGCAACCGCGAGGCCCAACCGCTGCGCCATGCCACCCGAGTACGTGCGCACGGGCCGCGCCAGCGCGCCGCTCAGCCCGACCGTCGCCGCGATGTCGCGAACACGCGCGGGCGGATAACCGCGCATGCGTCGATAGAGATCGAGCACCTCGTGTCCGGTCAGCGCGCCGGGAAACTGCACGTGCTGCGGCAGGAACGCGCATGCGGCGCGCGCCGACGGATCGGTCGACGGCCGGCCGGGCTCGCCGATACGTACCGCGCCGGACGAGGGACGGATCAGCCCCGCCGCGGCCTTGATGCTCGTCGTCTTGCCCGATCCGTTCGGGCCGAGCAACGCGACGATGTCTCCCGCCTGCGCCTCGAACGTGATCTCGGCCACGGCCGTCGTCGTGCCGAAGCGCTTCGAGAACTGCTGAAAGGCGATCATGCGGCCTCCATGCGCGCGGCGCGCGACGGCCGCGCCAGCGCGAACACGGCCGCGGCTGCGGCGCCGACGAGAGCCCACAGCCACATCGCCGTGCGATCGCGCGCCGCCGGCGCGCGCGGCACCGCCGGCAGATCGGCCAGCCGCGGCGGACGCGCGAGCGGATGCGCGTCGACGACCGGCACCGGCGCGAGCACGGGGAACAGTTGCTCGGCCGATGCCAGGATCGCCGCCCCGAGTCCCTGCGCGAACAGATCGGCGGCGGTCAGCCGCCCGCGCAGGTGGTCGAAGACGTTCGAGAGCCGGTACGGCGTATCGCGTACGCCGTCGCCGTCGAGATCGACGCCGGTGTCGTCCGACCAGTAGTTGCCGTCGAACACCGTGTCCGTCCGACGCCCCGACAACTGCAGCGGCGCGAGGTTGCCGACGAACACGTTGCCGTCGAAGCGGCTGTCGTGCGTCGAGTCGTAGATCACCAGCGCCGCGTCGGCGTCCGCAATGACGTTGCGGCGGAAGACCCCGCGCGACACGCCTTCCAGGAACACCCCGCGCGCGTTGTCGGCGATCAGGTTGTCCTCGGCGAGCACGCGCTCGCACGTCTGCATCAGCAATCCGACCGACGCGAAGCCGCGGTTGCGCAGAAAGCGGTTCCGGCGGAAGACGAGATCGGACGAGTACATCAACGCGGCGCCGGCGGCGCTGCGCGCGAAGACGTTGTCCTCGAACGTGTTGCGATCCGAGAACATGTAGTGCAGGCCGTAGCGCACGTCGGCGATGTCGTTGCCCTTTGCCACGCCGTCGCTCGACGACTGGATGTAGATCCCGTCGCGCGAGTCGCGCACGACGTTGCCGGTGAGCGTGAACCGCTGCGTGTTCCAGAGATGGAGGCCCGAGCCCTGCTCGCCCGGCGCGCGGCCGCGCAGCCCGTCGCCGCCGACGGGGTCGACGACCACGTCGTCGGCCGCCAGGAGATAGACGCCGAAGATCGATCGTCTGATGTGGCAGCGGCGGATCGTGACGCGATGGCCGCTGACGTGGATGCCGGCCGAGTCGCGCGCGAGGCTGCCGCCTTCGCGGCCGTCGATCTCGAAGCCCTCGAGGACGACGTCGTCCGCGCGGACGCGGACGACCGAGCCCGCGCCGGAGCCGACGAGCTGCGCCTGCCCGTGGCCGGTCAGGCGCAGCGGCTTGTCGATGACGCGGTCGCCGCGGTACACGCCGGGCGCGACGTCGATCGTCGCGCCCGGCGCGGCCGCGTCGACCCGCGCCTGCAGCGGCGACGTCTCCGTCGCGGCAGGCCGGCCCTCGAGCGCCGTCGCCGACGGCGGCGGCGCGTCAGGCACGCTCGGCGCCGCAGCCGGCATCGCCGGCTGTGGCGCGAGCAGCGAGAGCGCGATCAGCACGCCGACCATGGCCGTCACCCCACGACGACGACGCGCGTCCGGTGACGCCAGGCGATGACGACGGCCGCCACGAGCGCGGCCATCGCGCCGGCGAGCACGTACGAGCCCGCCTGCGGATAGGAGTACACCTCGAAGTTCGCGAGCTGCTGGCTGCCGAACATCGGCGGCATGAACGGCTCCACCTTGACCGCCGCGTCCGGCGCGAGTGTGTGACCGTACAGGTAGAGCCGGTGCGCGAACGACCACAGCGAGAACGCGCCGAAGTACGTGAACAGGACGAGCGCGTCGATCAACTCTTTCACCGAGCCCAGCACGGCGGCGCGCAGGTCGATCAGCGCGAGGCCGCCCAGCACGAACGGCATCCACCGGAACTCGGTGAAGTCCTCCGCCGCGAGGTTCCGCATCCCGATGTAGTGATTCAGAACGTTGATCTCCTTGATGTCCTGGCCGTGATGCCCGCCGTCCAGCGCGTGGGCGTAGATGTCGAGCCGCAGCCCCTCCGGGTACTGCGGCGCGAACATCGTCAGGTTCCACAGCGGCAGGAGGTAGCCCGTGATGACGAGCACGCCCGCCAGCACGAGCAACGCGCGCGGCACCGCGCCGAGCGGCGCGCGGAGAAACGTGAAGCTGCGCGCGAGGGCCGTCATGGCAGCCCCCGCGGTTTGACGAGCAGGTAGCCCTGCATTTCCTGGTGCAGCGCCGAGCAGAAGTTCGTGCAGTAGTACGGGAACACGCCCTTCTTCGCCGTGAACGTCACCGTCTTCGTCTCGCCCGGATCGATGACGAGGTTGATGTTGTAGTCGAGCAGCCCGAAGCCGTGCAGCTCGTCGGTCGTCTGCTCGATGTTGGTGATCGCGACCGTGACTTCGTCACCCTCGCGCACCTCGAACGACGTCGGCGTCAGCGTCGTGCGGACGGCGATCATCTTCACCGTCACCTTGTTGCCGTTGCGCGTGACGCCGGTGTCCTTCAGATCCCACACCGCGAGCGGATGATGGTTCTCCTCCTTCGGGTAGACCTCGATGGGATGCAGCTTGTCGGCCTTGACGATCTGCGCGTAGTGCGGCTCCGGCTCGGTGAAGGCGTCGTAGATCAGCTTCATCTTGTCGCCGGTGATGTCGACGAGCTGCGACGACTCGGGCTGCGACGGCCCGACGCTCAGATGACGGCCGTGCGACAGCTTGTTGAGGCCGACGAGGTACTTGCCGTCCGGGCTGACCGTGTCGCCTTCGGCGGCCGAGAGATGGCCGATCGAGTACGACATCGGGACCTTGTCGACGACCTCCCACGTGCCGATCTTCCACTTGGCGATCGCGCTGTCGACGAAGAGCGACGTGTACGCGTAGCCGTCCGGCCCGAACTGCGTGTGCAGCGGACCGAGGCCGACGGGAATCTCCGCGTCCTTGATCGACTCGTAGCGCAGGACCGGGATGCCGTCCTCGTCGCCCGTGAAGTCCTTGTTGCGGATCGCGGCCTGGACCTTCTCGAAGTTGAACGCGGTCGTGACGCCCTGCAGCTTGCCGGAGCCGATGATGTACTTGCCATCGGGCGACACGTCCACGCCATGCGGCGACTTGCCGCACGGCATCAGGTACACGAGGCCGGGGATCTTCTTCGGATCGAGGACGCGGACGCCGCCGATCAGATCGCCCTGACCGGCCGCGGCCGCCTTCTCCGCCGCGCGCCAGTCGACCGCGGCGATGTAGTCGCGATCGCGCTGACTCGCGGTGACCTCGAGCTTGCCCGTCGCGCGCTCGGTGTTGTACGAGGTCCAGAACATCCAGCCGTCGGACGCCAGCTTGCCGGCGTCGCCGATGTCGAAGTCGAACGGCGGCGCGAGGATCTCGAAGCCCATCGACATCGCGCCGCTCTGCGGATCGATCTTGATCGCCGCGAGCACGCCCTTGTAGTCCGTCGCGTACTTGTCGATCGACGCGTACGTGCCCTTCGGCAGCGGGATCGAGAAGCGCGTCGCCATCATCGTGTACTCGGTGTTCGGCGTGACGAACGCGGATCCGTGGTTGCCCGAGACGTTCGGCGCCGGGCCGAAGATCTCCTTCGTCTTGAAGTCGCGCAGATCGATGCGCGCGACGCGGCCGTTCATCTCGTTGATGAAGAGCCAGCGGCCGTCGTACTCGCCCTTCGTCTCCGACAGCGCCGGATGGTGCGCGTCGCCCCACGTCAGTCCGCCCAGCATCTTCTTCGTGTCGTCGTCGAACCCATAGCCGGTGCCGGGGTACGGCGTGAACACCGGAATCGTGACGAGGTGGCGCATCGACGGCAGGCCGAAGACGTAGACCTGGCCGGAGTGCCCGCCCGACGAGAACATGTAGTACTCGTCGAGATCGCCGGGCGCGACGTACGTCTGCACGGCTGCGGCGGTCACGTCCGACGCAGTGGCGGCGCGCCCATTGCGCGGCGCTCGCGGTGAACATCCAACGGCCACGGTCACGAGCAGCACGCCCGCCGCGGCGATCGCGCCATGAAATAGTCGATGATGGCTGGCCATACCGGTCTCTCCTTCGCACAACTGCATGACGGCTCCACGCTACCTGCGCGCCGGCGCGCGCGGTATGACGCCGGTCATAGGCGCGCGAGGACCGCGCCGCTATCGTCACGATCGAGACGAGCGCGAAGGAGATCGCAATGGCTGGACCGAGACGCACCTGGATGGCATGGACGGTTGGCGCGCTGGCGCTGGGGATCGCGGCAGGCGGCTGCAGCGCGCCGGATCAATCGACGGCGCGCTCGCAGGCCCTCGTCGCCGAGCTGAAGCAGAAGAATATTCCCGGATTGCCCGATCCGCTGACGGACGAGCAGGCGAAGGAAATCGACGTCGCGCGATCAGGCAAGGGCCAGTGGTTCGTCGAGAAGGGCTGCTTCGCGTGCCACTCGGTGTCGGTGTACGGCGTGAAGAGCTACACGCAGATGGGCCCGGACCTGTCGACGGCCGTCGAGGACGTGCAGTCGCGCTTCGGCAAGAACATCGACGAGTTCTGGCGCGAGCCGGTCGGCACGATGATGATGGTGCGCTCGGATCTGATCAAGCTGACGCCGGAGGAAACCGCGCTCGCGCTTGAGAAGCTGAAGACGGCGTTCGCGGATTACAAGGCAGGACGGTGACAGGCTACAGGCTACGGGCTACGGGCTACGGGCTACGGGCTACGGGCTACGGGCTACGGGCTACGGGCCACGGGCTACAGGCTCTTCGGAGGGCCGAACCTTCAGGTTCGGCCCGCTCAAATCCTCCGCACCAACAACAGACTCTGATCATCCGTCTGCGTGCCGTGCTTCGCGCAGGCGGCGAAGATCGCGGCGGCCGTCTCGGCGAGCGTGGGGCGCGCGGCGGCGGTTTGCACGATGCGCAGCAGGCCCTCGGCGCCGAGCTCGCGCTGCCGGCGATCGAAGAGCTCCAGCAGTCCGTCCGTCACGACCGTCACGAGATCGCCCGGCGCGATGTCGAGCGCGCGCGTCTCGTACGCCGTGTGCTCGACGAAGCCCAGCGCGATCTGCGACTCGCCCACCCATCGCGCCTCGCCCGTCTCGGCCGACACGTGAATCAGCGACGGATGGCCCGCGAGCACGTACTCGCAGCGATCCGGCTCGGGCCACGCGAGCGCCGCGGCCGTCACGAACATGTTCGGCCGCTTGAGCGGGCTCAGCACGTCGTTGACCTGCGTCAGCACGGCGCCGGGCTCGGTCGTCGTCCGGTATGCCGATCGCAGCGCCGTCTTGAACATCCCCATCAGCACGCCCGCCGCGACGCCATGGCCGCTCACGTCGGCGACGCACGCGGTCCACGGTCGCGACGCGTCGTCGACCACGTCCACGAGATCGCCGCCGACCTCCCCGCTGGGGTGCGAGACGCCGTACCACTCGAGCGCCCCGTTCCGGCCCTCGAGCACCGGCACGAGCGCGGCGTGGATGTCGCGCGCCAGACGAATCTCGGTGTACATGCCGATCGATCGGCGTCCTTCGAGTCGGAGCAGGGCGATGAACGACGAATACGCGATCATCGACACGAGAATGCGCACACTGCCGGCCACCTGCAGCCGGCCCTCCACGCGCTGCACGCCCAGGGCCGACAACGCCTGCGGTCCGTCGGGACGCCAACTCCAGTGGCTGAAGTAGTACACGCCAATGATATTGACGGCGACGACGATGGGCAGGGCCCAGCGATATCCGAATCCGAACGCCGCGTAGCCGAGACCGACGACGCCCGAGAACAGCGCCGCGAGGAGGATGTGCGGCCAGAAGTCGGGTGCGAGCGACAGGCTGCCGCCCGAGAGTCCGAACGACGCGAACGTCAGGAAGATCGCGACAGCCAGCAGCGCGCGCGATTTCACCGACATGGTTCGCAGCGTCCGCTGAAAATCGCGATTGCGCTCCCGCCAGCTCCGGCGTGGCAAGGTCATAGACATGGATGACCTCCAGTCTATCCGCGGCCCGCGACGCGCGCGCCGGCCGGTGGCCGCGTGATGCGCCGCGACAGCCAGTAGCCGGGCGGCATCGGCAGCCAGAAGCTGAGGCCGCGGAACAAGAGCGTCGCCGACAGCGCGACGGCGAGATCGACGTCCATCCGCCGCAGCATCAGCACCGATGTTGCCTCGAACGTGCCGAGCCCGCCCGGGACGATCCCCATCGTCCGGAACAGACTGGCCACCATGAACGCGGCGAACACGCCGCCGGGCGACGCCGTCGTGCCAAGCGCCCGGATCAACACCCACATCGTCGCGGCGTCGAGCACGACGATCGCGATCTGCCACAACGTCGTGTCCGCGATGACGCGCACGCCACGCACGAGCCGCGCGTCGGCGCCGGCCACGAAGTCGAGCGTCGTTCGCAGACCGCGCAGGCCGCGAACCGCCGTCACGGGCCGCGCGCGGGGACGGCCGGCCAATGCCAGCACGGCGGCGCTCAGGCCGATCGAGAACAGCAGAAAGATCGCGGCCGTGACGATGATGACGGCGTTCGCCTCGCGCCGCGCGATCAGGATCGCGATCGCCACGGCCAGCGTCAGCACGTACGCGAGCTGATACGACGCGACGTTGATGACCACGGACGCGCGAATGGCGCCGGGCGCGATGCGGCGCTGCTCGAGCGCCTGCGCGACGAGCACGCTGCCGCTCAGCCCGGCCGAGGGCAGTGCCTGATCCGCGAAGAGCTTGGCCAGGCTGATCGCAACCGTCGTCTGCCACGGGAGCCGATAGTCGGCCGCGATCGCGACGCGCCGCCAGACGCCGCCCTGCGCCGCGTACGTGCCGAGCTGCAACGCCGCAGCCGCGACGAGCCAGGCCGGGCTCGCCTGCTGGACGAGCCGGACGAACGCCTGCTGTTCGGCATAGTGGACGGCCGCCAGAATCACCGCCGCCAGAAATGCCGCACCGAGCACCCACGACAGCCAGTGCGTCCCTTGCCCGGTTGCGGGCGTACGCTGCGCGGCGCTCATACCGGCGAGGCTCGCGCCCAGCCTCCCGTGCCGCGGCACGCCGGCGCGATTGTCGAATCGTGGGACTTCGGACGTCGCATTTCGCGTCTCGCACTTCAAACTTCAAACTTCGCACTTCAAACTTCGAACTTTCCTAGAGCCGTCCCGACCGCATGATCCCGATGGCGAGGCCGACCCCGAAGACGGCCGCGACGAGAAAGCCGATCAAGCCGAGCACGGGATAGCCGTACGCCGTCGCGCCGCGGCCGGCGTGGATGATCAGCGACGAGCCGACGATCAGGGCGGCGATGATCAGCGCGAACGCGATGCGGTTGCTCGCCCGATCCATCTCGTGGACGAAGTGATCGAGGTTGCGATGGACGAACTGCACCTGCAGGCGCCCGTCGCGGACCTTGCGGGCGATCGCGTCCAGGTGCATCGGCATCGTGCGCACCGCCGTCGCCGTCTGCGCCAGCGCCTGCATCACGCGGCTGGCGATCGCGTCAGGCGCGAGCTCGCGCTGCCGCAGGCGCTCGGCCATCGGCGCCGCGTGCTCGACCATCTTGAAGGCCGGATCGAGCCGCGCGCCGACGCCCTCGATCGTCACGAGCGCTTTGATCAGCAGCATCAGCGGCGACGGAAACCGGAGCCGATGGCGCGCCGCGGTGCCGACGACGTCGCCGAGCAGATCGCGCACCGACAGATCGGCGAGCGGGACGTCGCCGTACAGCTCGATGAGCGCGGCCAGATCGCGCTCGAGCGCCGCGACGTCGATTTCGCCGCGCGTCTCCATGATCTCGAGCGCGACGGCCGTCAGCTCCGCCGTATCGCGATGCTGAATCGCGTGGACGATGCGCGCCAGCGCGCGGCGCGCGCGATCGTCCAGGCGGCCGACCATCCCGAGATCGAGGAAGCCGATGACGTTGTCGGCCATCACGACGAGATTGCCGGGATGCGGATCCGCGTGGAAGAAGCCGTGCTCGAGCACCTGGCGGAGGATCGCGTCCGCGCCGCGTCGCGCGATCGAGCGGCGTGCGAACGGCCCGATGCCGGCCGCATCGAGCTCGGTGACCTTCACGCCGTCGAGGTACTCCATCGTGAGCACGCTCGACGTCGTCCGCTCCCAGTACACGCGCGGAAAATGCACCGTGGGATCGCCGGTGAAATTGGCTGCGCAGCGCTCGAGGTTGCGGCCCTCGCGGATCAGATCCTGCTCGCTCCGGATGGTGCGCGCGAACTCATCGACGACCCGGACGGGATCGACGGCGTCGGCTGCAGGCACGTGCCGCTGTACGAGGCGCGCGAGCTGCCGCAGGATCTCGACGTCGGCGGCAATCGTGCCGGCGATGCCGGGCCGGCGGACCTTGACCGCCACGATCTCGCCCGATGGCAGCGCGGCGCGGTGCACCTGCGCGATGGACGCCGACGCGATCGGCGTCGTCTCGAACGTGGGAAACAGCGCGCCGACAGGGTGGCCGAAGGCCGCCTCGATGGCCGACTCGGCCGTCCCGGGCGCCAGCGGCGCGACGTGCTCCTGCAGCATCGCCAGCTCGGCGACGAGATCGGCGGGCAGCAGATCCGATCGCACGCTCAGCGCCTGGCCGAACTTGACGAACGTCGGCCCGAGCTCCTCCAGCGTGAGGCGGAGGCGGGCAGCGCGCGACAACGCCGCCATCCGCGCGCGCGGCGGCAGCACGCGCGTACCCCACGCGAGAGAGGACCCGAGGTGCAGCGTGTCGACGACGTCGGCCAGGCCGTGTCTGACCAGGACCCTCGCGATGTCGCCGTACCGGCGCATCAGCGACGGGCCGTTCGCCGCGCCCTCGCGCATTCGGGTCATCGCGACGACGAGCCGGAGGCCACCAGGGCCGTGACCATCTGCTCGAGCGCGTCGACGCGCGCCTGCAGATCGGCGACGCTCGCGTGCGACGCGACGTTCCGTCGCCCCAGCGTCTCGTCGACGACGGCGCGAATGCGCTCGTCGACTTCGGCATCCCGGTTCGCGACGCGCTGCGCCCACCGCGCGCGCAGCTCCCGCGCCTCGTCGGCCGCGATCTCGCCTCGACGGACGAGGTCTTCGACGATGGCCCTGAGCTTCTCGTCGGTCAGATCCATGGCGCCGACGGCCGCCAGCAACAACGTGCGCATCGAGTCGAACATGATCATCCTCCCGTCCGTGCGGAACGCTGTGTCGCGAGCTAATTCCAGACGGCACTTGATTCGACGTACGTAGCCGCCGGCCTTCAGGCCGGCGGACCGCGCGGCGGGCTGAAGCCCGCCGCCTACGTTCGGAGAAGCGTGCGTCAACG